>NZ_JAXBQT020000026.1:0-54474 GCF_047520755.2 Stenotrophomonas sp. FR010 | reverse complement strand
GTGCGGACCAACGGTCCGCACCCACAGGAGAAGCAGCTCCCACCCACCGGGAGGGTGTCAGGAAACCCCTGCGCCCTTGGCCTGCACGTCGGCGTGGTACGAGGAGCGCACCATCGGGCCGGACGCCACATGGCTGAAGCCCAGCTCGTAACCGTAGTCTTCCAGCGCCTTGTAGTCCTCGGGGGTCCAGTACTTCAGCACCGGGTGGTGGTGCGCGGTCGGCTGCAGGTACTGGCCGATGGTGATCATGTCCACGTCGTGCGCGCGCAGGTCACGCATCGTGGCCTTGATCTGTTCGAAGTCCTCGCCCAGGCCCAGCATGATGCCGCTCTTGGTCGGCACGTCCGGGTGCTGCGCCTTGAAGTTCTTCAGCAGGTTCAGCGACCACTGGTAGTCCGCACCCGGGCGCACGTTGCGGTACAGGTCCGGCACGGTCTCGATGTTGTGGTTGAACACATCCGGCGGGTTCTGCGCCAGGATCTCCAGCGCACGTTCCATGCGGCCCTTGCCGCGGAAGTCCGGGGTCAGCACCTCGATGCGGGTACCCGGCGACTTCTCGCGGATGGCGGTGATGCAGTCAACGAAGTGCTGGGCACCCCCGTCGCGCAGGTCATCGCGGTCGACGCTGGTCACCACCACGTACTTCAGGCCCATGTCGGCCACGGTCTGGCCGAGGCTGGCCGGCTCGTTGGCATCCGGCGGCTTCGGGCGACCATGGGCCACGTCGCAGAACGAGCAGCGCCGGGTGCAGACCTCACCGAGGATCATGAAGGTGGCGGTGCCATGACCGAAGCACTCGTGGATGTTCGGGCAGCTGGCTTCCTCGCATACCGTCACCAGGCGGTTCTCGCGCAGCTTGGCCTTCAGGTTCTGCACGGCATTGCCCGAAGGAATGCGCACGCGGATCCAGGACGGCTTGCGCAGTACCGGCGCGTCGGCGAACTGCACCGGCGAACGGTTGATCTTGTCACCGCCCAGCTGCTTGACCCCGGCCTGCAACGGCGCGGTGGACGGAGAATCGCCCTGCACGATCTGCAGGGGAATGGAACGGGCGGTGGTTTCAGTCATGGCAGTTCCGGGGGGCGGTCAGGCGGCCGCAGAAAGATCGGGCCGTTCGGGCGTGTGCTGCAGCAGCAGGCCAAACTGGCGGGCCAGGTGGTCCAGCAGCACTGGCTTGACGGCGTCCATCCCGGAGGGGCCGCCCAAGTCCAGCACCGAGGTCACCTGCAACCCCTGATAGCCACAGGGATTGATGCGGTGGAAGGGTTCCAGGTCCATGGCCACGTTGAAGGCCAGCCCATGGAAGGTGCAGCCGCGGCGCACGCGGATGCCGAGTGCGGCAATCTTGGCACCACCGACGTAGACGCCCGGGGCGCCCTCGCGGCGTTCGGCGCCGATGTTCCACTCGGCCAGGGTATCGATGAGCGCCTGCTCGATGCGGCACACGTAATCGCGTACACCGATGCCCAGCCGTGGCAGGCGCAGCAACGGATAGATCACGATCTGGCCGGGACCGTGATAGGTCACCTGGCCGCCGCGGTCCACGTGCAGCACGGGGATGTCGCCCGGCGCCAGCACATGCTCGTCCTTGCCGGCCTGGCCCAGGGTGAACACCGGATCGTGCTCGACCACCCACAGCTCGTCGGCATCGGCGTCGCTTCGCTGGTCGGTGAAGCGCTGCATGGCGCGCCACACCGGTTCATACGGCTGGCGGCCGAGGTCACGGACCAGCGCCGGACGCGGCGCACGGTCCTCCGGGGCGGCTTCGGCCGGGCAGGAGTCGGCTACAGCGTCCACTTCACTTCCGGGTGGTCACGCAGCGCCTGGTGCGCCAGGTCGTACTGTTCGCGGCTCCCGGCCTTGAACACGATGCGGACGGACACGTACTTGCCGTTGGAGGAGTGCTTCCAGCTGATGCGTTCGTTCACCACATCGATGCCGGCGGCCAGCAACAGGCGGGGAAGCTCATGCTCCAGGCCGCGGTTGGCCGGGCCCATGGCGCTGAGCTCGAACTGGCCGGGGAACTGGAAGCCGTGGTCGGGGTTGTCGGACTTGATTTCCATGGCCCCATTATCGGGCCGCAGGGCGACAAACCCAAGAGTATTCATCAACGCCAGGACCGCACCGGCGGTCTGCTGCGTTGCAGGCGGCCCAAAGGGACGGGCCTGAGGCCCAACGGCAGCTGACTGCAATCTCCTGACCGTCACCAGCGCGAACATCGTACGGGCGGCCCGCGACCGCCTTCACGCCAGGCCCGCGGCGCGTGCGCGGGTAACAAATTGTGCCCGCCGGACAATGTTGTTTTCGGAACAGACAAGTGATCCGGACGTGCTCGTTCCGACGCGCGGGCACGAGTACCGTAGCGTTGCAGAAAACGACTGAAAACCGCCCCCTTCCCCATGAGCATTCCATCCATGCGTAGTGTCGCAGCTCTCGGGCTCGCCGGCCTGCTGGCCTCTGCCCTCCCCCTTGCCGCCCAGGCGGCCGAACAATGTGGCCCGGACGCCATGCGCGACCACCCGCCGCAGGTCAATTTCCGCGTCGACAACGACCTGTTCGGCGGCCGCCACCAGGACCAGGGCTATACCAACGGTGCGCTGTTGACCCTGGTCTCCCCCAATCTGGTCGATTACACCGACGACCCCTGCCTGCCGCGCATGGCGCGCTGGGTGAACCGGTACCTGGAAGGGCTGCATCCGGGCAAGTTCGAACAGCAGAACATGATCTTCAGCATCGGCCAGGGGATCTTCACCCCGACCGATTTCACTCGCAGGGACCTGATCGAGGACGACCGCCCTTACGCCGGCGTGCTGATCGCGAACTTCGGTTTCAATGCGCGCAGCGGCGACCGCCTGCAGACCACCCAGCTGACACTGGGCGTGGTCGGTCCGTGGGCACAGGGCAAGCAGGTGCAGAATGCCGTGCACGACGTGCTGGGCGACGAAAAATTCAAGGGTTGGGACAACCAGCTGCACAACGAACCACTGTTCATGCTGACCCATGAGCGCATGCGCCGCTGGCCGGGCGATGCCAGCGTCAATGCCGACGGTTGGGGTTGGGACGCGATCAGCCACTACGGCGGGTCGATCGGCAACCTGGAAACCAAGGCCAATTTCGGCGGTGAAGTGCGCTTTGGCTGGAAGCTGCCAGACGACTTCGGCAGCACGCCGCTGCGCCCGGCCGGCGAGAACACCGCGCCGACCCGCCGCGGCCGCCCCAGTGGGTGGTCCTGGCACCTGTTCGCGACCTCGGACGCTGCCTGGGTGATCCGCGATATCACCCTCGATGGCAACACCTTCCGCAACAGTCACAGCGTGGACAAGCGCCATGTGGTGGCCTACGGCGGGTACGGCGTGGCGGTGATGTACGGCCGCTGGAAGTTCGCCG
This sequence comes from Stenotrophomonas sp. FR010, assembly GCF_047520755.2. NCBI lineage: Bacteria > Pseudomonadati > Pseudomonadota > Gammaproteobacteria > Lysobacterales > Lysobacteraceae > Stenotrophomonas > Stenotrophomonas sp. FR010. Next base: position 51,087 of record NZ_JAXBQT020000026.1, on the reverse strand, counting down.
CCGCGCGCTACCACAGCACGCGCGAGTTCAACGGCCAGCGCGAGGCGCCGGTGTTCGGCAGCTTCACCATCAGCCGGTCGCTGTAGGCGAGGGGCTGATGGTGAAGCGGGTAGGTGCCGACCGTTGGTCGGCACACCGGTTACTGCATCGCTCGCTGTAAGCGAGCGGCTGAGGGTAGTGCCGGCCGCTGGCCGGCTGTTGGCATATCCGGATGGGTTCAAGCGGAGCCGGCCAGCGGCCGGCACTACCCGCATCCGCACGCAACCGGCATCCCGAAACAGAAAAGGCCGGCATTCGCCGGCCTTTTCGTTCACCACGCCGGGGCGTGGATCATTCCGATTCCCACCACATCCAGAAGCTGTCCCACAGGCGCTTGAAGAAGCCGGCCTGCTCGACGGCGGCCACGGCCACCAGCGGCGCTTCGGCGACGACCTTGCCATCCAGGGTGACCTTCACGGTGCCGATCTGCTGGCCGGCGGTGAACGGTGCTTCCAGGGTCTTGGGCACATCGATGCTCGGCTTCAGGTCGTTGTAGCGGCCGCGCGGCACGCTCACCAGCATCGGCTGGGCCACGCCCAGCTGCACCTTGTCGGTGGTGCCCTTCCAGACCTTGTGCTCGGCAACGGCCTTGCCCGGCTCGTACAGGCGGTGGGTCTCGAAGAAGCGGAAGCCCCAGTTCAGCAGGGCCAGGCTGTCATCGGCGCGCTGCTTTTCCGACGCACCGCCCAATACCACGGCGATCAGGCGCTGGTCGCCACGCTGCGCCGAACTCATCAGGCAGTAACCGGCTTCGGAGGTGTGGCCGGTCTTGATACCGTCCACGCTGCCGTCGCGCCACAACAACAGGTTGCGGTTCGGCTGCTTGATGTTGCCGACCTGGAATTCCTTGATCTTGTTGTACGCGTAGGTTTCCGGGTAATCACGCACCATCGCGCGGCCCAGCAGCGCCAGGTCGTAGGCGGTGCTGTGGTGGCCTTCGGCAGTCAGGCCGTGGGCGTTGACGAAGTGCGAGTTCTTCATGCCGATCTTGGCGGCGTAGCTGTTCATCAGCGACGCAAAGGCTTCTTCGCTGCCGGCCACGTGCTCGGCCAGGGCGATCGCGGCGTCATTGCCGGACTGGATCGCCATGCCCTTTTCCATGTCTTCCAGGCGTGCGGTCTGGTTGACCGGGAAGCCGCTGTAGCTGCCATCGGTGCCGGCGCCGCCTTCGCGCCAGGCGCGCTCGCTCATCATCACCTGGTCATCCGCACGGACCTTGCCGTTCTTGACCTCGGCGGCAACCACGTAGGACGTCATCACCTTGGTGATGCTGGCCGGCGCGAGCTGCTCGTGGATGTTCTCGCCGGCCAGCACCTGGCCGGTGGCGTAGTCCATCAGCACCCAGGCCTTGGATACGCTCGGCACCGGCGCCGGCGGGGTGGCAACGGTGGCCGGGGCGGCAGCGGCGGCGGCGGGCGCCGGCGTGGCCGGGGTCGGCAGCGGGGTCTGGGCGGAAGCCAGGCCCACCACCAGGGTGGCGGCCAGGGCGGTGGCGGCGGAACGGAAATTCATTGGACAGCAGGCTCCAGGGGACGGCCAGGAATGGAGGGTGGAACGTAGTGGCCATTGTAAGGCCGGGGCAGCATGGGCCGGCAGCACCGGCCCGGGCGGGTCAATCCTTGACGATCTGCGGCGAACCCAGGCCCAGACCGGCAATGCGGCCGACAAGTTCCGCGGCACTGGCATGGTCGCTGGCGGGAACGCGCAGGCGGAACAGGGTGCGGCCACCGGCGGCGATGTCGCTGATGGTCGCGCCAACGATGCCGGCGGCGTTGAGCTGGCCCATTGCGCGGTTGGCATTGTCGCGGCTGGAGAAGCTGGCGACCTGCACCATCACCGCGCCTACCACCTGCTGCGACAGGCTGGGGGCCGTCGGTGTGGCCGGCGTCGTACGCGCCGGCGCCGGCGTGACCGCGCGCGGCGCCGCGCTGGCGACGGCAACCGGTGCCACAGGGGCGCTGCGCGCCGGCGGTGCGCTCGGCGGCAGGCTGCTGACCGCCACGTCCGGCACGGCGCTGGCCACGCCCTGGGTGGTGGCCGGCTGGCCACGCGCAGGCATGGCGTCGGCCGGCAGGCGCTTGACCAGGCGATCAATGTCGCTGTCGGCGGTGGCACGCGCAGCCGTTACCGGGCGCGTACTGGCCGCCGCGACAGCCGTTTCGGCGGCACGGCGCTCGCGGCGCGACGGCTTTTGGGCCAGCAGGTTGCTCTCGCCCGGTTGCAGCGCACGCACTTCCACGTTGCCGGTACCGCGCTGGGTGATGCCCAGTCGAACCGCGGCGGCATAACTGAGATCGACCACGCGACCGTCATGGAACGGGCCACGGTCGTTGACGCGCACGATCACCGATTCGCCGTTGTCCAGGTTAGTGACGCGGGCGAAGCTGGGCAGCGGCAGCGTCTTGTGCGCGGCGGTGAACTGGTACATGTCGTAGACCTCGCGGTTGGAGGTCAGGCGGCCGTGGAACTTGGCGCCGTAGTACGAGGCCGTACCGCGCTCGACATAGTTGCGGGTGTCGTCGAGCACCTTGTACGACTTGCCCAGCACCACGTACGGCGACTTGTTGCCGATGGCCGAACGCTCTTCGGCGGTCACTTCCGGCTCGGGAATGCAGGCGACGTTGGGAATGTAGTCCGGGGTGCTGTCACGCACGCCGGGCTTGTACAGCCCCCCGGCGGTGTAGTTGCCGCGCGTGTTCGGGTCTTCCTTGGCCGCGGCATAGGGCGAGCCCTCCGGGCAATGCGCCGGGCGCGAGCCGCGACCCTGCACCACCGTGCCGCTGGGCTTGCCACCGTGGCCGGCCGTGGCCGGCTTCTTCGGCGCACTGCTGCAGGCAGCCAGCGCGAGGACGATCAAGCTCGGGACCAGCCATCTGATGTTCATGCCGGGGGCAGCTCCTGTCCGGCGATGGCCTGCGACAACTGGAACACGGCCATCGCGTACATCTTCGAGAGGTTGTAGCGGGTGATCGCGTAGTAATTCTGGAAGCCCAGCCAGTACTGCTTGCCGGTGCTGCCCTCAAGTGTGATCGGCGTTGCGGTGGCGCCCGGCTGCACCGCAGCGCTGGGCTGGTAGCCGCGCTGCGCCAGGTCGGCCAGCGACCAGGTCGGCATCCATTCGGTCGGGTAGAACTCCTCGCGCCCCGGCGCCAGCGTGGCCGGTACGGCCACCTGGCCACCACGGACCCAGCCGCCCTTCTTCACGAAATAATTGGCGATGGACGAGAACACATCGTCGTAGCTGGTGAACAGGTCGCGACGGCCATCGCCATTACCGTCCACGGCGTAATCGAGATAGCTGGACGGCATGAACTGGCCCATGCCCATCGCACCGGCATAGCTGCCCTTGAGCGTGGTGATGTCCAGCTTTTCCTCACGGCCCAACTCGAACAGCTTGGCCAGCTCATCGCGGAAGAACAGCTCGCGGCGCACTTCGCGTTCCAGCTTGGCCGGGTCGCCACTGCGCGGGTAGTAGAACGCCAGCGTGTACAGCGCATCGAGCACGCGGTGGTTGCCGGCATTTTTCCCGTAACTGGTCTCCACGCCGATGATCGCCACGATCACTTCGGCCGGCACGCCGGTGCGCTGCTGCACGCGATCCAGTTCGGCACGATGCTGGGCCAGGAACGCGCGGCCGCCATCGATGCGTGCCTTGCTGATGAACATCGGCCGGTATTCGTTCCACGGTTTGACCCGTTCGGCCGGGCGCGACATGGCGGCGATGATCGGCTGGCGCACCTGCGCCTGATCGAGCACGCTGCTGATCTGCTCCGGCTTCAGCCCATAGCGCTTGGCCGTATCGGCAACAAAGCGGGCCCGTGCGACCTCGAACGGCACCGGAGTGAGATCGACCGGCGGCGCTGTAGCAGCGGCCGCTTCGGGCGCGGCTTCGGCCGGGCCGTGGGCCTTGGTGGCGGGCTGGCGCGGCGTACTGCTGGCCTGGGGCGAAGACGGTGGGGACTTCGGCTGGGTCGCGCAGGCGACCAGGCCGAGGGTGAGCATGCAGGCCAGAGTGCGTCGAATCATCGTCGCAGGTTAGCAGGTCATGGATGAATTAAAACCCCTAACACCATGAATCACAACGATTTGCCCACGTTCAGCGGGAAATGTGAAGACGTCGTGATCGAGCTTCCCCATTCAGATAGAGGTGGCCGGTTGCGTCCCCATCCCCGCAGACGCAACCGGCGACCGGATCCGGTCGGTACCTGCGCGGCTGCCGCTCCCCAGTGGCAGTTCCCCGCGCTCCCTGTACCCGTTGGATCAGTACTGCTCCCGCCCGACGCCCCCTCGCGCTGCATCGATTGACGGCGCGCCGTGCCGAACGGGCCGCCATTGTGCAGGCCGATTACGACAAGTCAATTGATCAAGATCAACGCGGTGTAAAAATGTGAACCAGATAACGTTTTTTGCGGGCTTTCGTCGGGGAGCGTGTTGCGTCGCATTGTTGTGAGAACGCTTCCACAACGGGCAATGCGCAGCGCCAGGAAGTCTTCGGCCAACGGCGCAGCCCCTCGTGGGTCGCCGCGAAGGGCAGTTCACGGGTGAGGCCAGGTAGATGGGCTGCGCAGGGGCCGCTGCAAGTACGTCCATGTAAGCTCGGTCGCCGCATCCATGCGGCTCACGCCCCTGCGCAGCCCACCTACCCGGCCACGGACAGGTTCCGGGCGCGTCCACCCACGGAGAAGAAGAGAAGAACAAAATCAAAAGCAGCCTGGCTGGCCTCTTTCTGTAGAGCCGAGCCCGCGCTCGGCTGCTTTCCGGCCTGTCCGCGAAGCCGAGCATGGGCTCGGCTCTACGCGAGCAAGCGCAGCGCTGCGATCCGCTGTTGACCTTCTTTTTCTTCTCCGTGGGTGGACGCGCCCGAAAACTGTAAGGGGGCGGGCGCGGTGGGTTCGCGGGACCGTTGGCGCCATGGATGGCGCCATCGAGCCCCCAGGGGTGAGGGCGCTTTGCTTGCGAAGCACTGCTTCGCAAGCGCCCGAACGCACAGCCGCCAGCGGCTGGGCCGGACCTCGGAGGGGGGTTTACGGCGTGTCCCGCGAACCCACCGCGCCCGCCCCACACATGAGCCGCGTTACACGACCACCCACGAGGGACGGCGCCGTTGGCTGGAAACCCTATCCCCCGTGCACGGGCCGGTGCCCGCGTACCGCCATCACCAACCCGACGCCGGACAGCAACGAGACAGCGGATGTCCCGCCATAACTGATCAGCGGCATCGGAATGCCCACCACCGGCAGCAGGCCGGAAATCATTCCGCCGTTCACCAGCACGTAGACGAAGAACGCCAGCCCCAGGCTACCGGCCAGCAATCGCGCGTGCGTGTCGCGCGCGTGCACGGCAATCCACAGGCAACGCCCCACCACGAACAGGTACAGCGCGAACATCGTCGCCACGCCGATCCAGCCAAACTCTTCGGCCAGCACCGAGAACGCAAAGTCGGTGGTGTACTCGGGCAGGAAATCCAGCGTGGCCTGCGTGCCCTGCCCCCAGCCACGTCCTTGCCAGCCCCCGGAACCGATCGCGATACGCGATTGCAGGATGTTCCAGCCGGTACCAAGCGGGTCGGCCGCCGGGTCGAGGAAGGTCAACACGCGATCCTTCTGGTATTGCCGCAGCAAGCCGAACCACGCCAGGGGTGCAGCCACTGCCAGCCCTGCTGCCCCGGCCGCCAACCAGCCCCAGTGCAGGCCCGCCAGCAACAACGCGAACACGCCACTGGCAGTGACCAGCGTGGCGGTGCCGAGGTTGGGCTGCATGAGGATCAGTACCGCCGGCACGCCGATCAGCAGCGCGGCAGTCAATACCGTGCGCGGCGAGGGCGGCAGTGGTTGCCGATGCAGGTACCACGCCATCATCAACGGCAGGCTGAGCTTGAGCAGCTCGGACGGCTGCAGGTAGAACACGCCGAGGTTCAGCCAGCGCTGCCCGTACTTGCCGGTGCCGATGACGTACACCGCCATCAGCGGCAGCATCGACAGCGCGTAGATCGCAGGGGTCCACGCACGCAATCCCGGCAGCGAAACACGCGACAGCAGCCACATCGCCAACAGCCCACCGGCAAAGCGTGCCGCCTGCCCGGCCACCGGGCCGGACACGCTGTGCAGCACCGCCAGGCCGGCGCCCATCAGGATCAACAACGCGCCCAGCAACGGCAGATCGATCGTGCGCAGCGCCTCACGGCAGCCGCCAAGCAGTCGTTTCCATTTCACGCGGGCACGGTAGCAACGGGTGCTTGCGTGAAGCTGTCATTGTGGTCCTGCGTTTGCGCGCAGCCGATGTTACCCGTACCCCCCGTGCACCGGGTTGTGGCTGCGCACCGCCATTACCAGGCCGAAACCGGCCAGCAGCGACACCGCCGAAGTACCACCGTAGCTGATCAGCGGCATCGGCACGCCTACTACCGGCAGCAGGCCGGAAATCATCCCGCCATTCACCAGCACGTAGACGAAGAACGCCAGACCGGTGGCACCCGCCAGCAGGCGCGAATAGGAATCGCGTGACTGGCTGGCGATCCACAGGCAGCGCCCGATCACCACCAGGTACAAAGCCAGCACGGTGGCCACGCCGATCCAGCCGAATTCCTCGCTCAGCACCGAGAACGCGAAGTCGGTGGTCTGCTCGGGAATGAAGTTCAGGTGCGACTGCGAGCCTTCGCCCCAGCCCTTGCCATCGAAGCCGCCGGAACCGATCGCGATCTTCGACTGGATGATGTTCCAGCCGGCGCCCAGCGCGTCCATCTCCGGGTCCAGGAACATCATGATGCGGTCCTTCTGGTACGGCCGCAGCAACCAGAACCAGGCCACCGGCGCAACCGCAGCCACGCCGCCCACGCCCAGCCCAACCCACCACCACGGCAGGCCCGCCAGCAGCAGCACGAACACGCCGCTGGCGGCGATCAGCACGCCGGTACCGAAGTCCGGCTGCAACATCACCAGGCCGGTGGGTACACCGATGATGATCAAGGCCACGAGCACGGTATTGAAGCGCGGCGGCAGCGGCATCTTGTGCAGGTACCACGCCACCATCATCGGCAGGCTCACCTTCAGCAGTTCGGCCGGCTGCAGGTAGAAGAACTTCAGGTCCAGCCACTGCCGGCCATATTTACCGGTGCCCAGCACGAACACCGCCAGCAGCGGGATCATCGAGATCGCGTAGATCATCGGCGTGGCCGAGCGGATGCGCAGGATCGGCACCCGCGAGATGCCCCACAGTGCGGCCATGCCCACCGCGAAACGCGCGCCCTGCGCCATCACCAGGCTGTCGCCACCAGCGCTCTTCAGGGTCGCCAGGCCAATCACCATCAGCGCGCCCAGGGCCAGGCACAGCACCCAGTCCAGCGTGCTGAAAAAGCGGCGCAGCATGTCGCCGGCCCAGCGCAGGAACACCCTCATCGTGCAGGCTCCGCAGGGGCCGGGCGCGGCGTGGCTGGCAGCGCGGCGGCCGGCGCACCCGGCTGCGGCGCAGGCGCCGGCTCGGGGGCGGGTGCACCGATCAGCACCGGATGCTCTCCCACCTGTGCAGCGGCGAGGTCACCGGCCTGGCGTGCGCCCGCGTCTTCGTTGTCGAACGCGGTGGCGCCGATGGCGGTGGTGCCGCGCTCGCTGTCCAGCGGCTGCATGCCTTCGGGCATCTTGCCCAACAGGTAAGCGTCGAACACCTTGCGCGCGATCGGCGCCGCGGCCGAACCACCATAGCCACCACCTTCCACTGCCACCGCAATCGCGATGACCGGGTTTTCGACCGGCGCGAAGCCAACGAACAGCGCGCGGTGGCGCAGGTGCATCGGCAGGCTCTTCGGGTTCACTGCAGCAGTGCCCTTGCGGCTGATGACCTGTGCGGTACCGGTCTTGCCGGCCATCACGTACGGCGCACCGACCGCTACGCGCCAGCCGCTGCCGCCGGGCCGCATGGTCGCCATCATGCCCTCACGCACGGCCTGCACGTTGTTGGGGTTGGGGCTGATCGGCTTGCTTTCGCCGGCCGGCATTGCCGTCCAGTCGCTGTCGAAGCCGTCGCGCTGCTGGATCACCAGGTGCGGGGTGCGCAGCTGGCCGTCGGCCAGGCCGCTGACGCCGCGCGCCAGCTGCAGCGGGGTGACCTTCCAGTCACCCTGGCCGATGCTGATGTTGACCGTATCGCCGGGATACCAGGCTTCCTTGCGGGTCTTCCGTTTGTAGGCCGGCGAAGGCAGGATGCCGCCGATCTCGCCGGTGAGGTCGATGCCGGTCGGCTGGCCGAAGCCGTAGTACTCCATGTAATGGTCGAAGCGCTCGATGCCCAGGTCCAGCGCCAGCTTGTAGTAATAGGTGTTGACCGATTCGGCGATGGACTTGCGCAGATCCGTCCAGCCGTGGCCGCCACGGTGGGCGTCACCCCAGCCGCGCGAGGTGCCCGGCAGGTAGAACATGCCGGTGGACAGCACCTTGTCTTCCGGGCGGCGCACGCCGGAGTCCAGTCCCGCCAGGCCGATCAGCGGCTTCAGCGTGGAACCGGGAGCGACGCCACCGAGTACCAGGCGATTGAACTGTGGCCGCGACGGGTTTTCGTTCAAGGCCTTGAAGTCGGCATGGGAAATGCCGTTGACGAACAGGTTGGGGTCGTAGGACGGCAGGCTGACCATCGCCAGCACTTCGCCAGTGCGCGGATCCATCGCCACCGCCGAACCTTCCTGGTCGCCGAACGCGGCCACCATCGCGCGCTGCAGGTCGGCGTCGATCGACAGCCGCAGGTCGGCGCCGGACTGCGCGGCGACGCGGCCGATGGTGCGGATCGCGCGGCCCTGCACGTTGGTCTCGACCTGCTCGTAGCCGACCTTGCCGCGCAGCTGCTGCTCGTAATAGCGCTCCAGGCCGGACTTGCCGATGTGGGTCAGCGCGGCATTGCCTTCGCCGAGGATCTCCAGGTCCTTGTCATCAACGCGGCCGACGTAGCCGATGATGTGCGCGAACAGGTCGCCGTACGGGTAGCGCCGGGTCAGGTAGGGTTCGAGCTCGACGCCGGGGAAGCGCCAGCGGTCAACGGCAAAACGCGCCATCTCCTCGTCGCTCATGCGCAGCTTCAGCGTGACCGGCAGGAACTTGCGGCGCGCCTTGCGCGACCTGTTGAATGCTTCCAGCTCTCCCGGGCTGATGTTGATGATCTTCGCCAGCCCTTCCAGGGTGGCATCCATGTCCTTGACCTTGTCCGGGGTCACGTCCAGGCGGAAGGCCGGCACGTTTTCGGCCAGCAGGCGACCGTTGCGGTCGTAGATCATGCCGCGCCCCGGCACCACCGGCCGCGGCTTGATGCGGTTGGCTTCCGAGCGCGTGGCGTAGACGTCGTGGTCCAGCACCTGCAGCTTGAAGTACCAGCCGCCCAGGCCCAGCAGGCAGACCAGCACGCCCAGGAAACCCAGCGCCGCACGGCGGCGGAACTGTTCGGCTTCGGCGTGCGGGTTCTTGACCTGGCGGCGCGGGATCATGGCTCAGCGCCCGCGCTTGCCGAAGCGCACCGCGTCCAGCAGCACGAACACCAGCGGCCACAGGCCCATGCCCAGCAGAGGCGCCCACCAGTACGACCAGGGCAGCGTTGGCTCATCCACCACGATGTGGACCAGCGCGCTGACGATGCGATCGTTGAACAGCAGGCCGCCGATGGCCAGCATCTGCTGGGACATCGGGAAGAAGCGGATGCGGGCACGGAAGCGCTGCAGGATGAAGGCCAGCATCACCAGCCGCAGTGCCTGTTCGCCCAGCACGCCGCCGTACAGCAGGTCGGCCACCACGCCGCTGGCGAAGGCGATGCCCAGGCCGACGCGTTCGGGAGCTTCGATCACCCAGTACGCCAGCACCAGCGCCAGCCAGTATGGGCGCAGCGGCTGCAGCAGCGCCGGCAGCGGCAGCAGGCCCAGCAGCAGCGCCACCACCAGGCTGGCCGGCAGCACCCACGGGTTGTCGCGCAGGCGGCTCATCGCTGGCCCTCCGGCGTGATCGGTTGCCGGCCAGCGGCCGGCACTACCGGGGACCCGGCGGGTGGAGAGCTCCCCTCTTGTTGAGGGGGGCGCGCCGAAGGCGGGGGGGTAAGGGAAGATGCGCGGGCCGGTTGCGCCGAAGGTGCAGTCGGCTGAGGGGGGCGCGCCAACGGCGCGGGGGTAAGGGAGGATGCGCGGGCCGGTTGCGCCGAAGGTGCAGTCGGCTGCGGTTCGCTGGCCGCAGGCAAGCGGATCGCCGCGCCCGGGCGCAGCAGCAGCACGTCGCGGCCGCGGTCGAGCTGGGCCGCCGGCTTCAGTTCGCCGACCAGGAAGGCGTGGGTGTCGTCCGGGCGCAGGCCGGTGATGGTGCCGACCGGGAAACCGGCCGGGAAGCGCCCGCCGAGGCCGGAGGTGACGATCTCATCGCCCACTTCCACGCCAGCGCTGAGCGGGATGTCGCGCAGTTCCAGCGTGTCGCCGCGGCCATAGACGATCAGGCGCACGCCGTTGCGGGCCACGGTGACCGGCACCGCGTGGTCGGGATCGGTCAGCAGCAGCACGGTGGAGGTGCCACCGGTGACGCTGATCACCTGCCCCATCAGGCCGCCGGCGTCGATCACCGCCTGGCCGACGTGCACGCCCTCGCGGCTGCCTGCGTCGAGCACCAGGCGTTGCTTCACCGGGTCCAGGTCGATGTCCAGGATCGGTGCCAGCTGCACGTCCAGGCCACTGCGCTCGGCCACGTTCAGCAGTTCGCGCAGCTGGGCGTTGTCCAGCGCGGCGGTCTGCAGGCGAGTCAGGCGCGCGTTGGCCAGCAGCAGCTGGTTGCGCAGTTCACGGTTTTCGGCGACCAGCTGGGTATGGCTGGCGGCGGAATCCTTGACCTGGTTGCCGAGCTTGCCGGGCAGGCCAGCCAGTGCCCATACCGGCTGTACCAGGCTGTTGGCCTGCTCGCGCAGGCGTGCCAGCCAGCCGGCCTGGTCATCAAGCACGATCAGGGTGATGGCCAACGCGAGATAGGCCAGCAACCGCAGGGGGCTGGCGGCATCACCGGATCGGGAGGCGACGGGAGGACCGGCGTAGGGCGGCACGGCAACGATTCAACTGGCAGAAGGCGGAAGGGAAACACGCGGGCGCCCCGCCGGTGCCGGCCCGCCATCACGGCGGGCCGCACCCCGGAAGGGCGCGGCGGGCAGGAACGGCCGGGACGGCTTATTCCGGCGCAAAGAACTCGTTGCCGTGCATGTCCACCAGCTCCAGCGCACGGCCGCCACCGCGCGCCACGCAGGTCAGCGGATCGTCGGCCACCTGCACGTGCAGGCCGGTCTCCTCGGAGATCAGGCGGTCCAGGTCGCGCAGCAGGGCGCCACCACCGGTCAGCACGATGCCGCGCTCGGCGACGTCGGCGCACAGTTCCGGCGGGGTCTGCTCCAGCGCCAGCTTGACCGCGCTGACGATGCCCGACAGCGGCTCGTGCAGGGCCTCGAGCACCTCGTTGGAGCTGATCTTGATCATCTTCGGCACGCCCTCGGCGAGGTTGCGGCCGGAGATCTCCATCTCGATCACTTCCGCCTGCGGGTAGGCGCAGCCCAGCTCGACCTTGATGCGCTCGGCGGTGGCTTCACCGATCAGCATGCCGTGGTTGCGGCGCACGTAGTTGGTGATGGACTCGTCGAAGCGGTCGCCGCCGATGCGGACCGAGGCCGAATAGACGATGCCGTTGAGCGAGATGACCGCCACTTCGGTGGTGCCACCGCCGATGTCGATGACCATCGAGCCACGGGCTTCGGTGACCGGCATGCCGGCGCCGATCGCGGCGGCCATCGGTTCTTCGATCAGGAACACGTCACGGGCACCGGCTTCCTCGGCCGATTCCTTGATCGCGCGGCGCTCGACCTGGGTCGAGCCGGCCGGCACGCAGACCAGCACGCGCGGGCTCGGGCGCAGCACGCGCGACTTGTGCACCTTCTTGATGAAGTGCTTGAGCATCGCCTCGGTATAGGTGAAGTCGGCGATGACGCCATCCTTCATCGGGCGGATGGTGGTGATGTGGCCCGGGGTACGGCCCAGCATCTGCTTGGCTTCGGCGCCGACGGCTGCCACCGAGCGGGTGCCACCGATGGCACGGTCCTGGCGCACGGCCACGACCGACGGCTCGTTCAGCACGATCCCCTGCCCGCGCACGTAGATGAGGGTGTTGGCCGTGCCCAGGTCGATGGACAGGTCGTTGGAGAACATGCCACGGAGTTTCTTGAACATCTGAGGAAGGAGTCCTGAGGGGTGTCGTGCCCGCCGCGGGATGGCGAAAAAATGGGCAGAAATCGAGGCCGACAAGCCTAGCAACCCGCCTGCCGCCGAGCAAGGAAAAAACTAGCTGAACCCGCGTCTTCACAGGCTTTCGGCCTGATCGGGTCTCACCCGGTTCTGGCCCTGAGCGGCACCAGCGGGTAACCTTTGCGCCGTCGGGCGCCCAAGGGCGCCGTTTGCTTGCCCGATGAACCGGGCCGGCCCACCCCAAAATTCACCGCATAGGCTTACATCGATGTCCGCTCTGATCTGTGGTTCTCTTGCCTTCGACACCATCATGGTGTTCCCGGACCAGTTCAAGAATCACATCCTGCCGGACAAGGTGCACATCCTGAACGTGTCCTTCCTGGTGCCGCGCATGCGCCGCGAGTTCGGCGGCTGCGCAGGCAACATCGCCTACAACCTGCACCTGCTGGGCGGCCAGCCGATCCCGATGGGCACCGTGGGTTCGGACTTCGGCCCGTACCGCGAATACTTCGAAGGCCTGGGCATCGACCTGTCGCGCGTGCGCGTGATCGATGAGCTGTTCACCCCGCAGGCGTTCATCACCACCGACCACGACAACAACCAGATCACCGCCTTCCACCCGGGCGCGATGATGCGTTCCTACGAGAACCACGTGCGTGGGGTGCCGGGCGTGACCCTGGGCCTGGTCGGCCCGGACGGCCGCGAAGGCATGATCCAGAACGCGCAGGAATTCCACGAAGACGGCATCCCGTTCATCTTCGACCCGGGCCAGGCCATGCCGCTGTTCAACGGCCCGGAACTGCGCGCCTTCATCGAGCAGGCCGACTACGTGGTGGTCAACGACTACGAGTCGAACCTGCTGCAGGAGCGCACCGGCTGGGACGAAAAGGAGATCGTCAGCCGGGTCAAGGCCTACATCACCACCCGTGGCCCGAAAGGCGCGGTCATCCACACCCCGGAAAAGAGCTATGACATCCCGCCGGCGCACGAGCGCCGCGTGGTCGACCCGACCGGCTGTGGCGACGCCTTCCGCGCCGGCCTGATCTACGGCATCCAGAAAGGCTACGACTGGCTGACCATCGGCCGCATGGGCAACCTGATGGGCGCGCTGAAGGTCGAGCATCCGGGCACGCAGAACCAGCGTTTCACCTTCGATGAGTTCAACGAGCAGTTCAAGCAGCAATTTGGCTACGCGCTTGGCGCGTAACCAAATTGCTCGCGCATTCCACCTTATCCCCGCGCCTTCAGCGCGCCCCCTTGAACAACAAGGGGGCTTTCCACCCGATGCACTACTGGCAATGCTGTTGGTAGGTGTCGACCTTGGTCGACACTGCCGGCCAGCGGCCGGCACTACCGGAACTTCCGACCGACACGTTGCCTGCTCTCTGTAGAGCCGAGCCCATGCTCGGCTTGCGCGCGCCGGTCATGCGGCCTGCCAGGCAGCCAACAGCGCGCGGCAATCGGCGAAATGCCAGTCGGCGCGGCCCGGCCATGGGTTTTCCGGCAGGTTGACCAGTACGGTATGGGCGCCCGCGGCGCGCCCGCACTCCAGGTCGTAGGCGTGGTCACCCACCATCACCGCCTGCGCAGGCCCGATGCCCCATCGCCGCAGATGCTGCTGCAGGCCCTCCGGCGAGGGCTTGGGCACCGCTTCATCGCGACCAATGATGTCGGCATCGTCGAACAACGCCCCGACCCCGATCGCGTCCAACGTCAGCTTCGCCAGCGCATGATCATTGCGGGTCAGGATGCCGAGCCGGCAGCCTGCCGCCGACAACGCGCGCAGCAGCTTCACCGCACCCGGTGCCGGCAGTGCGTCCTCGGCCAGCGCGCGCTCATGATCCAGCAGCCACTCGCGCTTGGCCTGCCCCGGTGCGTCCGGCAACGCCGCAATATGGTCAAGGATGTCTTCCTCGGCCGCGATCTCCAGCGCGCGGCGGATCGCGGCGAAATCATGCACGGCAACGGTCAGCGTGCCATCCATGTCGAACACCCAGTGCCGGATCGCGGACAACGCGTGCACTGCGCTGCCCGCCGCCCCCGTCACTGCCACCACTGCGGCATGCGGCTGGCGTCGACGCCACCCGTTTCGAACACCGCCGTGCGGGTGCCGCCGGCCTTGACCGGGAACTCGATGCTGATCGACCTGCCCTTGCGCGCCAGCTTCCACAGCGCCTTCTGGTCGGTGATGAACAGGGCGATGGCTTCATCGGTCTTCGGGCGCCACGCCGCCATCGACACCGGCTTGCCGTCGTCCACGGTCACTTTCACCGTGCACTGCGGGCAACGGAAATCGCCGGCCTGCAGCACCAGGTAGGCATGCCGCTTCCACTCCGGATGATCGCGGAACACCAGCTGCACCGTCTTCGCGCCGCTGCCATCCACGTCCACCCGTTCCTTGCTGTAGATCTGCGCCGAAACCTGGTTGCCCTTGTTGCCCACCGGGATCTGGTTGTACTGCCACAGCGCCTGCATGCGGCGCAGGTCGCGCGCGGCATCGCCCTTGGCCTTGACCTCGTCGAAGCCTGCAGCGATGCGCTCGGCGGCGGCGGTGTCCTTGTACTGGTCCAGCAGCGAGGCGCCGTGCAGGCGCGCGCGCTCCCAGTCCTGCGCGGCCACGGCCATGTCGTACTGCTTGGCCAGGTCTTCGGCCTTGGCCTCCTTCTGCGCCTGCACGGCGGCCGCGGCGGCTTCCTGCGCCTTGCGTTCTTCCTCGGGGTTGCTGCAGGCGGCCAGCGCCAGCGTGCAGGCGGTGAGCAGGATCAGTCGTTTCATGGCGGAGGTCCTTTGCGAGTGCATCCCGATTCTATCGGCAGCGAAAAGCGGATACACCAACGGCGGGTTTCCCCGCCGTTGGTGGTGAAGCAGTGACCGGTTGCCGGCCAGCGGCCGGCACTACCGCTTACTTGGCTTCAGCCTTGGCCAGCATGTCCTGGACCGAGGCGGTGGTGATCGGGTGGTAGCCCGGCTTGGCCTTTTCGAAGGCCTGCTTGGCCAGCTCCAGACCCTTCGGGGTCTTCACCAGTTCGGCGTAGATCGGCAGGATCAGCTTGCGACGGCCGACGCGCTCGATGAATGCCGCCGCGCCTTCATTGGCCTGCTCGTAGCCGCTGCGGATCGCCAGCGGGTACCAGCGCATGGCGATCTCGCCATTCGGGGTGCCGGTGAAGTGGAAGGCCTTGTCCAGCGTGGCCAGCTTGTCCAGCGGCTGGGTCGCGCCCAGGCCATCGATGAAGCGCACCCATTCCTGCGTGCTCCAGTCGGCGATGACCTGGCTGCTCGGCACGGTGCCGGCGCTGGCGAAGGCGATGCGCGCGGTATCGACGCTGCTGAAGTTGCGCGACTGCGCCTTGGCCGCGAACGCCGGGATACCCGGCTCGTCCAGCCATGCCTTCAGTTCGGCCTCGGTCACTGCCGACGGATTCTTCGGCAGCAGGTTCTTCTTCATGTAGTCGACGAACTGGTCGGTGTTCGCGCTCTGGAAAGCGTGGTCATCGAACCAGCCACGCAGGAACGGATCGAAGGTCTCGCGGCCGAAGCGCTGCTCCAGGAATTCCAGGAACCACGCACCCTTGACGTAGGCCACCTGGCTGAGGGCTTCGTCGGGATCACGCTCGTTCAGCGGCGGCAGCGCCAGCGCCTGGTCGGCCGGGCTCATGTCCTTCACTTCGGCCAGCAGGTCGGTCTGGTCGATCTGCTTCTCCATCTCGGCCATTTCCTTGCCGTACAGAGCTTCGGTGATGCGGCCCTGGACGTAGGTGGTGAAGCCTTCATTGAGCCAGATGTCCTTCCAGCTGGCGTTGGTCACCAGGTTGCCCGACCAGCTGTGCGCCAGTTCGTGGGCGACCAGTGAGACCAGCGACTTGTCGCCGACGATCACGGTCGGGGTGGCGAAGGTCAGGCGCGGGTTCTCCATGCCACCGAACGGGAACGACGGCGGCAGCACCAGCATGTCGTAGCGGCCCCAGCGGTATTCGCCGTACAGCTTCTCGGCGGCACCGATCATCTTCTCGGTGTCCTCGAATTCCTTGGCGGCCTTGTTGACCATGGTCGGCTCGGCCCAGACGCCGGAGCGGCCGGAGATCGGCTCAAACACCAGGTCGCCGGCGGCGATGGCCAGCAGATAGGACGGAATCGGCTGCGGCATCTTGAAGGTGTAGTCACCATCACGCGCGGCCTTCGGATCGTTGTCGGCGCTCATCAGCACCATCACGTCCGGGCGCGAGACCACGTGCGCGCTGTAGGTGAAGCGCACGCTCGGGGTGTCCTGCAGCGGCACCCAGGAACGGGCATGGATGGCCTGCGACTGGCTGAACATGAAGGGCAGCTTCTTGCCCTCGGTCATCGACGGCGCCAGCCACTGCAGGCCCGAGGCGGTCGGTGCGGTGTGGTAGGTCACTTCCACCTTGGCCGGCTGTTCCGCAGCCTCGATGGTCAGCTTGCTGCCGAACACCTTGTCGGCCGGGGCCAGTTCGAACTTCAGCGGGCTGCGCGCGCCGTCGGCGGCAACGGCCTCGACCTTGGACACGGTCAGCTCGCGGGTGTCGAGCACCAGCTGCCTGGCGTCCTTCTGTTTCCATTCCAGGGTGTAGGTGGCGGTACCGCCGATCTGCTTCTGGTCGAAGTCCAGCTTCAGATCCAGCGCGATGTCCTTGATGACGACCTTGTCCGGCTCGGCGTACGAGCTCTCGTCGTGGCTGCGGTTCTCGGCGTTCACGGGGGCGGCAGGGGCCTTTGCGGCATTCGGGGCGGCGGCGGGCGCGGCCGCCTCCTGGGAGCAGCCGGCGGCCAGGGCCACGGCCAGCGGAAGGAGCATCAGCGGATTACGCATGAATCGGGACCGTTACGGGGATCAAACCCCAATGGTACCTCCCTCCGGCCCGGCAGGCGTTGCGCGGTGCGGGGTAATGGCAGGCACAGCGCCGGTAGTGCCGGCCGCTGGCCGGCAACCCCGTCGCCCGGTGGTTGCCCGCGCAGGTGCCGGCCAGCGGCCGGCACTACCGGAACACCGGGCTTACAGCTTGTAGCCGGAGTGGATCGAGACGATGCCGCCGGTCAGGTTCTTGTAGTGGCAGCGCTCGAAGCCGGCCTGCCCCATCATCGCCTTCAGTTCGTCCTGCGGCGGATGCTTGCGGATGCTCTCGGCCAGGTACTGGTAGCTGTCCGAATCGTTGGCGAACAACTTGCCCAGCCTGGGCAGGATCTTGAACGAGTGGAAGTCGTAGATCGGCTTGAACCAGTCGGCAGTGACTTCGGAGAACTCCAGCACGCGGGCCTGGCCGCCCACCTTCAGCACGCGGTACATCTCGCGCAGGCCGGCGTCCTTGTCGGTCACGTTGCGCAGGCCGAAGGCAATGGTGACCAGGTCGAAGCTGTTGTCCGGGAACGGCAGGGCTTCGGCGTTGCACTGCACGTAGTCCAGGCCGAGCACCAGGCCGCGGTTGGTCAGGCGGTCCCGGCCGACCGACAGCATGCCGGCGTTGATGTCGCCCAGCACCACCGAGCCCTCGGCGCCGACGCGTTCCTTCAGCAGGGCGGCGATGTCGCCGGTGCCACCGGCCAGATCGAGCACGCGGTCGCCCGGCTTCACCTGCGCGGTCGCCACGTAGTAGCGCTTCCACGCCCGGTGCACGCCCAGGCTCATCAGGTCGTTCATCAGGTCGTAGTTGCGCGCGACCGAGGTGAACACCTGGCCGACCAGCTTCTGCTTGTCCTTGGCGGCGACGTCGCGGAACCCGAAATGGGTGGTACCGGCTTTGTAGGGGGATTCGCTCATGGCCCCGATTATCGCACCGCCGGGGGCCAGCGGCACCCCCTGCCCGTATGATGGCGGGCCACGACTGACCGGAGCCCCCGCATGATCACCACGCCCGACTACCAGGCCCTGCTGCAGACCGCCATCGCCGAAGCCCGCCAGGGCCTGGCCGAGGGCGGCGTGCCGATCGGCGCGGCGCTGTACCACAACGACGGCCGCCTGCTCGGCTGCGGCCACAACCGCCGCGTGCAGGAAGGCGACCCATCGGTGCACGGCGAAACCGACGCCTTCCGCAAGGCCGGCCGCCAGCGCCGCTACCAGGACACCATCATGGTCACCACCCTGGCGCCGTGCTGGTACTGCTCGGGTCTGGTGCGCCAGTTCAACATCGGCACCGTGGTGGTGGGCGAATCGCGCACGTTCCAGGGCGGCATCGACTGGCTGCGCGAGAACGGCGTCAACGTGATCGACCTCGACAACCAGGAATGCGTTGACCTGCTGGGTGGCTTCATTGCGCAGCATCCGGAGATCTGGAACGAAGACATCGGTGAATGAGCACCGTGCAACGTGTCGTTGAACCCGTTTAATGAACGCTTCAGCGCGGGCACGTTCTAGTGCCCGCAGCGTTTGCGGCCGATGCCGTGAACCCGTGCACAGTCAGCTGCGCTGCGTGCATACACTGCGGTAACACCCCACCCGGCCGAGGCGCCTAGGGTGGGGTTACCGGGGTCCCTTTCCCCGGCGGAGCCAGCCATGTGCGCGCACGCCGTACGTCCCCCGCCCGACCCGATCCTCGATGCCATCCGCGAGCGCCTGCAGCAGCAATATGCACTGCACCGGCGCGGCGCGCTGTTCTGGACTGCCTATCAGCACATGCAACTGGACCTGGTCCGCCGCCACCCGCTCGACCAGGAGCGCCTGTGCAATGCGATGGCCGACATGGCCGAGGACCTCGGTGCGGTCGAGCATGCGCAATTGATCGGCAATCGCCACGCCGGCTCCACATCCCGCTGACGCGGCATGCACCGCCACATACGCCACACTCCGATGAACCCCCACTCCCTTTCCACTCAACCGAACTGGATTGTCATGCACGCTGAAGTCCCCACCATTCCTCCGGTCATCAACGTAGACGCCGAGCTTGACCACTGGCGCCGCCAGCATGCCGAAGGCGCACTGCCGCACAACTCGTTCGGCTCGTACGTGCCGTGGATCAAGTTCGCCTGCGATTCGCTGATCACCCAGCCGCGCGCCAGCGAGGCCGAACGTGACGAGATGTTCCAGACCCAGTACGCCCTGCAGATCATGCCGCGGCTGAGCGAAGCCCAGGCCCGTGAGTTCGTCGACCGTTGCTGGCAGCACGTCTACCAGAGCAGCCCGGTGCGCAGCCTGCAGGCGCCACGACTGCAGCGCATGCGCGCCTGACCGGCGCTGCACGGCACCTGCACGGGTCACTGCCGATCATCCTCGTCACCTGAGTGGGCACACGACGACGATGAAAGCACGCAACCTGTTCAATACGATCGCCAAGAAGGCCGCGACAGCCACCGGCTCACCATGGACCTTCCTGGCTGCAGTAGCGATCGTGGTGATCTGGGGCATCACCGGCCCGGTGTTCGGTTTCAACGACACCTGGCAGCTGGTGATCAATACCGGCACCACCATCATCACCTTCCTGATGGTGTTCCTGATCCAGCACACGCAGAACGCCGACACTGCCGCGATGCAGATCAAGCTGGACGAGCTGATCCGGGCGACGGCCGAAGCCAACAATGAACTGCTGGATCTGGAAGAACTGGACGAAGCGCGCCTGGAAGAGATCCGTGCCGAGTACGAGCAGATGGCCCGCGAAGCAGGCGATGCGCTGGCGCGCGTCCGTGCCTGCCATGCGGCGCGGCGCGACGATGAAGCGGTGTAGCAGGCCCCGGAATGACAATGCCGGCCAGCGGCCGGCACTGCCATCGATCATCCAGGTAGAGCCGGCCGCCGGCCGGCCTTCCCTCAGCCGCGCTCGTGCCAGCCGCCGCCCAGTACCTTGTACAGGGTGATGCGGTTGGCCTGCTGGGCCAACTGCGCCTGCAACTGGGTCTGCTGCGCGTTGTAGGCAGTACGTCGTGCGTCCAGCAGGGTCACGAAGCTGTCCAGGCCGGCGTCGTAACGTGCCTGCGACAGGCGGTTGGCCTGTTCGGCCGCTTCCACCAGGCGCTGCTGTGAACTCACCTGTTCATCCAGGCTGACATTCAACGCCAGCGCATCGGCGGTTTCGCGGAAGCCCACCTGGATCGACTTCTCGTACTGCGCCAGTGCGATATCACGATCAGCGTTGGCGACGGCCAGATTGGCGCGCAGCTTGCCGCCCTGGAAGATCGGCAGGGTGATCTTCGGCAGGAAACTCCATACGCGAGTGCCGCTGTCGAACAGGCTGGACAATTCGCTGGAGCCACTGCCAATGCTGCCGGTCAGCGAGATGCTCGGGAAGAACGCAGCACGTGCCGCGCCGATGTTGGCATTGGCAGCCAGCAGCTGGTGTTCGGCGGCCATGATGTCCGGGCGCTGCAGCAGCACATCGCTGGGCAGACCGGCCGGCGGAGGCGCCAGTGCCAGCAACTGCGGTTCGATGCCGTCCGGCAGCAGCGCCGGATCCAACTGGCCACCGGCCAGCAGCGCCAGCGCGTTGCGGTCCTGGGCCAGCTGGCCGCGCAGGCGCGCGGCGTCGGTACGCGCGGTTTCCACCAGCGTGCGGGTCTGGGTCAGCTCCAGCGCCGAGCTGCCACCACGCTCGTGGCGGGCCTCGGCCAGGCGCAACGAATCCTCGTAGGTCTTCAGCGTGGCATCAGCGATCTTCAGACGCTGGGCATCGGCACCGTAGGTCAGCCACGCCGTCGCTGTCTCGGCCACCAGGCTCAGCTGCGCGTTGCGACGATTGGCAGCTACGGCAAAGTACTGCTGCAGTGCCGCTTCGCTGAGGTTGCGCACGCGGCCGAACAGGTCCAGCTCGAACTCGGCCACGCCGACACCGGCGGTGAACTGCTCGGTGACGCCAGCGTCGGTGCCCTGGCGCTGCATCTGGCCGGTGACGGCCACGCCGGGCACGCGGTCGGCACGCTGTACGCGGTACTGGCCGCGCGCGCGTTCAACGTTGAGCACGGCCACGCGCAGGTCGCGGTTGTTCTGCAGCGACTGCTCGATCACCTGCTGCAGGCGCGCATCGGTGAAGAAATCGCGCCAGCCGACGGCGGCGACATCGACCACCTGGCCCTGTACAGCCTCGGCCGGCCACTGCGCCGGAATTGCCGGAGCGACGGCGGTGTTCTTCGGCACCAGAGTGGAGCAGCCGGCCAGCGCGAGCGCGGCGGCAATGGAAAGGAACAGGGATGCACTTTTCATGGGAATGACTTCCATCGGTACTGCCGGATGGCAGGAGGCAGTGCCAGCCGGCGGCCGGCACTGCCGTTTCGATCACGTCGTGGATTTGCGCTTGAACACGCGCTGCACCACCACGAAGAACAGCGGTACGAAGAACACGCCGAGCGCGGTGCCGACGATCATGCCGCCGAGCACGCCGGTGCCGATCGCCTGCTTGGCGCCGGAGCCGGCCCCGGTGGAGATCGCCAGCGGTACCACGCCCATGCCGAAGGCCAGCGAGGTCATCACGATCGGGCGCAGGCGGTCGCGCACGGCATGCATGATCGCCTCGATCAGGCCCGCGCCCTTCTCCAGGTTTTCCTTGGCGAACTCGACGATCAGGATCGCGTTCTTGCTGGTCAGGCCTACCGTGGTCAGCATCGCCACCTGGAAATAGATGTCGCGCTCCAGGCCCTTGAAGGTATTGGCCAGCACTGCGCCGAGGATACCCAGCGGGGCCGCCAGCAGCACCGCCGTCGGCACGCTCCAGCTTTCGTACATCGCGGCCAGGCACAGGAACACGATCATCAGCGACAGCGTGTACAGCAACGGCGTCTGCGAGCCCGCCTGGCGTTCCTGGTAGGACATCGCCGTCCACTCGATGCCGAAGCCCGCGGGCAGCTGCTTGGCCAGTTGCTCGATCTCGGCCATGGCATCGCCGGAGGCAACACCCGGGGCCGGTTCGCCCTGGATCTCCATCGCCGACACACCGTTGTAGCGCTCCAGGCGCGGCGAACCGTAATCCCAGTGCTTGGTGGCGAACGCGCTGAACGGCACCATCTCGCCCTTGTCGTTCTTCACGGACCAGAGGTCGAAGTCCTCCGGGACCATGCGGAACGGCTGGTCGGCCTGCACGAACACGCGCTTGACGCGGCCACGATCGACGAAGTCGTCGATGTACGAGCTGCCCCACGCAGCGGCCAGCGTGCCGTTGATCTGGTCGATCGACAGCCCCAGCGAGGTCGCCTTGGCCGCATCGATGTCGATACGGAACTGCGGCGTGTCCTCCTGGCCGTTCGGGCGCACGTTGGCCAGCTTCTTGCTGCCGGCGGCCAGACCGAGCAGCTGGTTGCGTGCGGCCACCAGTGCCTCGTGGCCCTGGCCGCTGTTGTCCTTCAGGAAGAAGGTGTAACCCGAAGCGGTACCCAGCTCTGGAATGGCCGGCGGCGGGAAGGCGAAGATGAAAGCATCCTTGATCTGGCCCAGTGCCGCCATCGCGCGGCCGGTGATCGGCATCACACCGTTGTTGGCGTCACGCTCGCTCCAGTCCTTCAGCTTGACGAACGCCATGCCCGCGTTCTGGCCCATGCCGGCGAAGCTGAAGCCCTGCACGGAGAACACCGAATCCACCGCATCCTTCTCGTTCTGCAGGAAGTGGTTTTCCAGTGCCGCGATCGATTCCAGCGTGCGCTCCTGGGTGGCGCCGACCGGGGCCTGCACCAGCGCCATCAGCACGCCCTGGTCTTCGTTGGGCAGGAACGAGCTGGGCAGGCGCACGAACAGCACGCCCATCAGCACGAACAGCGCCGCAACGATGCCCATGAAGCGCCACGGACGGTGGATGATGCCGCGCACGCCACGCTGGTAGCTTTCGCTGGTGCGGTCGAAGCCGCGGTTGAAACCGTTGAAGAAGCGACCGGCCAGGCCGCGGTGGGCAACATGATGCTCGCCCTTCTTCAACGGCTTGAGCATGGTCGCGCACAGTGCCGGGGTCAGCACGATCGCCACCAGTACCGACAACGCCATTGCAGAGACAATGGTGGCCGAGAACTGCCGGTAGATCACGCCGGTGGATCCGCTCATGAAGGCCATCGGCACGAACACCGCCGACAGCACCAGGCCGATACCCACCAGCGCACCGGTGATCTGGCCCATCGACTTGCGGGTCGCTTCAAGCGGCGACAGTCCTTCCTCGGACATGATGCGCTCGACGTTCTCCACCACCACGATGGCGTCGTCCACCAGCAGGCCGATCGCCAGCACCATCGCGAACATGGTCAGCATGTTCACCGAAAAGCCCAACATCGCCAGCACGCCGAAGGTACCCAGCAGCACCACCGGCACGGCGATGGTCGGGATCAGGGTGGCGCGGAAGTTCTGCAGGAACAGGTACATCACCACGAACACCAGCACGATCGCTTCGAGCAGGGTCTGCACCACGCCCTTGATCGACACGCGCACGAAGGGGGTGGTGTCGTACGGGATCTCGGCCTTCAATCCGGCAGGGAAAAAGCTCTTCATGTCGTCCAGCGCAGCATCCACGCCGGCAGCGGTATCCAGCGCATTGGCGCCGGTGGCCAGGGTGACCGCCAGGCCGCTGGCCGGCTGGCCGTTGTAGCGGGTGACGAAGTCGTAGGACTCGGCACCCAGTTCGACGCGGGCGACATCACCCAGGCGCAGCTCGGCACCGTCCTGCGCGCCGCGCACGATGATGTTGCGGAACTGTTCCGGGGTCTGCAGGCGCGACTGCGCGTTGATGGTGGCGTTGAGCTGCTGGCCCTTCACCGACGGCGCACCGCCGAGCTGGCCGATCGCCACCTGGGCATTCTGCGCCTTGATCGCCGCAGTCACTTCCGCGACGGACAGGCCATAGGTATGCAGCTTGTTCGGGTCCAGCCAGATGCGCATGGCGTACTTGCCACCGAATACCTGGATGTTGCCCACGCCCGGCACGCGGCTGAGGCGGTCGACGACATTGGAACCGACGTAGTCGGCGATGTCGTTGGCGTCCATGCTGCCGTTCTCGGACACGAACGCGATGACGTTCAGGAAGCCCGAGCTGGACTTGGCCACGTTGATGCCCTGCCGCTGCACTTCCTGCGGCAGCAGCGGCATGGCCAGCTGCAGCTTGTTCTGCACCTGCACCTGGGCGATGTCCGGGTTGGTGCCGCTCTCGAAGGTCAGGGTGATGGTGGCCTGGCCGTTGGACGAGCTGTTGGAGGAGAAGTAGATCAGGCCATCAAGGCCCTTCATGTTCTGCTCGATGATCTGCGTCACCGAGTCTTCGACCACCTTGGCCGATGCACCCGGGTAGGTGGCGCTGATTTCCACCGCCGGCGGCGCGACGTTGGGGTACATCGAGACCGGCAGCTTGAACAGGGCCAGGCCGCCGGCGAGCATGATGATGATGGCGATCACCCACGCGAAGATGGGTCGATCGATGAAAAAGCGTGCCATGGGGTTCTCCGCTTACTTCGCGTCGCCGGCCGGGGCGGCAGGCTGGGCGGCGGCCGCCGGCTTGGCCGGTACGTCGCCCTTTTCGGTGGCCTTGACCGGCATGCCGGGGCCGATCTTCTGCAGGCCTTCGACGATGACCTTGTCACCGGCCTTCAGGCCGTCCTCGACCAGCCACTTGTCGCCAACCGTGCGGCTGACCTTGACCGGGCGTACTTCGACCTTGTTGTCCTTGCCGACCACCATCGCCGTGGTATCGCCCTTCGGATCGCGGGCGATGCCCTGCATCGGCACCAGCACTGCATCACTGCGCACGCCGCCGCCGATCACCGCACGCACGTACATGCCCGGCATCAGCAGGCCGTCCGGGTTGTCCACCTTCACGCGCAGGCCGAAGCTGCCGGTGGTCGGATCGACGCTGACTTCGGAGAACTCCAGCGTGCCCTTGTGCTCGAAGGTGCTGCCGTCTTCCATCAGGATGCTGACCGGCAGGGTCTGGTTGTCCTGCAGGCGGCCGGCAGCCAGTTCGCGGCGCAGCTGCAGCAGCTCGGCCGAGGACTGGGTCAGGTCGACGTAGATCGGATCCAGCTGCTGCACCGTAGCCAGTGCATTGGCCTGGCCGGCGCTGACCAGCGCACCCTGGGTGACGCTGGACTTGCCGATGCGGCCGCTGATCGGCGCGGTGATGCGGGCGTAGCCCAGGGTGACGTTGGCTGCGTCCAGCGATGCCTTCGCGGCACCGACATCCGCCTCGGCCTGCTTCTGCGCGGCCACGGCATTTTCCAGGTCCTGCTGGCTGACCGCATCGACCTTGGCCAGCTCGGTGATGCGCTTGGCGCTCAGCCGGGCGGCGTTGGCGGTGGCCTCGGCGCGGGCCAGCTGGGCGCGGGCACTGTTGGCCTGGGCGCGGTAGCTGGCGTCCTCGATCTGGTACAGCGGCTCGCCGGCCTTGACCATGCCACCTTCGGTGAACAGGCGCTTGGCGACGATGCCATTGACCTGCGGCCGCACTTCGGCGACCAGGAAGGCGTTGGTACGGCCCGGCAGTTCGCGGGTCAGGCCCACGGTCTCGGACTTCAGCGTGACCACAGTGACGTCACCCGGGCCCTGCTCGGGGGCCTGGGGTTGGCCGCCGCAGGCAGCCACGGTCGCGGCGATCGCCAGCGACAGCGCAAAGGGTCGGATTCTGCTCAGCAACATGACGGAAAGGCTCTTAGGGGAAGGAATCTCAAATCGCGCTGATACAGGCCGAAAGCGCCAGCAGGCAACGCTCACCAGCGGGGAGTGGAAGCCGGACCGGCCTGCCACGCACACGATGGGAATGATGGGAGCGAAATATACATACATGATTGTTTGTTTGTAAACCGGTACAATTCAGCCACGTTTCACCCGCACTCGTACCCATCCATGGCCCGCAAGACCAAAGAGGACACCCAGGCAACCCGGGAAGGCATCCTTGACGCCGCCGAAGCCTGCTTCCATGAACACGGCTTGGCCCGTACCACGCTGGAGATGATCGGTGCCCGCGCCGGCTATACCCGCGGTGCGGTCTACTGGCACTTCAAGAACAAGAGCGAGGTGCTGGCCGCGATCGTCGAGCGCGTGCATCTGCCTTTCATGCAGGAGCTGGAGCGCACCTCGACCGACCAGCGCGACACGCCGGTGCACGACCTGCGCGCAGTGATGATCCACTCGTTCATCGAACTGTCCGAGGACGAGCGCCTGCGCAAGACCATGGAGATCATGCTGCGCAGCGATGCGTCGGCTGATACCCGGGTGCTGACCGAACTGCAGCAGGCCGGTTTCCGCGATGGACTGGACCGGATGGAACGTGCCCTGCGCCGGGCAAAGGACCTGGGCCAGCTGCGCGAGGGTGCAGACCCGAAGATCGCCGCACGCATGCTGCATGCCACCGTACTGGGCGTACTGCACGGTGCGATGGTCGAACCGGAACTGATGGACCTCAAGCGCGATGGCATGCTCGCACTGGACATGACCCTGGCCGCCTACGTGAAGGACGGCGTGTTCGTTCCCGGCACCGTGCCCGAGCCGCTGCCCGAGGCATGAGCGGGGTCGCTGCCGCCACCGCAGCCCCACTGTGAGGACAGACCCATGATCCTGGACAACGTGGTGTGGGGCTTCATCGGCTGCGGCAGCGTCACCGAGAAGAAGAGCGGCCCCGCCCTGGCCAGCACACCCGGCTCACGGGTGGCGGCGGTCATGCGCCGCAATGCCGCATTGGCCGAAGACTATGCGCGGCGCCACGCGGTGCCACGCTGGTACACGGATGCCGACGCGCTGATCGGCGATCCGGACGTGAACGCTGTGTACGTTGCAACACCGCCCTCCACGCACATGCAGTACGCATTGCAGGCGATTGCGGCGGGCAAGCCGGTCTATATCGAGAAACCCATGGCCCTGGACCTCGCCGAATGCGAGCGCATCCTGGAAGCCAGTGCACGCCGTGGCGTGCCCGTGTTCGTCGCCTACTACCGCCGCGCCCTGCCCCGATTCGCGCAGGTGAAGCAGCTGCTGGACAGCGGCGCGATCGGTACACCGCGCAGCGTTCGCGCCACCCTCCATCGGCCGCATTCGGTGAATGCCGCATCGCCGGACTTCTGGCGGACCAATCCCGCGATCTCCGGCGGCGGGCTGTTCGTCGATCTGGGCTCGCACACCTTGGACCTGCTCGATCATCTACTGGGTCCGCTGAGCGATGTGCGCGGCCTGGCCAGTTCATTGGCCGGCGCTTACGCCGCCGAGGACAGCGTCTCCATGTGCTTCCGCATCGGGCCAGGCGTGCATGGCATCGCGCAATGGAGCTTCTGCGCGTTCCGCCGCCAGGATGAGGTCGAGATCACCGGCGACCGCGGCCAGCTGCGCTTTGCCACCTTCGAGGATGCACCGGTGGTGCTGGAGACCGAAGCCGGTGTGCAGACGTTCGACATTCCCAACCCGTCGTCGATCCAGCAACCGTTGATCGCGCATCTGGTGGACGAGTTGCGCGGCAGCGGCCGTTCGCCCTCGACCGGCGTAAGTGCTGCCCGCACCAGCGCGGTGATCGACCAGGTACTGCAGGACTACCGCGCCCGGCAATCGTGCTGAGCGCCAACGCAAAAGGCCGCCCTGCGGCGGCCTTTTCTGTTGCAGTGGATGGAGTCAGGGCCCTCGCCGTGACGAGGGATCCGGCCGGATCGGGCGTTACAGGATGTAGCGGCTCAGGTCCGGGTCCTGCACCAGCTCACCCAGGTGTGCATCGACGTAGGCGCTGTCGATGGCCAGGGTTTCGCCATCGCGGTCCGGTGCCTCGTAGCTGAGCGAATCCAGCAGGCGCTCCAGCACCGTATGCAGGCGGCGCGCGCCGATGTTTTCCTGGCGCTCGTTCACCTGGAAGGCGATCTCGGCCAGACGCTCGATGGCATCGGCGGTGAAACTGACCTTGACGCCCTCGGTGGCCAGCAACGCTTCGTACTGCTTGGTCAGCGCAGCCTTCGGCTCGGTCAGGATACGCACGAAATCACCCTTGCTCAGCGCACCCAGTTCGACGCGGATCGGGAAGCGGCCCTGCAGCTCCGGAATGAGGTCGCTGGGCTTGGCCAGGTGGAACGCGCCCGACGCGATGAACAGGATGTGGTCCGTCTTGATCGTGCCGTACTTGGTGGACACGTTGGAGCCTTCCACCAGCGGCAGCAGGTCGCGCTGCACGCCTTCGCGGGACACGTCGCCACCGCCCACGTTGTCACCACGCTTGGCGACCTTGTCGATCTCATCGATGAAGACGATGCCGTGCTGCTCGCAGGCCTCGATGGCCGCGGTGCGGATATCGTCTTCGTTGACCAGCTTGCCGGCTTCTTCCTCGATCAGCAGCGGGCGCGCAGCCTTGATGGTCAGCGTGCGCTTGTGCGCCTTCGCGCCGCCGCCGAGATTGGCGAACATCGACTTCAGCTGCTGGCCCATTTCCTCCATGCCCGGCGGGGTCATGATGTCCATGCTGACGTTGGCGGCCAGGTCGAGCTCGATCTCGCGCTCGTCCAGCTCGCCGTTGCGCAGCATCTTGCGGAACTTGATGCGGGTCTCGTTGTCCTGCGCTGACGGTTCGTTGCGGGCGACTTCAGGATCGAAACCGATGCCGCCGCTACGACGCGGCAGCAGCGCATCGAGGATACGGTCTTCGGCGCGTTCCTCGGCCTGGGTACGCACGCGCACCTTGGCCTGTTCGCGATAGAGCTTGACCGCGGTGTCGGCCAGGTCACGGATGATCTGCTCGACGTCCTTGCCGACGTAGCCCACTTCGGTGAAGCGCGTGGCTTCGACCTTCACGAACGGTGCGTTGGCCAGCGTGGCCAGGCGGCGCGCGATCTCGGTCTTGCCGACACCGGTCGGGCCGATCATCAGGATGTTCTTCGGCATCACTTCATTGCGAAGCTCCGGCGCCAGCTGCATGCGGCGCCAGCGGTTGCGCAGGGCGATGGCCACGGCTCGCTTGGCGTCGTGCTGGCCCACAATATGCCGGTCCAGTTCCTGCACGATCTCGCGCGGGGTCATGGTGGCGGAGGAAACTTCGATCTTCGACATGGATGTGCTCACGGATTCATTGTCGGTAGTGCCGGCCGCTGGCCGGCAACCAGACACGCGTGCGGGGGACATGAGGTTGCCGGCCAGCAGCCGGCACGACCCTCACAGCTCCTCAACCACCACGTTGCGGTTGGTGTAGATGCAGATGTCGCCGGCGATGTCGATCGCCTCGCTGGCGATGGTGCGTGCATCCAGTTCGGTGTGCGCCATCAACGCGCGCGCGGCCGATAGTGCATAGGAACCACCGGAGCCGATGGCGATGATGCCGTCCTCCGGTTCGATCACATCGCCGGTGCCGCTGATGATCAGCGAGGTTTCCTTGTCAGCCACTGCCAGCAGAGCTTCGAGCTTGCCCAGGCGGCGCTCGGTGCGCCAATCCTTGGCCAGCTCGACCGCGGCGCGCTGCAGCTGGCCGTGCTTTTCCAGCTTGGCCTCGAACAGCTCGAACAGCGTGAAGGCATCGGCGGCGGCACCGGCGAAACCGGCCAGCACCTGGCCGTCGCGGCCAAGGCGGCGCACCTTGCGCGCGTTGCCCTTCATCACGGTGTGGCCCAGCGTGACCTGGCCGTCGCCGGCAATGGCCACGTGCTCGCCGCGACGGACGCAGACGATGGTGGTGGCGTGGAAAACGTTGGGGTTCTGACTGGGGTCCATGATGCCTCCGGGGTGACAGAACCAGAGGTGGGGACTGCG
Source organism: Stenotrophomonas sp. FR010 (assembly GCF_047520755.2). Taxonomy (NCBI): domain Bacteria; kingdom Pseudomonadati; phylum Pseudomonadota; class Gammaproteobacteria; order Lysobacterales; family Lysobacteraceae; genus Stenotrophomonas; species Stenotrophomonas sp. FR010. The sequence goes on along the minus strand of NZ_JAXBQT020000026.1, from coordinate 21,220 downwards.
CTGCGCCCTTCAAGCCACCCGCGACCGGCTGACGCAGGGGCAACGTTCAGCTTTCTCCGCTGCCCTCGTTGCTGCGTCGACGCTTGGCGCGCGGATGCGCGGCGTCGTAGACCTTGGCCAGGTGCTGGAAATCGAGGTGGGTATAGATCTGCGTGGTGGCGATGTCGGCATGGCCCAGCAGCTCCTGCACACCACGCAGGTCGCCGGACGATTCCAGGATGTGGCTGGCGAAACTGTGCCGCAGCATGTGCGGGTGCACCTGCTTGAACAGGCCCTGGCGCTGCGCCAGCTGGCGGATGCGGATCTGCACCGCACGCTGGCTGATTGGCCCGTTGCGACCGGGGAACACCGGCGATGCCGGACCACCGCCACTTTCCGCGCGCCACGCCTGCAGCGCTTCGCGTGCCGGCCGCCCGAACGGCACCCGGCGCTGGCGGTTGCCCTTGCCCAGCACGTTGACCAGCCCGCTGTCGAAATCCAGGTCGCGCCAGGTCAGCGCGCAGACTTCGCTCAGACGCAGGCCGGAGGAATAGAACAGTTCCAGCAGCGCGCGGTCACGGCGGCCGAGCTCACCTTCCGGCTCCAGTTCGACCAGCTGCACCGCCTCATCGGCGTCAAGGACCTGCGGCAACCGGCGCGGCGCGCGCGGTGCCTTCAGCGTCGCTGCCGGACTGACCTCGATGCGCCCGTGCTTGAGCAGCCAGGCATAGAAGCTGCGGCAGGCCGACAGGCGGCGTTGCAGGCTCTTGGCCGACAGGCCGCGGCGATGCTCGTCGGCGACGAACTGGCGCAACACATCGGCATCGAGCGCCTCCACCGCTACGCCACGCGGTTGGGCCCAGACCGCTAGCGCGTCCAGGTCGCGGCGGTAGGCGTCAAGCGTATGCGCCGACATCCGCCGCTCCACCTGCAGGTGCTGCAGGAAGGCCTGTACCGCGCTCATCGTCGTCCGGTCCTGCTCAGTCGTGGAATCGCTTCAGGCCAGTGGCCAGGGCGTCGCCCATCATGCGCAGGAACAGCGTGCCCATGCCCGGGTAGAAGCGGTTCGGGTCGTGGCTGCCGACTGCGATCAGGCCGACGCCCGGCAACGGCAGCAGCGCGGTGGTCTGCACTTCCTCGCTGCGCACGCCGTACAGGACGGCATTCTTTTCCGGCTGCAGGCGGCCGCAGATCGGCTCGCCGTCGTTCAGGCAATCGCGGAACGGGCCCAGTTGCGGATCATCGGCAGCAATCACCTGCAGCCAGTCGGCCTGTTCCAGCCCGGCCACCGGCGCATGCACCACCAGCCGCACCAGGTCGCCGGCGAAGTCTTCCTGCAGCGATGCGGCCATCGCGCGCAGGGTATCGGCCGCGTTGTCCTGCTTCATCAGTGCCAGGGTCAGCTGGTGCGTGCGCACTGCCAGGCGTTCATTGACCTGGGCGGTGGCGCCCAGGTCGGCCAACCGTCGTGCCAGCTCGCGGTTCTTCTCGCGCAGCACTTCCAGCTGGTAGCTGGCCAGCGATGCGGTCGGGCCGTCATCGCGCGGCACCACCAGGGTCAGGGCCAGGTCCGGGAACTGCTTGAGGAAGCCGGGATGTCGCCGCAACCAGGCAGCGACTTCATGGGCCCCGAGCTTGTCGACGGTTTCGGTCATGCCATCCACTCCCCTTCGAATACGAATGCGGTCGGGCCCGCCATCACCACCGGCTGGCCATCGCCCGGCCACTGGATGCGCAGGTCACCTCCGGGCAGGCTGATGCGCGCATCGCGCTGCAGGCGGCCGCGCTGCATCAGGGTCACGGCGGCGGCGCAGGCACCACTGCCGCAGGCGAGGGTCTCGCCGACACCGCGCTCGAACACGCGCAGGCGGGCGTGCGCCGGGCCAATCACCTGGGCGAAGCCCACGTTCACCGAGCGCGGGAACGACGCGTGCTGCTGCAGTAGCGAACCCACGCGTTCAACCGGAGCGGCATCGATCAGGCCCACTTCGATCACCGCATGCGGGTTGCCCATCGACACCGCAGCAAAGCGGACGCTCTCCCCCTGCAGCGGCAGCAGGTACTCCTCGCGCGGATGGGCGAAGCCCATCAGCGGCACGTTGGCCGGCTCGAACGCGGGCACGCCCATGGTTACCGCGAATTGCCCATCACCGAGCACCTTCACTTCATGGCTGGCCAGCGGGCTGTCGATGACGAACGCATCGCCCTGCGCACTGCCCTCGCGCACCAGCCAGGCCGCGATGCAGCGCGCGCCATTGCCGCACTGCTCGGAATTGGAACCGTCGGCGTTCCAGATGCGGTACGAGGCCACCGAGCCTTCCGCACGCGGCGCCTCGATGGTCAGGATCTGATCGCAGCCGACGCCGGTGTGGCGGTCGGCCAGGCGCGCGGCCAGTTCAGGCGTGGGCGGCGCAGTGCCGTCACGCAGGTCGATCACTACGAAGTCATTGCCCGCGCCATGCATCTTGCTGAAGCGCAGCGCCGTGGAACTGGCCTTACTCATTCCCGCTGCCCGCCTTCTTCGCTGGCGCGGTTGCCGGCTGGGTGGTCGTTGCAGCCGGGTCGACGGTCGTGGCCGGGGCAACGGCGCCCTGGCCCTCGGCCGGGGTCGCCTCGGTGGCGGGCTCGGCGGCCGGTTCGACGGTTTCTTCCACCGGCACCGGCTTCTGCGGCAGTACCAGCGGGCCCTTGTTGCCGCAGGCGGCGAGGAGCAGCAGCGAGGCCGCTGCCAGCGGAATCAGGATGGCGTTTCGATGGGGGATCTTCATGCCCCGAGTATAGCCATTGGCGGCTGAGCGGTTCGTGCAGGGGATCGGGTTGCCGGCCAGCGGCCGGCACTACCGCAGACGCTCAATCCGTGGGCGGTGGCAACGGCCGCGTCCACAGCCAGATCGCCACCACGGTCATGCTGCCGATCGAGAACCACTTCACCCAGGCGACCGGCACGCACCACAGCATGATGCAGGCGCACACCGCCATGGTGATCGTGGCCATCCACTTGCCATAGCGGCTGACCGCACCATGTGCCTGCCAGTTGGCGATGGCCGGGCCGAAGCGCGGGTGCTGCAACAGCCAGGTGTGCAGGCGTTCGGACCCACGTGATGCAGCCCACGCCGAGATCAGGATGAATACGGTGGTCGGGAGGCCTGGCACGAAGATGCCGACGATGCCGGTGCCCAGGCTGACGTAGGCCAGCAGCCACCACGCCCAGCGGAAACGCACCACGCGCGGTGGCGTGGCGGTATCGCGGGATGCGGAGGGCTCGGGCAGGCTCATGGCCGCAAGGATAACGGTTCGGGGTGCCCGGCAACGCCCGGCACCCCTTCGCCGTTACGGCTGGGCGATGCCCAGCTGCTGCAGCACGAACGCGTACGACTCGGACAGCTCGCGGTAGCGCTGGAAGCGCCCCGACTTGCCGCCGTGGCCGGCTTCCATGTTGGTGCGGAACAGGATCGGGTAGGGGCCGGTGTTGTGATCACGCAGCTTGGCCACCCACTTGGCCGGCTCCCAGTACTGCACCTGCGAATCCCACAGGCCGGTCCCCACGAACAGCGCCGGGTACGCCTGCTGCTTCACGTTGTCGTAGGGCGAGTAGGACAGCATGTAGTCGTAGTACGGCTTCTGCTCCGGGTTGCCCCACTCATCGTATTCGTTGGTGGTCAGCGGAATGGTCGGGTCGAGCATGGTGGTGACCACGTCGACGAACGGGACCTGCGCCACCATCACCCGGTAATCCTGTGGGGCCTGGTTGGCCACCGCGCCCATCAGCAGGCCACCGGCGCTGCCGCCGGACGCAGCGACGCGATCCTTCGCCGCCCAGCCCTGTGCGACCAGGCCGCGGGTGACATCGATGAAGTCGTTGAAGGTGTTCTGCTTGTGCAGCAGCTTGCCGTTCTCGTACCAGTCGCGGCCCATTTCCTGGCCACCGCGGATATGGGCAATGGCATACACCACGCCGCGGTCGAGCAGGCTCACCGCGGTCTGGTTGAAGTACGGGTCCATCGACATCCCGTAGCTGCCATAGGCGTACTGGAACAGCGCGCCCTTGCCATCCTTCTGGTAGCCCTTGCGGTAGACCAGCGACACCGGCACCTTCACGCCATCGCGCGCGGTGATCCAGACGCGGTCGGTTTCGTACTTCGACGCGTCATAGCCGATCACCGGCTGCACCTTCAGCTGGCGGCGCTCGCCGGTGGCGGTGTTCAGTTCGAACACGGTGGTCGGGGTGGTCATCGAGGTGTAGACGTAGCGCAGCCACGGCGTATCGGCCTCGGTGTTGTCGCCCAGGCCCATCGAGTACGCCGGCTCATCAGCCTTCACGTAGTCGCTGCGGCCATCCTTGAACAGCAGGCGGATGCGCTCCAGGCCCTCGGAACGTTCGGCGATGGCGGTGTAGCTGTCGAACAGCTCGAAGCCTTCGATGAACACGGCATCGTCATGCGCGATCCAGTCCTTCCACTGCGCACGCGAGGTGGCATCGGTCGGTGCGGTGACCAGCTTGAAGTTCTTCGCACCGTCGTTGGTGCGGATCACCCAGCGGCCGTCGTAGTGGTCGGCGTCGTACTCGACGTCACGCTGGCGCGGGGCCAGCACGGTGAAGGTGGTCGGATCGCTGGCCGGTGCGTAGCGCTCTTCCGAGGACACGGTGCTGTGTACGCCGATGGTGATGAAGCGATCATCGCGGGTGCGGCCGATGCCCATGTAGAAGCTGTCGTCCTTCTCTTCGTAGACGACGGTGTCGGCGCTGGCTGGAGTGCCCAGCACGTGCTTCTTCACGCGCACGGTGAGCAGCGTTTCCGGATCGTTCTCGACATACAGCACGGTGCGGTTGTCGTCGGCCCAGACCAGGTCGCCAGAGCTGCCGGTGATCACATCGGGCAGCACCTTGCCGGTGGCCAGATCCTTGAAGCGGATCGTGTACTGGCGGCGGCCGACATCATCATCGGCCCAGGCCAGCAACTGGTTGTCCTGGCTGACCTCCATCGAGCCGACGCTGAAGTAGCCCTTGCCGGCAGCCATCGTACTGACGTCCAGCAGGATTTCCTCGGCGGCCTCCATGCTGCCCTTGCGGCGCGCGTGGATGGGGTAGTCCTGGCCGGTCTCGAAACGGCTGTAGTACCAGTAGCCGCGCTCGCGCGCCGGCACGCTGGAATCGTCCTGCTTGATGCGGCCGACGATCTCCTTGTACAGGGTGTCTTCCAGTGGCTTCAGCGGTGCCAGCAGCTGATCGGCGTAGGCATTCTCGGCCTGCAGGTAGGCCAGCATGTCCTTGTCCGCGCGCTTGTCATCGCGCAGCCAGTAATAGTCATCGTTGCGGGTCGCGCCGAACGGCGCCTTGACCACGTGCGGATGCCTGGCGGCGTCCGGCGGAACGGGCGGAGTGGCGGCGGTAGCAGTCGTGGTCATCAGGCTGGCGAGCAATAGGCAGAGGGTGGACTTCATGAAGTAGGGTTCCTGGCGCATCAATGCAATGGTCTTCGGCGGGGTCAGATCCCTTTTCCCGAAAGGGGATCTGACCCCAATCGCAGCCAAGCGGCAACCCTGCGGATCGTCATGGGCCATGCCGACCGGCGTACCATGGATCCATGAGCACCCTGCCCCACACGCCGGGCTACAGCCGGCGCAGCCATGAAATCGCTCCCTTCCACGTGATGTCCCTGCTGGCCCGCGCGCAGGCGCTGGAACAGGCCGGCCACGATGTGATCCACCTGGAAATCGGCGAACCGGACTTCACTACCGCCGAACCGGTCGTGCGTGCCGGCCAGGCTGCACTGGCCGCCGGCCACACCCGCTACACCGCCGCGCGTGGCCTGCCGGCGCTGCGCCAGGCGATCAGCGGTTTCTATCGCGGCCACTACGGTCTGGACATCGATCCTGAACGCATTCTGGTCACCCCGGGTGGGTCCGGTGCGCTGCTGCTGGCCAGCAGCCTGCTGGTCGATCCCGGCCGCCACTGGCTGCTGGCCGACCCCGGCTACCCGTGCAACCGCCACTTCCTGCGCCTCGTCGAAGGCGGCGCACAGCTGGTGCCGGTCGGCCCGGACACTGCGTACCAGCTCACGCCGTCCCTGGTGGAACAGCATTGGAATGCCGACAGCGTCGGCGCGCTGGTTGCCTCACCGGCCAACCCGACCGGCACGGTGCTCTCCGCCGACGAACTGGCTGCACTGTCGCAGACCCTGCACGCGCGGGGCGGCCACCTGGTGGTGGACGAGATCTATCACGGCCTGACCTACGGCCTGGACGCGCCCAGTGTGCTGCAGGTGGACGACAACGCATTCGTACTGAACAGTTTTTCCAAGTACTTCGGCATGACCGGGTGGCGGCTGGGCTGGCTGGTGGCGCCGCCGTCCGCAGTACCAGATCTGGAGAAGCTGGCGCAGAACCTGTACATCAGCGCCTCGAGCATCGCCCAGCACGCCGCGCTCGCCTGCTTCAGCGAGGAATCCATGGCGATCTTCGAGCAGCGCCGCGACGCGTTCCGCCAGCGTCGCGACTTCCTGCTGCCCGCACTGCGTGAGCTGGGCTTCCGTATCGAAGTCGAGCCACAGGGCGCGTTCTACCTGTACGCCGACGTCAGTGCATTCACCGACGACGCGCAGGCATTCTGCGCGCATTTCCTGGAAACCGAGCACGTGGCGTTCACCCCGGGCCTGGATTTCGGCTTCCATCGTGCCAACCAGCACGTGCGCCTGGCCTATACCCAGGAGGTACCGCGATTGCAGGAGGCGGTGGCGCGGATTGCGCGCGGATTGAAGCGTTGGCAGGGATCACGTTGACGGTAGTGCCGGCCGCTGGCCGGCAACGGCATCATCCACGCATTCCCGGTTTGCCGGCCAGCGGCCGGCACCACCGGATAAAGAAAAACGCCGCCCTGGGGCGGCGTTTTCCGTTCTGCTTACTTGCCGCCCAACCGCTCCCACAGGAAGCTGTAGGCCAGCGCCGACATGTGCGCGGCCTGCGCGTTGTTGGCGGCGCCGCCGTGCCCTCCTTCAATGTTCTCGTAGTAGGTCACGTCCTTGCCGGCGTCGATCATCTTCGCCGCCATCTTGCGGGCATGCCCCGGGTGCACGCGGTCGTCGCGGGTCGAGGTCGTGAACAGCACCGGCGGGTAGTTCTTCTTCGCGTTGAACAGGTGGTACGGCGAGAAGGTCTTGATGAACTCCCAGTCACTGGTATCCGGGTTGCCGTACTCGGCCATCCATGAGGCACCCGCCAACAGGTGGCTGTAGCGCTTCATGTCCAGCAACGGCACCTGCACCACCACCGCACCGAACAGCTCCGGGTACTGGGTCAGCATGTTGCCGGTCAGCAGGCCACCGTTGCTGCCGCCCTGCACGCCCAGGTGCTTGGCGCTGGTGATCTTCCGCTTGACCAGGTCCCGCGCCACTGCGGCCATGTCTTCGTAGGCCTTGTGGCGGTTCTGCTTCAGCGCCGCCTGGTGCCAGCGCGGGCCGTACTCGCCGCCACCACGGATGTTGGCCACCACGTACACGCCGCCCTTCTCCAGCCAGGCGCGGCCCATGCCACCGGAATAGCCCGGGGTCAGCGAGATCTCGAAGCCACCGTAGCCGTACAGCAACGTCGGATTGGAGCCATCGAGCTTCATCGCCCTGTCGTGCACCACGAAGTACGGCACGCGGGTGCCGTCCTTGCTGGTGGCGAAGTGCTGCTCGATCACCTTGCCCTTGGCGTCGAAGAAGGCCGGCATGGTCTTCAGTGTTTCCGGGGCCTGGCCGATCTCGGCCAGCGCCAGCGTGGTCGGGGTCAGGTAGTCGGTGGCGGTCAGCCACACCGCGTCGCTGTCATTGCTGTCCACTGCAGCCACGCCCAGCGTGCCGAAGGCCGGGGCGCCGACGAAGCGGCTGGTCTGCCAGCCATTGGCGCCCGGGGTCAGCACCGACAGGCGGTTCTTGACGTCGTCCAGCACGTTCAGCACCAGGTGGCTTTTGGTCCAGGTGGCGCTGGCCAGCGAGGTGGTCGCGGTCGGGGTGAACAGCACCTCGAAGTCGCGCTTGCCGGCCAGGAAGTCGTCCAGCTTGGTCGCCAGCAGCGAACCGGACGCATAGGTCTTGCCGCCCACGGTCCACGGGTCGCGCAGCTCCAGGGTCAGCCACTGCTTGTGCAGGCCCTTCTCGGCCGAATTCGGCGCGTCGATCTTGGTCAGCGTGCCGTCGTCGCCACGCAGGTAGAGTTCGTTGTTGTAGAACGCCAGCGTACGGCTGACCAGGTTGCGCTCGAAACCCGGGGTGTCATCGTGCATCGCCGCGATGTACATGTCTTCCGGCTTGCCTTCGTACACCACGGTGGCCGAGGTCATCGGCGTGCCGCGCTTCCACAGCTTGGCCACGCGCGGATAGCCGGACGTGGTCATCGTGCCGGCACCGAAGTCGGTGTAGACGAACACGGTGTCGCGGTCGACCCAGTTGAGGCCCCCCTTCGACTCCGGACGGAAGAAGCCGTCCTTGATCCAGGTCTTGTTGGCCAGGTCGAACTCGCGGGTGACGTCGGCGTCGGCGCCGCCGCGCGACAGCGCGATCAGGCAACGGCTGTAATCCGGGCGCAGGCAATCGGCGCCGTGCCAGACCCAGTTCTCACCCTCGGCCTTGTTCAGCGCATCCAGGTCGAGCACGGTCTCCCACTGCGGCGACGCCTTGCGGTACTCGGCCAGGGTGGTGCGCCGCCACAGGCCGCGCTCGTGCTGCTGGTCCTTCCAGAAGTTGTAGTAGTAGTCGCCGATCTTCTGCACGCCCGGAATCTTGGCATCGGAGTCGAGCACCTCGCGGATGCGGGTCTCCATCTGCTTGAAGGCCGGGGTCTGCGCCAGGCGCGCCTCGGACTTGGCATTCTGTTCCTTGACCCAGGACAGCGGCTTGTCGCCGGTGACGTCCTCCAGCCAGGCGTAGCGGTCGGTATCTTCAGCGGCCACGGCGGTCCCCACCGAGGCAGCGGTCATCATGCCGGCCAACAGGCAGGCGGAAGCGAGTCGTGACATTGCAGCTCCAGGCAGTCATAAGCCGTGGAACGCTAGCACGGAATGCCGCGGCCTCCCCCGTGTCGAAGGTCAGGCCGTGGCCGCCGGGCCGCACCGGCGACGCGCCTGTCCACCGGTACGCCGCACCTTCGGCAGCCGCGACAGGCGCGGCAGCGGGAAGCGCAACAGCGCCCACCAGGCCGCGAGCGGCATGCCGATCAGCCACATCGGCAGCCAGCCCAACCACGCGCTGCTGCCACGTGCCGCTGGCCAGACCAGTACCAGCGCCAGTCCGGCCAGCGCCAGTTGCCGCACGCCACGCAGCAGGCGCGGGTCGGCGCGTTCGATGATGCGTTCAGTTGCAGGGTGACGGACGGAACGTGTGTTCATGAGCCTTCTCCGGTAGACAATGCAACACAGCTTGGGCAAGCCCCTTCTCACAGATTGCGACACCATTGACGGATCGCGCACGCTCAGTCGACCATGCTCAGGCAAAGCCCTCCTGAGCCCGCTCCCGCATGACTTCGATCCGCCCGCTCTGCGCCGTGTTGCTGGCCCTGTCCCTGGCGGGCCCCGCCATGGCGGTCGGTGAGCCGCCATCACCCCGTGCCAGCGCCCCGCGCGCCGATCCGGATGCCCCGATCGACCTCAAGCGCTTCATGGGCACCTGGTACGTGATCGGCCGCGTGCCGAACTTCATCGAACGCGGGCACGTCGCCAGCGTCAACGAGTACGAGTTGCGCGACGAGCACAAGGTCGGCATCACCTACCGCTACCGCGACGGCTTCGGCGAACCCCTGCAGGAGATCCGCGCACGCGCCAGCGTCGACCCGGACAGCGGCAACCACGGCTGGCGCACCTGGTTCTACCGCGTGGTGCCGACCCACTCCCGGGTGCTGGACGTCGCCCCGGACTATTCGTGGGCACTGATCGGCTACCCGGGCCGCGAGATGGCGTGGATCTTCTCGCGCACGCCGGACATGGACAAAGCCTTGTACAAGGAGCTGGCCGAGCGCCTGCGTGACGAGTACGGCGTGAACACCGACAAGCTCAAGCGCGTGCCGCAGCACCCGGAGCAGGTCGGCAAGCTGGGCTACGAAGTACCGAACGCGCGTTGACCGCACGTGGAATTGCCGGCCAGCGGCCGGCACTACCGTTTCCAGGCAATGGGGTAGAGCTGGCCGCTGGCCGGCTACCGGCATGCGTAGCGGTTACTTGCGGCTGTAATGCGCGACCAGGCGGTCGCCGAGCATCTGCAGCAGCTGCACCAGGACCAGCAGCAGGACCACGGTGACCAGGGCCACGTCGGTGTGCGAACGCTGGTAGCCATCGCGGAACGCCAGGTCGCCGAGGCCGCCGGAACCGATCGCACCGCCCATCGCAGTGAAGCCGATCAGGGCCACGGTGGTGACGGTGGCACCGGCGATCAGGCCGGGGCGCGCTTCCGGCAGCAGCACGCGGGTCACCAGCTGCCAGGTGGTGGCGCCCATCGCCTGGGTCGCCTCGATGACGCCTCGATCCACTTCGCGCAGCGCGGTCTCGACCAGGCGCGCATAGAACGGCGCTGCGCCGATCACCAGCGGCACGATCGCGCCGCGCACGCCCAGCGAGGTTCCCATCAGGAACAACGTGACCGGAATCAGCACGATCATCAGGATGATGAAAGGCACCGAGCGCAGCAGGTTCACCACCAGTGCCAGCGCGCCATAGGCGAACGGCCTCCGCTTCATCTGTGGCGCGCCAAACAGGTACAGCAGCACGCCCAGCGGCAGGCCGATGGCCAGCGTCAGCGGCAGCGAACCGAGCAGCATCAGCAGCGTGTCGAGGGTGGCCTGGCCGATGTCGGCCCACTTGCCCGCATCCAGGTGACGGAAGAAGCCGCCAGCAGCAGCAATGATCATCGACGCAGCTCCTCGACGTGCACGCCGGCGGCCACGAAGGCAGCCTGCGCGGCGGACTGGTCGCCGCCCACCAGGGCGACCACCAGCTGGCCATACGGGGTGTCCTTGATCCGGTCGATACGGCCGGACAGGATGTTGTAGTCGACCCCGGTCTGCCGCGCGACGCTGCCGAGCAGGGGTTCGTAGGTGTCGCCACCGAGGAAGGTCAAGCGCACAATACGGCCGCCAACGGCATCGAAATCACGGTGCAGCGCCCCCTCGTCCACATGCTCCGACTCGCTGACGAACCGGCGCGTGGTCGGATGCTGGGGGTGCAGGAACACCCGGGTGACCGGACCGGTTTCGACCATCTGGCCGGCATCGAGCACCGCAACGCGGTCGCAGACACGGCGGATCACGTCCATCTCGTGGGTGATCAGCACGATGGTCAGTCCGAGCTCGCGATTGATCTTCGACAGCAGCGACAGCACCGAAGCGGTGGTCTGCGGGTCGAGCGCACTGGTGGCCTCGTCGCACAGCAGGATCTGCGGACGGGTCGCCAGCGCGCGGGCGATACCGACGCGCTGCTTCTGGCCACCGGACAGCTGCGCCGGATACTTCTGCGCATGCGCTTCCAGGCCCACGGTCTGCAGCAGCTCGGCCACGCGCGCGTCGATTTCCGCCTTCGGCGTGCCGGCCAGTTCCAGCGGGAAGGCGACATTGCCCGCCACCGTGCGCGACGACAGCAGATTGAAATGCTGGAAGATCATGCCGATGCGCCGGCGCAGCGCGCGCAGGCCGTCCGCGTCCAGCGCGGTGACATCCTCACCACCGATCAGCAGCCGGCCACCGCTGGGTTCTTCCAGGCGGTTGATCATGCGGATCAGGGTCGACTTGCCGGCGCCGGAATGGCCGATGATGCCGAAAACCTCACCGGCCTCGATGGTCAGGTCCAACGGTTGCAGCGCGCTGATCTCGCGGCCGGCAACGGCATAGGATTTGTGCAGGCGCTGGAACTCGATCACGGGCGTGGCTCACCGGCTGGGTGACGGAAGGGGGCGTGCAGCCTACCAGCGCAGGCGGTCGCGCGCCCGCGCCATGGGCCAGAATGTTATTCCTTTTGGTTCTAAGCCGCTGCCCACGGTAGTGCCGGCCGCTGGCCAGCACCTGCAGCAGTGCCTCCGGCGCAAGGGGTTGCCGGCCGGCCCTACCCCGGTTCAGGGATGATCCAGCGGCTTCGGCGGCTCCTGCCTGTTCACCCGCTCGCGGTGCAGCAGGTAAAGCCCCGAAGCCACGATGATTGCCGCGCCCACCCAGGTATAGCCATCGGGCAGCTGGCCCCAGAAGGTCAGGTCCCAACCGATCACCCAGACCAGCCCGCTGTACTCCAACGGCGCGATCATCGAGGCCTCGCCCAGCTGGAAGGCCCTGGTCAGGGCGATCTGGCCCAGCGCCCCGGCCAGGCCCATGCCACCGATCAGCGGCGCATGTGCCAGCTGCAGTGGCACCCAGCCGGGAAGGGCCAGCAGCCCGGCACCGATGGCCATGATCACCAGGAACCAGACCACCATCGACTGCGAGGTATCGGTGCGGGTCAGCAGGCTGACCGTGATCGCCGCAATGGCATAGGCGGTGGCCGCGGCCAGCACCATCAGCCCCGGCACCGAGATGAAGCCATCGACGCCCGGCCGCAGCACCACCAGCACACCGACCAGGCCAATCCCGATGGCGACCCAGCGCCGTGGCCCGACCCGCTCGCCCAGCAGCGGCACCGACAATGCGGCGATCAGCAGCGGGGCAACGAAATAGATGGTGTAGGCAGTGGACAGCGGCAGGTCGCGCAGGGCGAACACGAAGCAGCCGATCATCGCCATGCCCAGCGCACCACGCAGCAGGTGCAGCCCCCAGCGGCGCGGCACCAGTGAACGCGGCCCGGCGCTGGCCAGCACCCAGACCAGCACGAACGGCAACGAGGCCGCGCCGCGCAGGAAGGTTACTTCCAGGGTGGGGTAGCTGGCCGACAGCTGCTTCATGCCAGCATCCATCAGCGAGAAGCAGGCGACCGCAGCGACCATCCAGGCCACTGCGCGCGAGGGGGAGCGTTGCACGTTCATGGCCCATTATCGCCGACCGCACGGGATTGTAGAGTCGAGCCATGCTCGACTGCCTTGTGAAGAGCAGTCGAGCATGGCTCGACTCTACAAAGGGCGGGCATGGGGCCCTCGCGATAGAATGGCTGCCACTGAATCCTGCGGAGCATCGCCCATGCCTTCCTTCGACGTCGTGTCCGAAGTCGACACCCACGAACTGACCAACGCCATCGACCAGGCCAACCGCGAACTGGCCACCCGCTTCGATTTCAAGGGCGTGGATGCCAAGTTCGAACGCGATGGCGATGTGATCAACCAGTTCGCGCCGACCGAGTTCCAGCTCAAGCAGATGAACGACATCCTGCGTGCACGCCTGGCCGCGCGCGGCATCGACGTGCTCAGCCTGGAGTTCGGCGACATCGAGACCAACCTGGCCCAGGCCCGGCAGAAGATCACCGTCAAGCAGGGCATCGAGCAGAAGATCGCCAAGAAGATCGCCGCTGCGCTGAAGGAAGCCAAGCTGAAGGTTGAAAGCCAGATCAATGGCGACAAGCTGCGCGTGCAGGGCAAGAAGCGTGATGACCTGCAGGACGCCATCGCCGTGCTCAAGGCCGGCAAGTTCGAGCTGCCGCTGCAGTTCAACAATTTCCGCGATTGATCTGGCCGCCGGGCATGGCCCGGCGCCGGCACCTGCGGTAAGACGGCGCGTTGCAAGCGACGCGCCTACAATGTCCTCCCCCCAGCCGACGTGCCCGCCATGACCGACGCCCAACTGCCCACCGAGGACCCGATCGCCGCCACCCGCCTGTGGCTGGAACGCATCGTCATCGGCCTGAACCTGTGCCCGTTCGCCAAGGCGGTCTACGTGAAGGACCAGGTCCGCATCGTGCTCAGCGATGCGACCACGACGGAAGCTCTGGTTGAGCAGCTGGCCGAGGAACTGGTCCTGCTGCGCGATACGCCGGCCGAGCAGATCGATACCACGCTGATCGTGCATGCGCAGGTGCTGACCGATTTCCTCGACTACAACGACTTCCTCGACAACGCCGACGCGGCGATCGAGGCGCTGGACCTGCAGGGCATCCTGCAAGTGGCCAGCTTCCACCCCGACTACCAGTTCGACGGCGTGGCCGCGGACGACGCCAGCAACTACACCAATCGCGCGCCCTTCCCCACCCTGCACCTGCTGCGCGAAGACAGCGTGGCGCGCGCGGTGGACGTCTATCCGGATCCGGACGTGATCGTCGAGCGCAACATCCAGACCCTGGACCGCATCGGCGTGGACGGCTGGCATCGCCGCCTGCGTGGCGAAGACCTGTCGTGAGCACGGTGCCGCCGATTGCCGCTTGGCCGGCTGCGCCGCTGTCGGGCAAGGTGGTGCTGGTCACCGGCGGCGCCAACGGCATCGGCCGTGGCATCGCGCAGGCCGTGCTCGGCGCCGGTGGCCGCGTGCTGATCGGCGACCTCGACGTGGAGGCCGGCGAGGCGTGCCTGGCGGAATGGCAGCGTGGTGAGGATGCCGTGTTCCAGCGCCTGGACATCACCGACGAAGCCAGCGTGCGCGCCTTCATCGCCGTGGCCCTGCAGCGTTTCGGCCGCATCGACGGCCTGGTCAACAACGCGGGGATTGCCAGCCCGCACGGCACGCTGCTGCAGGACATGGACTGGGACGAGTGGCAGCGCCGGCTGTCTTCGCTGCACGGCGCGTTCCTGTGCAGCAAGCATGCGTTGCCGGCGCTGACCGCCAGCGCCGCCGGTGCGATCATCAACATCGCCTCGACCCGCGCCTGGCAATCCGAAGCACACAGCGAAGCCTATGCCGCAGCCAAGGGCGGACTGGTGGCGTTCACCCATGCGCTGGCGATCAGCGCCGGCCCGGCGGTGCGGGTGAACAGCATCAGCCCGGGCTGGATCGGCACCAGCGAGTGGCAGGCACCCTCACGCCGACACGCACAGGAGTATTCGGCCACCGACCATGCGCAACACCCGGTCGGCCGCGTCGGCCAGCCGGAGGACATCGGTGCGTTGGCCGTGTACCTGCTGTCATCACTGTCCGGTTTCAGCACCGGCCAGGATTTCATCGTCGACGGCGGCATGACCCGGAAGATGATCTACGCCGAATGACCTGCCACCGGTAGTGCCGGCCGCTGGCCGGCATTCCGGTAGATCCACGCCATGCGTGGATGGCGGTGAAGTGCCAACCAAGGTTGGCACCTACCCGACGCCTTACGCCATGCCCGAGTGGCGCAGCAGCGCATCGATCTGCGGAGCACGGCCGCGGAAGGCCTTGAAGTTGTCCGCCGCCGGGCGGCTGCCACCGCGCGACAGGATCTCATCACGGAAGCGTGCACCGGTTTCAGCCAGTGCCTGCGGCGCTTCCTCGAAGGCGGCATAGGCGTCGGCGCTGAGTACCTCGGCCCACTTGTAGCTGTAGTAACCCGCGGCGTAACCGCCCGCAAAGATGTGGCTGAACTGGTGCGGGAAGCGGTTCCAGGCCGGCGGGTGGTTCACCGCCACTTCCGCGCGCACGCGGTCGAGCAGCGCCAGCACGCTGTCCTGCGCTGGTTCGAACTGGCTGTGCAGCAGCATGTCGAACAGGCCGAACTCCAGCTGGCGGACGGTGGCCATGCCGCTGTGGAAGTTGCGCGCGGCCAGCATGCGCTCGTACAGCGCGCGCGGCAGCGGCTCGCCACTGTCCACGTGCGCGGTCATCGCCTGCAGGTGGTCCCATTCCCAGCAGAAGTTCTCCATGAACTGGCTGGGCAGCTCCACCGCATCCCATTCCACCCCGTTGATGCCAGCCACGCCCAGTTCGCCGATGCGGGTCAGCAGCTGGTGCAGGCCGTGGCCCATCTCATGGAACAGCGTGGTCACTTCGTTGTGGCTGAAGGTGGCCGGCTTGCCGTTGGCACCGCGGCCGAAGTTGCACACCAGGTAGACCAGCGGCGTCTGCACGCTGCCGTCGGTGCGCACGCGACGGTTGCGGCAATCATCCATCCACGCCCCGCCGCGCTTGCCCTCGCGGGCGTACAGGTCCAGGTAGAACTGGCCAACCAGCGCGCCCTGCGCATCGACCAACCGGAAGAAGCGCACATCCTCGTGCCACACCGGCGCGCTGTCCTCCTGCACGCGCAGGCCGTACAGCTGCTCGATCACCGAGAACAGGCCACCCAGTACCTTCGGCTCGGTGAAATACTGCTTCACCTCCTGCTCGGAATAGCTGTAACGCGCCTGCTTCAGGCGGTCGGCGGCGAAGGCCAGGTCCCAGGCCTGCAGGCTGTCGATGCCGAGCTGTTCGCGCGCGAACTGCTCCAGCTCGGCGCGGTCCCTGGCGGCGAACGGCTTGGCACGCGCGGCCAGGTCACGCAGGAAACCGAGCACTTCGGCCGGGTCCTGCGCCATCTTGGTCGCCACCGAGTAATGGCCGTACGAATCGAAGCCGAGCAACGCAGCCAGTTCGGCGCGCAGGGCAAGGATGCGGTCGATGTTGCCGCTGTTGTCCAGTGCGTCATCGCCGAATTCGGACGCACGCTGGGCGCT
This sequence comes from Stenotrophomonas sp. FR010, assembly GCF_047520755.2. Classification (NCBI taxonomy): domain Bacteria; kingdom Pseudomonadati; phylum Pseudomonadota; class Gammaproteobacteria; order Lysobacterales; family Lysobacteraceae; genus Stenotrophomonas; species Stenotrophomonas sp. FR010. The sequence continues at coordinate 4,757 of NZ_JAXBQT020000026.1, read as the reverse complement.
GGCGCGGTACAGGATCTCGCGAAGGTCGCGGTCCTCGCCCCAGGTCTGCATCGGCAGGTAGCACGGCATCTGCAGGGTCAGTTTCCAGCCGGCCTTGCCGTCCTTCTGTGCTGCGGCATGCGCGGCGGCCTTCACGTCTTCCGGCAGGCCCTTCAGCCGCGCTTCGTCTTCGATGATCAGCGACCAGGCATCGGTAGCGTCGAGCACGTTCTGCGAGAACTTCGCCGACAGCGCCGACAGTTCTTCCTTGATCGCAGCAAAACGCTGCTGCGCCTCGGGCGCCAGCTCGGCGCCGCCCAGGCGGAAGTCGCGCAGGGTGTTGTCCAGCACCTTGCGCTGGGCTTCATCGAAATGCGCCGCCTCCGCGCTGGCGGCCAGCGCCTGGTACTGGCGGTAAAGCGCCAGGTTCTGCCCCAGCGCACTGGCGAAGCGGGTCACCCGCGGCAGGTTGCTGTTGTAGGCCTCGCGCAGCTCCGGGGTGTTGACCACGCCCTGCAGGTGGCCGACCAGGCCCCAGGCGCGCCACAGGCGCTCGGTGGCATCGTCCAGCGGGGTCACGAAGGTCTGCCAGGTGACCGGCTGCACCTGCTCGGCTGCGCTGACGGCGGCTTCGGCCTCGGCCAGCAGCACATCCAGCGCCGGCGCCACGTGCTCGGGGCGGATCGCCTCGAAGCGCGGCAGGCCGGAAAAATCGAGCAGGGGGTTGGCAACGGTCACGGCAGGTCTCCAGGGTACGGGCCCGGCAGGCGGGCAGCCCGGTAGATATGGCGCTGCCAGGCATCGCTGACAAGGGGGCACGGCATTCACATCGGCCTTACGCGCGCCCGCCGAAGCTCTGGGTGCGGGGGAGTCCGCAGCGGCACGTACCGAACGAGGCCCTACATGGATGGTCTGGCTGCAGTTGCATCCGCCTCACCGGCGCGGTCGCTGGCACTGTCTGCCAGCGCGGCCGAACTGGCCTGGATCGCCGCGCTGTGCGATGCCGGCGACGACGCCCCGCGCCACCTGCAGCAGTTGCAGGCGGTGCTGCAGCAGGGCGGCACGTTCAATGAAAGCCAGGAGTGGTACCCGTTCGAAGTGATCGAGCGCGGCGCCAGCCAGCTGCAGCTGGGCCATGAACGCGAGTTCGTGATCTGCGTGCTGCTGTGGTTGCAGGCATTGGCCCAGGGCCGCGCCAGCATCCTGGATCCCACCCTGCACCTGGATGACCGTGCGATGGACATCGAGGCGTTGCCTGATGCGCTTCGCGACGCGGTGCTAGACGCCTTCACCGCAGCGGGGTACTGAGACACCGTCGCGGACGCCGGCATGGCCCGGCGCGAGCTTCGTCCGTGCTACAGCGCTTCCAGGCTGCACCATGGCAGCTCGGGCAACCCCTGCCCGGCGACCGCTGCGGCCAGCTGCGCATCGGCGCCGTCGACATCGATGCCCTGGCGCAGGTACCACGCCGGGTCGTAATAGCTCTGCGCATAGCGCTCGCCGCTGTCGCACAGGATGCTGACGATGCTGCCCTGGTGGCCCGCCTCACGCATCCATTGCGCCGCCTGCAGCACGCCGATGAAGTTGGTGCCGGTCGAGCCACCGACACGGCGGCCGAGCTGGCGGCTGACATGGCGCATCGCGGCCAGGCTCAGTGCGTCGGGTACCTTGACCATCGCATCGACGCTGGTCGGGATGAAGCTCGGCTCCACCCGTGGCCGGCCGATGCCTTCCACGCGCGAACCACCACTGCAGGTCAGGTCGCGCCAGTCCTGTTCACCGGCCACGGCGGCCCGGTAGCCGTCGAAGAACACCGACACTTCCGGGTCCGCGCACAGGATGCGGGTGTCGTGGCGGCGGTAGCTGACATAGCGGCCCAGGGTGGCGGCGGTACCGCCGGTGCCGGGGCTGCACACGATCCATTCCGGAACCGGGCTGGGCTCTTCGGCCATCTGCTTGAAGATGGACTCGGCGATGTTGTTGTTGGCACGCCAGTCGGTCGCGCGCTCAGCGTAGGTGAACTGGTCCATGAAGTGGCCACCGGTTTCACGGGCCAGCTTTTCCGAATCACAGTTGAGGTCGCAGGCGCGTTCGACCAGGTGGCAGCGGCCGCCTTGGAACTCGATCGCGGCGATCTTTTCAGGCGAGGTGGTGGCCGGGATCACTGCAATGAACGGCAGGCCGAGCAGGCGCGCGAAATAGGCTTCGGACACCGCCGTCGAGCCGCTGGACGCCTCGATCACCGGTCGCCCTTCGCGCAGCCAGCCATTGGCCAGCGCATACAGGAACAGCGAGCGCGCCAGCCGGTGCTTGAGGCTGCCGGTGGGATGGCTCGACTCATCCTTCAGGTACACATCGATGCCCTCGAACCCGGGCAGCGCCAGCGGGATCAGGTGGGTATCGGCGGAGCGGTTGAAATCGGCTTCAATCTTGCGGATGGCGGCGGCCACCCATTCACGCTGCGACATGGCGGGCAATCGTTGTCAGGACGGAACGGTGCGATCCGGCCATTGTACGTCGCGGTACCGTCAGGTGCTGGCCGGTAGAATGCCCCCATCCGGCCGGCAACGGCCCTGTCTGAAGGACCTCCCCCCATGACCATTCCCGCCCTGCGCGATGTCCCCGGCGTCGCCGCCCAGGCCCCGGCCGAAACCACCGGCTTCGTGTTCAACCACACCATGCTGCGGGTGAAGGACATCACCGCCTCGCTGGACTTCTACACCCGCGTGCTCGGCTACCAGCTGATCGACAAGCGCGACTTCCCGGAGGCCCAGTTCAGCCTGTACTTCCTGGCCTACCTCCCGGCCGGCGTGGTGGTACCGGAAGACGACAGCCAGCGCCGCCTGTGGATGGCCGGCCTGCCGGGCGTGCTGGAACTGACCCACAACCACGGCACCGAAACCCAGGACGGCGCGGTCTACCACGACGGCAACAGCGACCCGCGCGGCTTCGGCCACATCTGCGTGTCGGTGCCGGACATCGAGGCGGCCTGCCAGCGCTTCGAGGACCTCGGGGTAACCTTCCAGAAGCGCCTGACCGACGGCCGCATGAAGAACCTGGCCTTCATCAAGGACCCGGACGGCTACTGGGTCGAGATCATCGCCAACGTCTGACCCCGAAAAGGGGACGGAGGGGATTAAGCCGTTTCTGGCACTATTGTGCTGGAAGCGACTTAATCCCCTCCGTCCCCTTTTTCTGTGAGGTTCGTATGGAAACGATGGAACTGCACCGTGGCCGCCTGATCGACCACATCCAGCTGGTGGTGCGTGACCTGGCCGCCAGCCGCCGCTTCTACCAGGCAGTGTTCGATACGATCGGCATCCCACTGGGCGGCGAAGGGCCAGACTTCTTCTGGGCCGACGAGCTGTTCATTTCCAGCGCCAGCAGCCGTGCCGCCGCCGGCCAGTTGACCGGCCGCCACCATCTCGCCTTCCAGGCCCGCGACAGCGCAACTGTTGATGCCTTCCACACTGCCGCGATCGCCGCCGGCGGTACCGACAATGGCGCGCCAGGCGAACGCCCCTACCACCCGGGCTACTACGGCGCCTTCGTGCTCGACCCCGATGGCAACAACATCGAAGTGGTCTATCACGGGCCGGCGAACTACAGCGCCGATTCGGTGAAGGTCACTTTCTGATATCACCGGCGCCGTGAATGAAGAAGCCGGGCAATGCCCGGCTTCTCTGCTTCCAGCGCTGCGGCCCTCAGTGGGCGGCCATGTAGATGTCCTGCAGCACGGCCTTTTCCAGTTCCAGCTCGCCCAGCAGGTTCTTCACGATATCGCCCAGGCTGAGGATGCCGACCAGGCGGGTGCCTTCGGTGACCATCAGATGACGGCGCCGCGAGTACGTCATCAACGACATGGCCTGTTTCAGCGTGGCTTCCGGCGCAATGCCCTCCAGACCGGTGGACGGCAGGCTGGAAATCACCCGGCGGCCGGCCTGCGGGCCGTCGTCGGCCAGGGTGCGCACGATGTCCTTCTCGGAAATGATGCCGACCGGGGCATCGTCCTTCATCACCACCAGCGCAGCGATCCTGTTCGCGCTCATCTTGTGGGCGGCGGCACCGATCGTGTCTTCGGCATCGATGGTGATGACAGCTTCTTTCTTGGATTGCAGGAGTTCGCGGACGTTCATTCTTGTTTCCTGGTGCAGGTCACTGAAGTCAAAAAAGTGTGCTCTTCCGATACGCCCCCTCCCCGGGAACAGACCTTTCAGCGCACGTCTGGCGCACCCGGCTGCCGCTTGGAATGACTCGGCAGACGACGTGCTGCAACGCGAACGAGGTGGGTTCAATCGCTCAACCCGAACCTCGGCCAGATCGATTCTACGACTGCGACCCTCGGTCACTACCGGCATCGATGGGACAGTTCGTCGTGGGAACCAACTGACGATCCAGAGAATGGCACCGCGGCTGAAACCGCCGCTGAATACAGGCGGCTTCGCGCATTAAAGAATGATTGCCTGCTGCCGCCGACGGACAGAATGCCCGGCAGCTGTCCCACTTCGCACTGCGTCCGGCACAAACGAAAGGGGCCTCGCAGGCCCCTTTCGCATGCAGCATCCCACAGATCCGGGAATGCCTTACTCCACCGTCACGCTCTTGGCCAGGTTGCGCGGCTTGTCCACGTCGGTGCCGCGTGCCAGCGCGGTGTGGTAGGCCAGCAGCTGCACCGGGATGGTGTGCACGATCGGGCTGAGCACGCCCGCATGGCGCGGCGTGCGGATCACATGTACGCCTTCGGACGCGTTGAAGTTGCTGTCCTGGTCGGCGAACAC
>NZ_JAXBQT020000025.1:0-65411 GCF_047520755.2 Stenotrophomonas sp. FR010 | reverse complement strand
TACAGAGCGATCGAAAAGACCTAGAGCCGAACGGTCGTCCGCGCCGGGCTCTCGGCACCTAAGGTGCCAGAGTCGGAAGAGATAAGAGCCGAGCCCATGCTCGGCTTGCCGGCCGACAACAGCCGAGCGTGGGCTCGGCTCTACACAGGATGCGTCGAAGAGTGCCGGTCAGGACAACCGGCACCCGCCGTCCATCAGCCACCCTGTCCGTGCTGGGCAAACGGCTCGGTGCTGCCGTCGGTGCGCACCAACTCGACGGTATACGGCTGCACGTAGCCATCCGGCATTTCCATGCCCGGCGAACCGGCCGGCATGCCGGGCAGCACCAGCCCGCGCGCGGCCGGGCGTTCGGCCAGCAGGCGCTTGAGGTCCTCGGCCGGGATGCGGCCCTCGACCACATACCCGCCGATCTCGGCGGTATGGCAGGAGGCCTTGCCGACCGGCACACCTAGGCGAACCTTGATCGGATTCATGTCCTCGGTGTCGCGCACATCGACCTGGAAGCCGGCGGCCTTCAGGTGGTCGACCCAGAGCCGCAGCAACCACAGCTGGCGGTCTTGTGCACGATGGCCACCGGCAAGGCCGGATCGACCTTGGCCGGGCTGGCCTGGATGAGTGCCACCGGTGCTGCGCTGGCGATCGGTGCGGCGGCGGATTCTTCGGCGGCACGTGCACAGGCGGTCGTGGCAAACACGGTGCCGAGCAGCAGGCCGAGGGAGAGAGTACGGTGCATAGGGAGTGATTCCTTTGCAGAGTCGGGCAACGCAGCCCGCCGCCCGCGCATCGAAGTCGCAGGCAGAGTCGAGAAAAAGTCGAACAGTCATGGCAGGCGCTTGAGCGCCTGCAGGAAATCACGCAATGGGGGGGACGCAACGGGTCAGGCATCGGCGGCGATGCCCGTTGCGGGGAACTGGCGGCTGCCGGCGCCTCGCGCCACGGCGAGGCTGGCGTTCCATTCAACGTGGCCAGCATGCCAAGGCAGGTCGGCGGGAGGAACGCTACAACGAACGGCACGACGCCGGCGGGCGGTCGTTTCGGCTGCGCAGCAAGCCCCACAGTCAAGCACGGCCCACGCCGCTTCGCCAGAGGGCACTGGCTGTTTTCAGCACAACCTGCCAGGGCAACGGTTACAGCCGCGTCTGTACGCGACCACTGCGCTATCCTCGAAACCGCAGGCGGTGGCCCGCCCGCGTTTCCCCCTTGCCCGGACGCGCTGCATGCCTTATTCGATCCCGCCGCACATCCCGCCTGCCGGCACCGCCCAGCGCCCCTTGCAGCGCTGGCGCGGCGGCAGGCAGGAGCGGCAGGTCGACATGGTGGCCGAAGAAGTGCCGGTGGCGCTGCGTTACAACGATGCCCCCTTTGCAGTGATGATGGCCACCCCGTGCGACCTGGAAGACTTCGCGCTCGGGTTCTCGCTCAGCGAGGGCCTGATCGACACGCCCTCGCAGCTGCTGTCGATCGAGATCCGCCCGCAGCTGGAAGGCATCGAATTACAGATGACCGTGGCCGAGGAGGCATCCGGTGCCGACCTGGACCCGGCCAATGGACGCCTGCTGCCCGGCCGTGGTGGCTGTGGCCTGTGCGGCACGCGCCAGCTGGAGGAAGTGCTGCGCCCACTGCCGCAGGTCCGCGAACGACGCAGCTATGCCGCCGCCGCTCTGCAGCGCGCGGTGGCCACGCTGGCGCAGCACCAGCCGATGAATGCGGTGAGCGGCTCCATCCACGCCGCCGCCTGGGCCGATGCCAGTGGGCGCATCGGCTGGGTCCGCGAGGACGTCGGCCGCCACAACGCGCTGGACAAGCTGATCGGCGCGCTGCAGCACAACGAACACACCATTGAAGGCGGCCTGCTGGTGATTTCCAGCCGGGCCAGCTACGAAATGGTCAGCAAGGCGGTGCGCGCCGGTGCCAGCGTGCTGGCTGCAGTCTCGGCACCGACCGCATTGGCGATCGACCTGGCCCGCAGCGCCGGCCTGTGCCTGGTCGGGTTCGCGCGGGAGAGCGGGTTCAATGTATATACCCATCCGGAGCGGCTGCAGGCGGACGACGGCCACGCCCGCTGAAGATGGCCGGGAGCACAGCGCCCCCGGCCCGGTAGACCTCAGCGCAGCGCGACCTTCGGGAAGTCCACCGGCACGTCGAACGCCACGTTGACGTAGTTGGTGAACAGGTTGAGCGCCACATGCGCGAGGATCTCCACGATCTGCTCATCATCGAAGCCAGCCGCGCGCAGCGCCTGCACGTCGCCGTCGGCGATCTGCGCACGCTGCTCGACCACCTTCAACGCGAAGTCGAGCGCCGCCGCAGTGGCCGGGTCGCTGGACTGGCCGATCTGCGCGGCGGTCATCTGCTCGCTGCTGGCGCCGGCCTTGCGGCCCAACGCCGTGTGCGCGGCCAGGCAGTACTCGCAGGCGTTGCGGTTGGCGATGGCCACGGCGATCTGCTCGCCCAGCAGCGGCGACAGGCGACCGCCGCCCAGCGCGCCGAACGAACCCCACATGCTCTGCAGGGCGGCCGGCGAGTTGGCCACGGCGCGGAACATGGCCGGGGTGGCGCCGAAAGCGGCGTGGACCTGGCCCAGCAGGACCTGGCGGTCGGCGGTGGTGTTGGCGGCATCGATCAGGGGAACACGGGACATGGTGGATCTCCTTGGGAAAGCGTCCGGGATTGGACGACCTGCCCATCCTAGGTAGACTTCCTGGACGCATCAGTCGTAATTCTCCGCACGTGTTGTCCATACGTCCATGATCATGCCCACCGCCGCCCTTGCGCCAGATCGACTCTCCTGCCTGCTGGAACGCTTCCGGGTGCAGGCGGCGCTGTTCCACAGTGGCCCGCTGTGCGGGCAGCACGTCTTCGAGCCGCAGCCCGGTCGTGCGTTCCTGCACATCCTGCGCCAGGGTGAAATGGAAGTCCGCCATCCCGACGGCGATATCGCGCTGCCCCGGCTGAAGATCGACACACCCAGCCTGCTGCTGTACCCGCAGCCGCTGCACCATGTGTTCTTCAACGCGCCGCTGGATGGCCCGGATTTCACCTGCGCCACGCTGGATTTCGATGGCGGTGCGCGCAATCCGATCGTGCAGTCGCTGCCACCGGTGATGGTGGTGCCGCTGGCGGCCATCGGCGAACTGGATGACACCCTGCAGCTGCTGTTTGCCGAGGCCGATCGCCAGCGCTGCGGTTCACGGCTGCTGACCAATCGCCTGTTCGAGGTGGCGCTGATCCAGATCCTGCGCTGGGTGGTCGACCACCCGGATGCAGCGGGTGTCAGTCATGGACTGATGCGCGGGCTGTCCGACGCGAGGCTGGCACGCACGCTGGTGGCGATGCACCAGGCACCGCAGAACGAATGGACGCTGCCCCTTATGGCCGCGACCGCCGGCATGTCGCGCAGCGCATTCGCGGCAGTGTTCAAGGAGGTGATGCAGGCGACGCCGGCCGCTTATCTGCTGGACTGGCGGCTGAGCCTGGCCTGCGCGCAGCTGCGGGCCGGCGTGGCGGTCAAGCAGGTAGCGGTCGAGGTGGGGTTTGCCGATGCCGCGTCGTTGTCGAAGGCGTTCCGCAAGCGGCTGGGGGCATCGCCCAGGGCGTGGCTGGCCGCGAGCGCCACGCAGGCTCGGTAAATGGGTGAGGGGTGGAGTCGGCCGCTGGTCGACTATCGCGCGACGCGCGGGATTTTCGTTGTCTGACCGAAGGGCAGCCGACCAGCGGTCGGCTCTACCACGGGCGATCGAAGCGGCATTTCCGTGGCCTGACCGAAGGGCTGCCGACCCGCGGTCGGCTCTACCACGGGCGATGTCGGCGCGCCGGCTGGCCGCTCAACTGGACGTGCCGTCAGACTTTGCCAGCAGCCCGGCGATGCGCTCGGCCACCTGGGCACGTACGCCTTCATCCAGCTGCCCTTCGTACATCGCCTCGTAGATCCACAGGCCGTCGGCCGCTAGGCGCGCCACGAAATTGTCGAGCGTCGTCGGATCCACATTCCCGGCCTCCGGCGCGGACGGTGCCCAGCGCTGAACCGCCGGGCCCCAGGGACGCTCGCCCGCCTCCGGGTCGGCCGATTCGAGCATGAACATCAGTTCGGCACGGGTGGCGCTCTGGGCCGACACGCGCACGAAGGTCTGGTAACGCTCCAGCGCCGAGGCTTCGTCCGCACGCTTGCCCAGCAGCGTTTCCATGGACGCCTCCCAGGCCTGCGCCAGGTACTCGTCGATCCCGCGCAGCAGCGCCTCGCGCGAGGGAAAGTGGTACAGCAGGCCGCCGCGGGTAAGCCTGGCCTCGGCCGCCACCGACTCGAAGGTCACCGCACGCACGCCGTCACGATTGATCACGTTGACGGCGGCGTCGAGGATGCGGTCGCGCTTGCTGGTTCTCATGGCGTCATTTTACGCGATCGGCCGCGCCCTCACGGCTGCCGGCCCGGCCACGCAGCAGGTGCGCCAGGATCGTCGCGCCCAGCGCCAGTACCGCCGTGATCACCAGCAGCACGCTCTGGTAGCCACGGTCATATGCCGCCGCAGCCAGTGCGAACCAATCACCCTGCCCGCTCTCGCGCGCGGCATGCAGCGCTTGGGTGAAACCCTCGCGGGCAAGCGCGGGCATATCGGCCGAGACCGGCAGGAACACGCTGTACATCGCCGCGCTCAGGCTGCCCAGCATCGCCACCGCCAGCAGGCCACCTAACTCGTAGGACACTTCTTCCACGGAAGACGCCATGCCCGCGCGGTGCGTCGGCACGTTGTTGAGGATGGCCGTGGACGCCACCGAGATGGCCGAACCCATGCCGAAGCCGGTGATCGCCATGCCGGCGATCACCCAACCGAGGCCGTGCGGGAAGCCGAACGCCACCAGGCCGACGCCCAGCGCGCCCGTAGCCAGGCCACCGCAGATCAATGGGCGCAGGCCCACCCGGTGCAGGATGCTGCCGCCCAGCAGCGCACTGGGCAGGCTGCCCAGCGCCGCCACCGACACCAGCAGGCCCGCCTGCAGCGGCGTGAAACCTGCCACCAGCTGGTAGCGCTGGGTGGTGACCAGCTGCAGGCCGGCCATCGCGAACAGGGTGAACACCGCCGAAAGCGTGCCGGCCAGGAACGCCGGATTACGGAAGATAGCGAAGTCCAGCAGCGGGTACGGCAGCTGCTGCTGGCGGCGAGCGAACGCCGCACCACTGATGACGGCCAGCAGCAGCGCGCCTGCGCCCAGCGCATACGACGGCGGCGTCGCGATCAGCGACTTGATCGCCAGCACCAGGCCGGACAGTGCAGCGAGAGCCAGCAGCGACGAAACCAGGTCCCACGGCCGCGAGGTGTCGCGCTGTCCTTCCGGCGCCAGCAACAGCGTGGCCACGAAGGCGACCACCGCCACCGGCACGTTGATCAGGAACACCGAGCCCCACCAGAAATGCTGCAGCAGCCAGCCGCCAATGATCGGGCCGAGCGCCGCACCGACGATGGCCACCGAACCCCAAATGGCGATGGCGATGTTGCGTTCGCGCTCTTCGTGGAAGCTTAGGCCGATCAGCGCCAGCGTCGCAGGCATCATCGCGGCCGCGCCGACCGCCAGCAACGCGCGTGCGGCAATCAGCTGCGCTGCGCTGGCTGCGAACGCCGCTGCCAGCGAGGCGACGCCGAACACCACCAGGCCGATCAGGAACATGCGGCGGTGGCCGATGCGGTCGCCCAGCGTGCCCGCCCCCAGCAGCAGGCCGGCCATCACCAGTGGATAGGCATTGATGATCCACAGCGCCTGGCCGGCGCTGGCCGAGAGTTCCCCAGTCAGTGTGGGCAGTGCGGTGTAGAGCACCGAGTTATCCAGCGTGACCAGCAGCAGGCCGGCGGCGACGGTGAACAACAGTGCCCAGCGACGGGCACGCGACGGGGCCGGAGCGCCGGCCAAGGGCTGGGACAGAGCCATGGGAGAACCTGATGGGATGAAGTACCACCATAACTATACAGGATGTCCGGTATAGTTACAGAAACTGTACCACCGGTTCAGATTGGGGTCCGGCCAATGTTCATGTTGCCGCGCCGCGCCTGCCGAGTGTGGCCGGTGTCAGGGATCATCACCGGCAGTGTTCCGGCAGCGCGGCGATGGCTGATACCACGGCCGCCTGCATGCCCTGCCCTACGGCCATGTCCAGCTCCCCACCTGTATTCCCATGCTGGCGCCGCAGTTCGTCCTCGCACAGCCCGCGCACCCGCGCCCGGGCATTGGCGCGCAGGCTGCTGCACCGCCAATCGGTGCCACCCAGCGGCAACACCGAATACACCACGCTGTTGCAGGCATTGCCGGCCCGCTGCTGCAACGACACCCCACCAAAATCCCGTGGTTCGCTGCTGCGCTGCGGGTCGAAATAGCTGTCCGGGAACGTGCGCGCGTACTGCTCGATGTCCACCGCCAGGCTGCGCCCACCGGCCAGCGGCATCTGCAGCGGCTGGCCGCACGGCGTCGCATCAGCGCGATGCTGGATGTACTGGTAGATCGGCCGGTCCAGCGTTGGATCCTGCTGGGTCACCGCACTGACCGCCGCCAGCACCGGCAACGACGCACGATTGGCCATGCGCGCCAGCAGCCCGGCATGCGTCGGCTGGCAGCGGTCGCGCACTGTTGCCGCGAGCAGGAACAGCACGTCATTGCGAAACGCGTGGTCATCGCCCAGGCGCTGTTCGATGCGCTGGCGGGCATCGGACGCCGGTGCCGGGAACGCGACTTCCGGCGGCGCAGCGGGTGCAGCCCGCCGCTGCCACCACACCAGCAGCACAACCGCGCCCAGCAGCACCCCGGCAGCCAGGACCCAGCGCCGCCGCATCAGTTGTGGATCGCCGTCAGCGTTGCCGCGGCGGCATCGTAGGACGCGCTGGCAATGTCCGCATCGAAGCGCTTCACCCGCAGGCGGCCGGCCAACCGGTACGGATCCCACAGATCGCCCAGCGCGATCGGCGTCGCCAGGGTCACGTGGATGATCTGGTTCGGCGGCGGTGGCGGCACGTGGATGCAGGCCCCGTAGAACGGCACGAACAGCAGTTCATCCACCAGGCCGGCATCGTTGGTGCCGAGCGGTACCACGTAGCCATCCAGGTCCACCGCGCGGCCATCGGCAGCATCGACCACGCGCGAGGAGCCGAACTGCTTGGCGCGATCGGGGCTGGAATGGTCGATCTCCTGCCCCGGCGGCGTGCCCGAGCCGGTGTCGTCGATCAGCCCGCCCACCCCGTCCATCCCATTGCGTGACAGGCCGATCTGCGGGGGCGGGCGCTGATAGGTGACTTCGTCGGGCCGCAACGCGTCCCAACGGTCGATCGGGGCTTCGGCCGTGGCGGAGGGCGCCGGCTTGTCCTGCGGCACGACCGCCACGGCATCGCCGCCCGGCGACGTACAGCCCGCCAGCCACAGGCATCCCAGCATGAGCAAAAGGGGGCTACGGTTCATACGGCCTCAGCTCCGCATCGCGCATGGTGTACGCCGAGCCGGCCAGATCGTCATCCAGCCGTTCGGCACGCAGGGTGCCGGCCAGGAAGAACGGCGAGTACATGTCCGGCATCTCGATCGGGCGCGGCAGCACCACGTGCACGATCTGGTTCGGCGGCGGCGGCGGCACGTGGATGCAGGCGCCGTAGTACGGCACGAACAGGAATTCGGTCAGCCGCCCGTCCTGCGCATTGGCCAGCGGTACCACGTAGCCTGGCAGGCGCACCGGTCGCTGCAGGACCGTGTCCACCGTGCGGAAGGTGCCGAACTGCGGCATGCGCCGGTTGCCGTTGTGCTCGACCTCCGGGCCCTCGCCCCGCTCCAGCGCGGCCAGCTCATCCTTCGGCATCATCTGCAACCAGTCCAGCTCCTGCTCCGCAGCGCCTGCAGGGTCCTCGCGGTCGACCACCGGCGCGGGTGGCAAGGCCTGTAAGCCCGTATCCACCGGCCGCTCGCAGGCTGCCAGCGCCAGCACCATCGGCAATGACAGCATCCAGCGCATGCTCAGCCTCCCGGTGAAAGGCCATCGGCCAAGGTGCGCCGGTAGGCCAGCAATGCCGGCACCAGCCCAGCCACCGCACTGATCGCCAGCACCCCCGCCACCCACGCTAGCTCGCGGCCATCCGGCCAGACATGGGTGATCGACAGGCCGAAGGTGGCCAGTACCCAGCCGCGCCCGGCAATGCTGGCGACCACCAGCAGCGACAGGGCCAGCACGCACGCCACCGCACTGGTCGCCACCGCTTCCACCACCAGCAGGCCGGCGATGTAACCCGGCCGTGCCCCGGTGGCACGCAGGATGGCCATCTCACGCCGCCGCTCCTGCAGGGTCGAGACCAGCAGCGCCACCAGCGAAACCATGCCCAGCAGCACCACCATCGCACTGATCAGCTGCAACGCCCGCTCGGCGGTACCCAGCGACTGCCATAGCTGCTGCAGCGTCACGCCGGGCAGGATCGCCAGCATCGCCTCGTCCGGGTACTCGTTGATCCTGCGCTGCACCGAGAACGTCGCGATGCGCGAGTTCAGGCCGAGCATGAAGGCGGTGATGCTGGTCGGGGTCAGGTCCAGATGACGCGCCTGCTCGGCGCTGACGCTCTGGCTGCGCAGCTGCACGCCCGAGCGCCAGTCGACATGGATCGCCTCGATGGCCGCCAGCGAGACCAGCAGCGACGAGTCGACCGGCGTGCCGGTGCGCTGCAGGATGCCGGCGACACGGAATGGCTTGTCGGCGTGCCTGGCCAGGGTGACTGCGCCGGTGCCGTGCGCCAGCACGATCTCATCACCGAGGACGACCTTCTGTGCCTGTGCCACCTCGGCACCGATCACCACGTCATACAGGTCATCGAACGGCCGTCCGCTCGCAAATGCAAGCACGTGCCCGGCGCCGTAGCGGTAGTGCTCGAAATAGGCATCGCTGGTACCGACCACGCGGTAGCCGCGCCAGGAATCGCCCAGCGAAAGCGGCACCGCCCACTTCACCTGCGGCATTGCGGACAGCGCCTGGTAGGACTGCCAGGACACGTTGTTGGTCGGGTCGCCGATATGGAACACCGAGTACAGCAGCAGGTTCACCGGCCCCGAACGCGCACCGACGATCAGGTCGGTACCGGACACGGTGCTGGCGAAGCCTTCGTGTGCTTGCGTGCGCACGCGCTCGACGCCCAGCAACAGCACCACGCTGAGGGTGATGACCAGCACGGTCAGGCCCACGCTCAACGCACGGCTGCGCAGGCTGGCCCAGGCAAGCTCAAGCATGGCCGGCACCTGCCTGGTTGATCTGAGACAGGGCAATCGTGCGGTCGAACAACCGCTCCAGGCTGTCGTCATGGCTGACCACCAGCACCGTGGTGCCGGCCGCCTGGCACTGCGCGGACATCAGCTTCAGGAACGCGGTTGCCGCGTCGCGGTCAAGCGCCGAGGTGGGCTCATCGGCCAGCAGCAATGCCGGACGACCGATCAGGGCGCGTGCTGCCGCCACGCGTTGTTGCTGGCCGACACTGAGCGTGCCTGCGCGCCGCTGCATCAGCGCCGGGTCCAGCTGCAGGGCCTGCAGCAGGCGGGCGATCTCGGCATCCAACGGGCCACTGATGCGTGCGCTGCGCAGGCGCGAGAAGCGCAGGCCCAGCGCGATGTTGTCGCGCACGGTGAGGAACGGCAGCAGGTTGAACTGCTGGAAGATCACACCCAGGTGGTCGGCGCGGAAGCGGTCCCGCGCGGCACCACGCATCGCCTGCAGCGCGTGACCGGCGACCTCGATGCTGCCCTTGCAGGGCAGCAGCACGCCCGCGAGCAGGCCCAGCAGCGTGCTCTTGCCACCGCCACTGATCCCGCGCAGCAGCACGCTGCTGCCCTGCTCGATCCACAGCCGCGGCACGTCCAGCACCAGCTGCCGGCCGTAGCCGAACTGCACGCCATCCAGCGCGATCACCGGTCGCATGCTCACGGAGCCAGCACCACGCGCAGGTTGTCCGGGGTCAGCACGCTGCGGTTCTGGCCATGGGCGGTGGCGCTGTTGACGATTACTTCGTGCAGGCCCGGGAACAATGCGGGCAGGCGCACGACAATGGCCCGCAGCTCGGCAGGCTTGGCGCAGTGGTACTGCAGCGTTGCGCTGAACCCCGCGTGCCGATGCTGACCTGATGGCGGTGCGGCAACCGTCGCATCGAATCCCTCGGCCTTGGCATCGTTGCCTGAAAGGCGGCAGCCCGCGGCGGTAGGCAAGGTGACCCAGCTGCCGCCCTGCAGCAGCGCAGTCGCACGCGCCAGCGCGGACTGCTCGGCCGCATTGGCCGGCGGCCGCTCGAAATCAAGGATGCCGATGCCGGGGGCCTGCAGGGCGAATTCCAGCGTCTGCTGGTCAAGCGCAACATCGACGCTGGCCTGGCCGTGCACGTGCGGTGCGTGCTGGCGGATATCGTGGGCCTGCGCGGCGCTGGCGGCCAGCAGCAGGAAAAGAGCAGCAGAAAGCTTCATGGGGGACACTCCAATTGTTACTCTGTAACATTATGGACCACATCCCCACGACGCCCGCAAGGGCCCTGGCCCAGCCGCCAACTTCGGCACGCTGGCACCCCCGCTTCGATCTTGCCGGTGCCTGGCTGTCCCTGGCCTGCGCCGCCCATTGCATCGCCCTGCCCCTGCTGCTGGCCTTCGTGCCGGCAGCGATGATGGCGCTGCGTTCGTTCCAGCACCCCGGCCATGGCGCGATGACCGTGCTGCTGATGATGTCGCGCTGGGAATGGCTGTTCGCGCTGCTGGCCTCGTCGCTGGCCTTGGCGAGCACCTCGGCCGGGCTGCACCGGCACGGGCGCGGGCGGCCTCTGCGGCTGGCGTGCGTCGGCGCGATCCTTCTACTGTCAGCCTCGCTGTACCTGCCGCTGAAGGAATCACTGCTCTGGCATGGCGTCACCACCGCGTGCGGCGGCATGATGCTGGCGGCAGCACACATCGGCAATCGGCGGGCGCTGCACAACCGCTAACACCGGCTGCGGGTCGGTTGGAACACGCCATCCACGCATGGCGTGGATCTACTGAAACATGCAACACAGCCAACGGTAGTGCCGGCCGCTGGCCGGACGGAAAACACCATCCACGCATGGCGTGGATCTACTGATGCACTCCCGGCAGCCGGCCAGCGGCCGGCTCTACCCCTCCTTATTCGTCAAACGGACGCTGCCCCAGCGTCTGCGTCACATGGTCGACGAAGCAGGTGATGCGCGCAGCCAGCGCGGTGTTGCGGTAGTACACCGCGTTGATTGGCTGCCGCACCTCCTGCGTCTGCCTGGCCAACAGCTGCACCAGGCGGCCATCACGCCGGTCCTGACGGGTCAGGAAGTCGGACAGGCAGGCGATGCCCAACCCGGCCACCGCCATCTGCCGCAGCGTCTCGCCGCTGGATGAAGCGATCGCCGGCGCGATCACGAAAGGCCCGCCATCGGCATCGTGTAGTGGCCATTCGTTCAACGAACTGGGCTGGGTAAAACCCAGCAGGTCGTGCTCGCGCAACTGCTCCACGCGCGTCGGCGTGCCGTGCCGTCGCAGGTACTCGGGGCTGGCCACCACGCGGATGCGGCTGTGACCGATCGGTCGCGCATGCAGGGTGGAATCGCGCAGCACGCCGATGCGGAACGCCACATCGGTGCGCTTTTCGATCAGGTCGGTGATGCCCTCGTTGGAATTCAGCTCCAGCTCCACCTGCGGGTAGCGATCACGGAAGCCCTCCAGCAGCGGCACGATCACGTGCAGCATGAACGGCGTGGCCGCGTCCACGCGCAGGCGCCCGACCGGCTGCAGCCGCCGCGCCGCCATCTGTTCCTCGGCCTCGTCAACCGTGGCCAGGATCGTGCGCGCGTACTCCAGGAACGCCGCGCCTTCCTCGGTCAATTCCAGCCGGCGCGTGGTCCGCCGCAGCAGCGTGGTCTGCAGCTTGTCCTCCAACCGCGCCAAGGTGCGGCTGGTGGCCGAGATGGTCAGCTCCAGCGCCTCGGCCGCCGCCGTGATCGAGCCACCATCGACCACCGCCACGAAGGCCTTCAGCTCATCCAGGGTGGTTTTCATTATTTACCTCGTTGCAAAAGCATTTCCCGTATACACGGCTTAATCAACAAATGTAAAGCGCCCACACTTCGCCCTGTCCCGAGCCCGCCGGCTCTCAACGAAGTCCCTGGAGTCCCTCATGAGCGTTCCTTCCTTTGGCGTCGGCACCTTCCGCCTGACCGGCCAGACCGTCATCGACTCGGTGCGCAACGCGCTCGACGTCGGCTACCGTGCGATCGATACGGCGCAGATCTACGGCAACGAAGCCGAGGTCGGCCAGGCCATCGCCGAATCCGGCGTCCCGCGCGACCAGCTGTTCCTGACCACCAAGATCTGGGTCGACAACTACGCCGCCGACAAGCTGATCCCGAGCCTGCGCGACAGCCTGGCCCAGCTGCGCACCGACTACGTCGACCTGCTGCTGATCCACTGGCCGGCGCCGGGCAATGGCGTTGAACTGCGCGAGTACATGACCGCGCTGGCCGAAGCCAAGACGCTGGGCCTGACCCGCCAGATCGGTGTGTCCAACTTCAACATCGAACTGACCCGGCAGGCCATCGAGGTGGTCGGCACCGGCGAGATCGCCACCAACCAGATCGAACTGAGCCCCTACCTGCAGAATCCGGCACTGACTGCTTTCCTGCAGGACCAGGGCATCACCGTCACCTCCTACATGACCCTGGCCTACGGCAAGGTGCTGAAGGACCCGGTGCTGGCCGCCATCGCCGACAAGCACCAAGCCACTGTAGCCCAGGTCGCGCTGGCGTGGGCGCTGCAACGGGGCTACGCGGTCATCCCGTCCTCGACCAAGCGCGAGAACCTGGCCAGCAACCTGCTCGCCCAGGACCTGCGCCTGGATGCCGACGACATGGCCGCGATCGCCGCGCTTGACCGCAACGGCCGCGAAGTCGATCCGCCGGGCCTGGCCCCGGCCTGGGACTGAGGAGCCTCGCCATGGGCAGTGCGTTGGCGCGGCTGCAGGCCGGGGGTTTCAGCATCGGCATCGAAGCACCGCTGGACAATGACTGGACGCCGCTGGGCGAACAGGCGCGCCGCGCCGCGCGACGCCTGCCCGGCGAACCGGACCTGCAGCGCCATGCGGAGCTGGCACGGCTGGCCGACCGCCTCGGCTTCCGTGCGCTGTGGGTACGCGACGTGCCGGTGTACGACCCGGCCTTGGGCGATGCGGCGCAGGTGTTCGAGGTGTTCAGTTACCTCGGCTACCTGGCCGGCATCACCGAGCACATCCTGCTGGGCACCGGTGCGGTGGTGCTGCCGATCCGCGAGCCGTTGCTGACCCTGAAGTCGGCGCGTAGCGTGCAGCGGCTCAGCGGCGACCGCCTGCTGCTGGGCGTGGCCAGTGGCGACCGCCCGGTGGAGTACCCGCTGTTCGGCCGCGACTTCGACAGCCGTGGCAGCCGCTTCCGCGAGCAGATCGCACTGTTGCGCGAAGGCGCCGCCGCGCACCTGCCGCAGGGCCTGGATGTGCTGCCCGCGGATGGCCCGGCCCTGCCGCTGTTCGTGGCCGGCCTGGCCCAGCAGCAACCGGCGTGGATCGGCCAGCACATGGACGGCTGCCTGGCCTACCCGGGCACGCCACAGGACCATGCGCAACGTGTAGCGGCCTGGCGCGCCGTGGCCGGCAACAAGCCCTATGCGAGCTTCATCCACCTGGACCTGGTGGCCGATGGCAATGCCCCCCTGCAGCGCTGGCGCTTCGGCCTGCGCGGCGGCCGCAACGCCCTGCTGGCCGAGCTGCGCGCCATGCACGCGGCCGGTGTCGACCACGTCGGCCTGCAGTTCCGCCGTAACGAACGGCCCCTGGCCGAAACCTTCCACGAAATCGCCGAGTACGTGCTGCCGCACTTCCCGGCCCCATGCCCGCGCCGCCGCGACGGCCTGACAGCTACCGGAGCTTTGCCATGAAGATGAAGACCCTGGCCGCGCTTGCGCTGGCCCCCCTGCCGCTGTCCTTCCAGGCCACCGCCGAGGATTGGCATCCCTCTGCCTACGGCGCCAACGACGAGATTGGCGCGGCCAACCTGCTGACCGCGGACGTGGTCAAGCACGCGGTCTCGCTGGTCAGGACCGGCAAGACCTATCCGCTGGCGGTGCCGGTGGACAAGAACCTGCCCGCGTTCCGCCACCGCAGCTTCCGCCTGTACAACGTGCAGGTCGGCCAGCAGGCCGGCACCTCGCTGGGCCCCAACAAGTTCACCTTCAACGATGAACTGGTGAACGCCTGGACCGGCGTCGGTACCCAGCTCAACGGCATCGGCCATATCGGCATCGACAACGTCTACTACAACGGCAACAGGGCCGCCGACTTCGTCACCGTGGACGGCGTGCGCAAGCTCGGCGTCGAGAAGGTGCCGCCGATGGTCACCCGCGGCGTGGTGCTGGACATGACCGAGTACTACGGCAAGGCGATCGTGCCCGGCGGCACCGAGTTCACCGTGGCCGACATCCAGGCCGTGCTGAAGAAGCAGGGCCTGAGCCTTCGCAAGGGCGACGTGGTGCTGTTCAACACCGGCTGGCTGGAACTGATCGGCAAGGACGACACGCAATTCCTGCAAGTGGAACCGGGTATCGGCATGGAGGCCGCGAAGTGGCTGGCCGACCAGGGCATCGTCGCCTTCGGTGGCGACACCTGGGCCTCGGAGGTCTACCCGAACCCGAACGGTGCCGAGGAATTTCCGGTCAACCAGTACATGCTGGCCAAGCGCGGCATCTACAACCTGGAGCTGATCGACAGCCGTGCCCTGGTGCGCGACAAGGCCTGGGAATTCCTGTTCGTACTCGGCCAGCCGCTGTACGTCGGCTCGACCCAGGTCAACATCAACCCGGTGGCGATTCGATGAACGCTGCCACCGACCTGCCCGTGTTCGCCGGCCGCCGTTTCCGCGTCTGCTATGACGGCCTGGCGGCCGACAATGCCTATAGCGCCGATGGTCGCCACGTGCAGTACGTCATCGTCTCCGGCGCCTATGCCGGCGCACGTGGCGAAGCCGCCTGCGAGTGGCAACAGATCAGCGACGGGATCTATGCCATTTCGTGGCAGGAAGCCGACGGCGCCACGGTGGTGCATGTCGACGACTTCGTGGGTGGGCGTTCGCTGGCCTGGTTCACCGCCCCCGAAGGGGGTTTCCATCGCATGCAGGGGCCGCTGCACGCGCTGTGATGCCGGCCAGCGGCCGGCACTACCCAAGCAATACCCCACTCTGTTTGACCGGGCCCGGTAGTGCCGGCCGCTGGCCGGCAACTTCGGCCTGGTCGAACACGCCAGCCACCCAGTCGATGAACACCCGCAACCGCGGCGACGGCGTGCGGTTGCGCGGGTAGACCAGGCTCAACGGGCTTGGCGTCGGCGGCGCGTCCGGCAACAGCTCCACCAGCTGCCCGCGCGCGATGTACGGGTCCATCCGGTAGCGCGGCGCCTGGATGATGCCCAGGCCGGCCAGCGCGGCACCGAGGAACGCCTCCGCGCCGGACACACGCACCCGCGCCGGCAGCGGCAGGTAACGCACCTGCCCGCGCTGCTGGAACTCCAGGGGAATCAGCTGGCCGGTGGCGCTGGAGCGATAGCCAACCATTTCATGCCCGTCCAGCAGTGACTCGATGCTGCCTGGGACGCCCTTGGCCTGCAGGTAGCCCGGCGCGGCCACCGTCACCTCGCGCAGCATCGTCAACCGGCGCGCCGCCAGATCGCTGTCGGCCAGCGTCCCCACCCGCAACGCCGCATCCACGCCTTCGCGCAGCAGATCGACATAGCGGTCGCCTTCGCTGACGTCCAGTTCGATCTCCGGGTAGCGCTGCAGGAATTCCGGCAGGCGCGGAAACAGCAGGTGCCGGCCCAGCGTGCCGTGCACTTCAATGCGCAACGGGCCGCGTGGCGGCGCGTCACGGAACGCAGCTTCGGCATCGTCCATGTCGGCGATCAGGCGCAGGCAACGGCCGTAGAAGGTTTCGCCTTCCAGCGTCGGCACCACCACCCGCGTGCTCCGGTTCAGCAGGCGCACGCCCAGCCGCTGTTCGAGCGCCTTGATCGCGTCGGTCACCGTGGCCCGCGGCAGGCCGAGGTCCTCGGAGGCGCGGGTAAAGCTGCGGCGCTCGACGATACGGACGAAGGCGCGCATGGCCGTGAAGCGGTCCATTGTTCGGCTATCCGGATGATGTTGGCGGATTATGCAGGATTATCCGAACGGGCAATGGCGCGAAGATGGCCCTGCGCCACTCCGGCGTGCCCACTGGAAACCACCATGACCCCCTCCCCCGTCCGCTCTGTCGCCCTGGTTACCGGCGGCTCCCGTGGCATCGGCGCCGCCATTTCCCGCCGGCTCGCCGCCGGCGGCCACGCGGTCGCGATCAACTATGCGGGCCGCCGCGGCGACGCCGAAGCCTTGGTGGCCGAACTCAACGCAGCCGGCGCGCAGGCCATCGGATTGCAGGCCGATGTCGCCGATCCGCAGGCGGTGCGGCAGCTGTTCGACGCCATCGAAGTCCGCTTCGGCGGGATCGACGTGGTGGTCAACAGCGCGGGCGTACTGCAGCTGGCACCATTGGCCGACACCGACGATGCCTTGTTCGAGCGGCTGATCGGCATCAACCTCAAGGGCGCCTTCAATGTGCTGCGCGAAAGTGCGCGCCGGGTGCGCGACGGTGGCCGCATCATCACCCTGTCCACCAGCGTGGTCGGCACCCGGCTGGAGAACTACAGCGTGTACGCCGCCAGCAAGGCAGCGGTGGAGACGATGGGCGCAATCCTCAGCAAGGAGCTGCGCGGGCGCGACATCACCGTGAACGCCGTGGCGCCGGGCCCGACCGCTACCGACCTGTTCCTGGACGGCAAGTCACCGGAACTGATCGAGCGGCTGGCGAAGATGAGCCCTCTGGAGCGGCTGGGTACGCCAGAGGACATCGCCGGTGCGGTGGCCTTCCTGGCCGGTGCCGATGGCGGATGGATCAACGGCCAGGTGCTGCGCGCCAATGGCGGGATGGTGTAGGTCGCGCGGACGGCATCCACGCATGGCGCGGATCGCACCTGCGTGTGACGCGCGAATTCGGTAGAGCCGAGCCCACGCTCGGCTGCTCTTCGCGCAAAGGCCGGAAGCAGCCGAGCGTGGGCTCGGCTCTACAGCAGGGTCAGGCGATACGCGCCTCACGGCGGTGATGCACCCAGTAGTACGGCGTGGGTAACACCAGCAGGGTCAGCAGCATCGCCGACAGCATGCCGCCGATCACCACCACCGCCAGCGGCTTCTGGGTTTCGGCACCGATCGCGTGCGAGGTGGCCATCAGCAGCAAGCCGAACATCGCCAACAGTTCGGTCATCAGCACCGTGCGCAGGCGCTGCAGTGAGCCCTGCACCACCGACGGCAGCAGATCCATGCGCACAGGAGGGCGGCCAACACGGCCACAGGGCAAGGGGAGAAATTCATGCGCGTCACGGTAAGGTGACGCACTTGCGTCAATCTTGCCCCAACCTTGCACGAAGCCTGCAATGCGAATCCTGCTGATCGAAGACAACGCCGCCCTGGCCGATGGCCTGATCCGTGCCCTGCAGGGCGCGGGTCATCTGTGCGACCACCTCTCGCGCGGACTGCATGCACCCGCCGCACTGGCCAGTGCACCGTATGACGTAATGGTGCTCGACCTTTCATTGCCCGACGTCGATGGCCTCGACCTGCTCTCGCGCCTGCGCAACGACGGTGTGACCCTGCCGGTGCTGATCCTGACGGCACGCGATGGCGTGGAGGACCGCATTCTCGGCCTCGACCGGGGTGGCGATGATTACCTGGCCAAGCCATTCGCACTGGGTGAGCTGGAAGCGCGCCTGCGTGCGCTGTCACGTCGCCGCAGCGACGCGCCTGCGCAGAAGCGATTGGGTCGCCTGTGCTTCGACAGCATCCGCAATGAAGTGCAGGTGGACGGCCAGCGCATCGAACTGACCGCGCGTGAGCTGTCGCTGGTCGAGGCACTGATGAAGCATCCCGGCCGCACCGTCGCCAAGCAGCGCCTGTTCGACGCGCTGTACAGCTGGGACCACGAGGCCAGCCTGTCGGTGATCGAAGTGCATGTCAGCCGCCTGCGCCGCAAGCTGGAACAGGCGCGTGCCGGCGTCGGCATCCGCATGCTGCGTGGGCTTGGATACCGCTTGGAGGCCGTGGGTGACTGAGCGCGTGCACAGCCTGCGTAGCCTGCTGCTGCGCCGCCTGTGGCTGCCGCTGCTGGTGCTGCTGCTGTGCAGCGCGGTAGGTTCCTTCGCGCTGGCCCGTTTCTACGCCGGCCAGGTCTATGACCGCTGGCTGCTGGACTCGGCGATGTCGCTGTCCGAGCTGGTGACGGTGCAGGAGGGTCATGCCTCGATCGAGATCACGCCCGCGGTGTCACGTATGTTCAGCTGGGACACCGCCGACGAAGTGCATGGCGAAGTGGTCGATGCTGCGGGTGCACGCTTGTATGGCGACCTGGCCGAAGCCCTGCCCCGCCCGACCACCGCCGCTTCAAGCGACGACGCGGTTTATTACGATGCGCGCCTACGCGGGCAGCCGGTGCGCATGGTCGAAGTCGTGGTCGGCGCCGGGCCCGGCCACGATATCCGGCTGCGCGTGGCCGAGACGCTGCGCAAGCGCCACCGGCTGGAGCGCAAGCTGCTGCTGACCAGCATTCCGTTCCAGGCCGCGATCCTCGCCCTCGCGGCCTGGCTGGCCTGGTCCGGGACCGGCGCTGCCGCACGCCATGCCAACCTGGTCGCGCGGAAGCTGGCCAGTCCGCGGCCGGACCCGCTGGCACCCCTGGAGCCCGCGAAGGAAGCGCCACGCGAACTGTGGCCGGCGGTAGAAGCCTATAACGCGCTGCTGCACCGGTTGGATGCGATGCAGGCCGCGCAACGGCGCTTCGTCAGCAATGCCGCACACCAGCTGCGCACCCCCTTGGCGGCAATGCACGTGGAACTGGAAAGTTCACTGCGCCAGCATGATCCACAGGCGCAGCAGCTGGCGCTGTCGGGCACGCTGGCCGGGCTGGCGCGGCTGCAGCACCTGGTCAATCAGCTGCTGATGCTCAGCCGTTCCGAAGATCCCCATGGCAGCGCGCTGCCGCTGCAGCCGCTCGACCTGGCCACGCTGGCGCGTGGCGTGGTCGAGCGTTACACCGATCGTGCGTTGGCTGCGGGCGTGGACCTGGGTTACGACGGACCCGACGACGGCGTGCAGGTACAGGGTGATCCGCAGTTGCTGCGCGAGGCGCTGGGTAACCTGCTGGACAACGCGCTGCGCTACGGCGCCACGCCCGGAGTCATCACCCTCGGCCTTCGGCAGGGAACCGACGGCGTGCGGGTATGGGTGGACGATGACGGCACCGGCATCGCCGAAGCCGAGCGCGCGCGCGTCACAGAACGCTTCTACCGGGCCAGCAGCGAGGGCGACGGCTGCGGGCTTGGCCTGGCGATCGTGGCCGAGATCGCGCAGCGGCATGGTGCGATGTTGAAGATCGAAACGGCGCCGCTCGGTGGCGCGCGGGTGGGGGTGCGGTTTCGCTGAGCTTTGTTGAGTTGCCCTTGTAGAGCCGAGCCCATGCTCGGCTGCTCCTGGCACGATGCCTGAGCCGAGCGTGGGCTCGGCTCTACAGGTTCCTGGTCACCCGTGAAGCGTGCCAACCAAGTTGGCACCTACCGGGTGCGCGTCATCGGCTCATCGAATACGGCGCCTGCGCGCCCTGCCCCGGCCAGCCCTTGTTCGGCTCGGCCTGCATGCTGAAGCGCAGTTCGCCACCGGCCAGGATCTCGTCGTGGCGCAGGAAGGTACGCTGCAGCGGCTTGCCGTTCAACGTCACGCTGCCCACGTACGTGTGCGCGTCATCCAGCCCCTCGGCCACGATGGTGAACGTCTTGCCGTTGGGCAGGCGCATCGCGGTCTTCGGCAGGAACGGACGGCCAAGAATGTACTCGCCCGAACCCGGTGCAACCGGGTAGAAGCCCAGCGCGGTGAACACATACCACGCCGACATCTGGCCGACGTCATCATTGCCGGCCAGGCCATCGGGGCGGTCGGCATACTGGGTATCCATGATCTGCTTCAGGCGCGCCTGCGTGCGCCACGGCTGGCCGGCATACGAATACAGGTAGGCCACGTGGTGGCTGGGCTCGTTGCCGTGCGCATACCAGCCGATCAGGCCGGTGATGTCTTCCATGTGCTCGAAGATCGATGGATCCACCTTGGCGTTGAACACCTCGTCCAGGCGCGCGAGCAGCTTGTCGCTGCCACCGTGCGCGGCCGCCAACCCGGCGACGTCCTGCGGCACGTACCACGAATACTGCCAGGCATTGCCTTCGGTGTAGTCGGTGCCGTAGCCGCTGGCGCTGGGGTCGAAGGGCGTGCGGAAACTGCCATCGCGCTTGCGTGCGCGCATGAAGCCGGTGTCCTTGTCGAAGGCATTGCGCCAGTTGCCTGCGCGCTTGTCGAAGGTCGCCGCGATATCGGCCTTGCCCATGGCCTGCGCCATGCGTGCGATGGTCCAGTCGTCGAAGGCGTATTCCAGCGTCTTGCTGGCTGCTTCGCCCTCCTCGTCGATCGGCACGTAGCCCAGCTCGCGGTACTGCGCGATGCCGTCATAGGGACCGTAATTGGCGGTCTCGACCATCGCCTTCAGCGCCTTGTCGGCGTCGAAGCCACGAATGCCCTTCACGTAGGCATCGGCGATCACCGGCACGGCGTGGTAGCCGATCATGCACCAGTCTTCCAGGCCATGGAACGACCATACCGGCAGCATGCCGTATGGGCTGTGCTCATGGTGGGCAAGCATGGAATTGACGAAGTCGCTGTTGCGCTTCTCCGGCTGCACCAGCGTCAGCAACGGGTGCAGCGCACGGTAGGTGTCCCACAGCGAGAACGTGGAATAGTTCGCGTAGCCCTCGGCCTTGTGCACGGCATTGTCCGGCCCGCGGTACTGGCCATCGGCATCCATGAACAGCGTCGGCCCCAGCAGGGTGTGGTACAGCGCGGTATAGGCACTGCGCCGCGCATGCTCGGGGGCGTCGATATCGAGTACCGACAGCGCCTGCGTCCACTCCTGCTTTGCCTGCGCACGCACGCGGTCGAAATCGAAGTCGGCCACTTCGGCGTCGAGGTTGGCGATGGCGCCGGCTTCACTGACCGGCGAGATCGCCACCTTCACCACCAGCGGTGCATCCAGCTTGCCGAATGCGAACGTACCGACCAGCTGTCGGCCTTCGATCTGGGCGCGCTGCGCGGGATCCTTCTCACCCGGCGGCGGGAAGCCCTTGTAGACGATGTCCTGCTCGGTGCTGTGCAGCTCGTGCCCGGCCAGCGGGCGCGAGAAACGCATCGCGAAATACAGCTGGCGGCCCGGCGCCCAGCCGCGCGTCTCGCGGAAGCCGGTCACCGTACCGTCGGCGCGCACCCGTACCCGCGACCACAGCACCTTGCCCGGGTAGTCATACATGCTGGTACGCATGTCCAGCAGCACCTTGGCGTCGGTGCCCTTGGGGAAGGCATAGCGGTGCACGCCCACGCGGGTACTGGTGGTCAGTTCGGCGCGTACCTTGTAGTCATCCAGGGTGACCGCGTAGTAGCCCGGCTCGGCCTTTTCATCGTCATGACGGAAGCGCGATGCATAGCCGCTGCGCGGCTTCTCCGGATCGCCGCGCTCCAGCCCGGGAGTGCCGGTGAACGGCATCAACAGGATGTCGCCCAGGTCCGAATGACCGGTGCCGGAGAAGTGCGTATGCGAGAAGCCGACGATGCTGCTGTCGTCGTAGCGGTAGCCTGCGGCCCAGCCATAGGCCTTTTCGCGCGGCTGGATGCGCGTGTCCGGGCTGAGCTGGACCATGCCGAACGGCACTGTGGCCCCCGGGTAGGTGTGGCCTTCGCCACCGGTGCCGATGAACGGGTCGACCGAGGCATAGGCGCGTTCGGCGGCGGATTTCGACGGGGCCGCCAAGGCGGTACCGGTGACAAGCATGGCGGTGGCAGCGAAGGCGATCAGGAGGCGACGGTCCAGCGTGGGCATCGGCATTTGGATCGATTCAGGTGGTAGACGGATCCTAGCACCGGGCCTGTCTTGTCGCATGCTGCAGTGCGGCCGCCGGAACCGGCACGATGATTTGCACGTAATTGCATGGCCGGACGACGAGTCGCCTCATAGCCTTGCGGTCTCCCGCCTCCCGATCGGTGCCGATACGCCAATGGATGTCCACACATGCACTTCTGAAAGACCGCGCCTTCGAAACGGGAGAAAGCGAGACGAACCATCAATTGGTATGCAGCGCCTCGATCTGCCCAGGATGGCACCGCAGCGCAAACGCCGCTGCCGGGATTGGAACCCCGCAATGAGCTACGAGATCTGCTTGCCGTGACTACGGCGGGCGATGCGCGGCGGCCGCATGGCCCTCCGGCTTTTCTCGTAGCTCAGCCGAAGTTCCAACCTCGCATCGCCCGCCACCCTTGCGGTGGCCTTCGCTTCCCAAGGAGTTCCCGCATGACCCAACGTCCGCTCAGCCCGGCCATGGAATCGCTGTTCCAGCGCATCGAACACGCCCTCAACAGTGCCGAAGGCATGGCCATCCTCATCGGCGAGCAGTACGGCCCCGAGCCGAAGCCACCCGCACCGATGGGCTACAACGCCAAAGAGATCGCCAATGCGATGGTCATGCTGAGCCAGCATGGGCGTTGCCTGCTGCAGAAGTTGCGCGCGGAAGCGGAAAAGGTGACCTATCACTAGACCGCAATGCAGCCAAGCCTGCTCGGCGCGGTTCGGGCCGCAGGCAGCGACTGCTGCCGTCAACCCGGCAATGCGCCCTGCAACGTAGCGAGGTCGGAGCTTTCGACCGGCCTCACCACCCGCGCCACTTCCTGGCCGTCATGCAGCAGCACCACGGTGGGCCACAGTTTTACCGTGAAGGCACGCCCCAGTGGCTTTCCCTTGCCATCTTCGATCTTCCAATGCACCAGATCATGGGCGTCCACAAACGCCTGGAGTGTGGGCTGCGCGGTCTGGCAATGGCCACACCAGGGTGCACCGAACTCGAGCAGCAGCCAGCCCGCCTGAGCTTCCACGTCCGCGTCGGCGGGCTCCGCCGCCGGGTAGTCACGCATGAACGGCATGGTCGTTACCCCGCCAAGGCCTTCTGGATGTCCTCCACCGGTGAATTGGTCAGGTCCTTGGCAATATCGCCCAGCAGGCGCGCCTGGACCTCCTTGTGCAGCAGCGGGCGGATACGGCCCAGCGTGGTCGGGTCTGCCACCAGTACCAGGTGTGCATAGCGATTATTCAAGGCATCTTCGTTGAGCTGCTCAGCCACCTGCTTGGCGAACGTCGCCTCGTTGAGCTGGGAAATGGACATGTCCTTCGGCACCGCACCGGCCGGCCCCTGACCTGAGATACCCTGCTCGCTGATGTCCTGCAGGCGCAGCTCACCTTCCTGCTTCAACGCAAGCTGAT
Organism: Stenotrophomonas sp. FR010; assembly: GCF_047520755.2. Lineage (NCBI taxonomy): Bacteria > Pseudomonadati > Pseudomonadota > Gammaproteobacteria > Lysobacterales > Lysobacteraceae > Stenotrophomonas > Stenotrophomonas sp. FR010. The sequence continues at coordinate 41,939 of NZ_JAXBQT020000025.1, read as the reverse complement.
GTTCGCTGCCCACGTTGGTGAACACGCGGGCCGAACCACCATCGGCAACGACGATCAGGGTGCCTTCGGGAATGCGACGGGTCATGCGATGCTCCTTCTCGATTGCGTTCGGCACTACCGTAGACAGCACTGCGTGAGGGCTGCGGCCAAGGTTCGTTCAACGCGTGTCATCGCATGCATTGCGGATGAACAGGCGCAATGGAACACAGCGTGCAGATCAGCCCGCTTCTCCGCATGCTCACACCGATGCCGTTATCATGAACCGATGATCGACACGACCCACTACGTGACGGGCGCACCTGTTACGTGGGAAGCACTGCCGACCGGCGCTTCGCTTGCCACGATGGCTCCCGCCCTGCCCTTCCATCGCCTCGCGCTGGATCCCGGCGGATGACGCCCGCAGGCGCTCTGCCTGCATTCCCACGCTGACGTGACCGCTGGCCGCTGATTGCGCGGCTGCAGCGGTGTGTTTCCGCATGTCCACCGTTACTGCGGTGCGATTTCGTGCGCGTGGCGTCGTGCGTGCGCACATTCCCCCAGCCCCGATGCCCCCTGCGCCACCTGCGCCTGCATCGCCGTTTCCGTTTCTCGGGACACACCACACCGTCTATTCCGCACCGTATTTACTCAACAAGGAGTCCCCATGCAGGACACCCCCGATGCACACGCCCACTTTGGCTGGTTCAAGCGCCGCCGCCACCTGAAGGTCGATGAGATCACCGTCGTCGACAAGCCCATGCTCAAGCGCGCCGTTGGCGCCGCTGCACTGGGCAACGCGATGGAATGGTTCGATTTCGGTGTCTACGGCTATCTGGCGGTCACCATCGGCCAAGTCTTCTTCCCCTCCAGCAATCCCACCGCGCAGGTGATCGCCGCGTTCGCCACTTTCACCGTGGCGTTCCTGGTACGGCCGCTGGGCGGCCTGGTGTTTGGGCCGCTGGGTGATCGCTACGGTCGCCAGAAAGTGCTGGCGTTCACCATGATCCTGATGGCGCTGGGCACGTTTGCCATCGGCCTGATTCCCGCCTACGAGCGCATCGGCATCTGGGCGCCGGTGCTGTTGCTGCTGGCGCGCGTGGTGCAGGGTTTCTCCACCGGCGGCGAATATGGGGGCGCGGCGACCTTCATCGCCGAGTATTCCACCGACCGCAACCGCGGCCTGATGGGCAGCTGGCTGGAGTTCGGCACGCTGGGCGGCTACATCGCCGGCGCCGGTACCGTGACCGCGCTGCACATGCTGTTGAGCAGCGAGCAGATGCTGGACTGGGGCTGGCGCATTCCGTTCCTGGTGGCCGGCCCTCTGGGCCTGCTCGGCCTGTACATGCGCATGAAGCTGGAGGAAACCCCGGCGTTCCGCGCCTTCGCCGAGGAAGCCGAGAAGCGCGAACACGACCGGCCGGGGCTGCGCGCGCTGTTCAAGGTGCATGGCCGCCAGCTGCTGGTGTGCATGGGCCTGGTGCTGGTGTTCAACGTCACCGATTACATGCTGTTGACCTACATGCCCAGCTACCTCAGCGTCACCATGGGCTACGCCGAGAGCAAGGGCCTGCTGCTGATCATCATCGTGATGCTGGTGATGATGCCGTTGAACATCGTCGGCGGGTTGTTCAGTGACCGGCTGGGCCGCCGCCCGATGATCATCGGTGCCTGCATCGCGCTGCTGGTGCTGGCCATTCCGTGCCTGCTGCTGGTCGGCAGCGGCCATGACGGGCTGATCTTCCTCGGCCTGATGCTGCTGGGCCTGGCGCTGGTGTGCTTCACCAGTTCGATGCCGTCCACGCTGCCGGCGCTGTTCTACACACCGGTGCGCTACAGCGCGCTGTCGATCGCCTTCAATGTGTCGGTGTCGCTGTTCGGCGGCACCACGCCGCTGGTGACCGCGTGGCTGGTGGAACGCACCGGCGACCCGCTGGTGCCGGCCTATTACCTGATGGGCGCGGCGGTGATCGGGCTGCTGACCATGCTGTTCGTGAAGGAAACCGCCGGCCTGCCGCTGCGCGGCTCACCGCCGGCGGTCGGCTGCAGGAAGGAAGCCGCTGCGCTGCTGATGAGCGATGCACCGGTGACCGTGGACCCGACCCTGCCGCCGCTGCCGGATGTTGCCGAGACCGAGCAGGTGAAGCCTGCCTGAGATCGGGTGCAAAACGCGATCCACGCATGGCGTGGATCTGCGGCGCCACTGGCGCTACGTCTTGATGCGCGCCAGCTTTCCCGGCGTCCAACGCAGCGTCCAGGTGTAGTTCCCGTCCGGCGGACAGACGTGGCGATTTGGGCTCTTCCATTCGCAGACCGTCGCCCCGGCACTGACGGTGAAATCGACAATGATGCGATCACCCTGGATGCGGATGGCATGGATGGCGCCTGGAATCTGTTCGACCGCGTCGTCGCCATAGCCATACCTGCGGATGGCGGCATAGTCCTCTGCCTCCACCGGCGACAGGCTCTTCGGGTTCTCCTGGCCACGCGGATCGTTCGCTGTCAGCGCCGTCATCACCGCCACCACATTGCTCTGCGCGAAGCTGCCGCCGGTGTAGGTGGACGTGTAGAAATACACGACCTCGGCACGGCCATCGCCATCGAGATCGGCAACAGCGGTCCACACCGGACGGAACTCGGATTCAATGTCGTCGCCGGGAATCAGCCGCAGGTTCGCTTCGGCGGCCCGATAGGCCTGCACCAGGCTGGGTGGCGCAACCACCCGCTTGGATCCGGGCGCAGCCACCGCCGTCAAGCTGGACAGCGCCAGCGCAGCAAGCGCCAGGAAGATCGAAGTGGAGCGGAATATCGCGGGTCCGTGCATGTCATCCTCCTTGATGGTGCGGCCAGTCTAACCACAGCCAAGGCATCCACGCATGGCGTGGATCTAGCGCGGGCTGTTCAATTCCATCGCACGCATCACGATGGGCTTGGCCCAGCCGGGCGTGTGCAGCAGGTCGGCTACCGCAATGGGGTATTGCAGTTCGCCTGCAGCCATGGCCAGTACCGGCAGCGGCACCACGCAGCCCTGTGCGTCGGCCGGTGCGCTGTTGTCGTAGACGTGCAGCTCGGCCAGGTGTGGCAGCAGCTCCAGCAGGTTCGCGCGCGCGGAATCGAAACGCGCGCGGATCCTCTCCACCGGAATATCGTGGCCGCCAGCGGCCACCCGCGCCGAAACACGGGCGATGTGCAGCTCGACATCGGCCAGCCCACAGAACCAGATCGCCACCTGATGCCGTTCGCAGGCCTCACGCAGCAGGCGCGGAATGGTATTGCCGCCGAGTGTGGTCTCGAAGGCGAAGTCGGTGCCATCAGCCATGGCCTGGCGCAGGCGGCGGGTGCCTTCCTGCCATGCCTCGGCGTTGGCCTCCGGCAGCGGCCAGCCGGCGTCGACCAGGCGACGGGTGAACGAGTCCGGGTTGAACCAGCTCAGCCCTTCGGCGTCCAGCCAGGTGCCCAGCAGCGAACTCTTGCCGGCGCCATTGACGCCGGCCAGCGCCAGGATGCGTCCCATCGATCAGAGCGGGCGGCCGAGGGTGACCTTGCGGCCGCGCCGGATCGGCTGGCCCAGCACCTTGCCCAGCCCTTCCCCACGCTGCAGCCCGGCCAGGGTCTGGTCGAACTCGCTGCGCAGGCGCTGCAGTTCCTCGTTGCGCTCACCGGCATCACCGCCCGCAGCCTTGGCCAGCAGTTCCTGGTAGGTGCGGATGTCCACGATCACCGCTTCCGGGTGATTGTGGTTGGTGATGACCAGCGCCTGCTTCTCGCGCACGGTGCGCATCAGGCTCGGCCAGCCCCGGGTCTTCACCGATGAGGCCGGGGCCTTCTCGAGGCCAGGCAGATCCAGCGGCAGGGTCATCACACGGCTCCAGACGGGGTGGATAAGCGCCACTATACCCAATTTGGCCAAATTGGAGCTAAATACCCTTTTACCCAGGCAGCCCGGTGTCCGGGGCGTCGGTCTGCAGCAGGCTGTCGCGCTCGCGCAGCGGGAAGCGGATCCAGGCATCCAGGCCTTGCGGGGCAAAGCGCAGCTCGCCGCTGCCGGCCAGTTCATAGGGCACCCGCTGCTCGATCAGGACCCGGCCCAGGCCACGCTGGCGTGGCATCTCCCACCCCGCCACCTCGGCATGGCGCTCGCACCAGTGCAGGCCCAGCCACGGCTGCCCATCCTGCACCTGCAGGTGCCAGCAGACATCGATCCGGCCGTCCTCGTGGGCCAGCGCACCATACCGCAACGCATTGGTGGCCAGCTCATGGATGGCCAGCGACAGTACTTCGGCCGCCTTCGGTGGCAACAGCACATCCTCACCCTGCAGGTGATAGGCGGCGGCGGCCGGTGTCTGCGCCGCGATCTCCTCCTCGAGCATGCCGCGCAGGCAGACCCCTACATTGGCGCCACGGGTCAACAGGCTCTGCGTGCGCGCCAGTGACATCAGCCGCGCGCACAGGCGCTCGGCATACTCGTCCACGCTGCCGACCGATGCGCGGGTCCGCCAGGCAAGGGCATGGATGGTCGTCATGATGTTGCGCACGCGATGCTGCAGTTCGGCCAGCAGCACCGATTGGCGCTCGGTGGCACGCTTGAGGTCGTCGATGTCCACAGCGATCGCGAACACGCCACTCACCCCGCCATCGGCATCACGCAGCGGTGCGGCGGCGACACGCGTCCAGCGCGCGCGCCCATCGTCATGGATGAACTGGAACTCCAGGCCTGGGACCATCGTCTCCCCCCGCAGGGCGCGGGCGATGGCGAAATCGTGGGGTTCGATGCGCGAACCATCGGGATGCGTACCCTGCCACCGGTAGTGGTTGGGGCGATCCATGGAGGGCACCTTGCCGGTGGGAAGATAGGTCCGCATCTGGTCGTTGGACAGTTGCAGGTTGCCGTCGGCATCGACAATGCAGACACCCACCGGCAGCACCTTGAAGGCCAGCGCCAACCGGCGGTCGCTCTCACGGCGCTTCTGTTCCTCGCGTTCGCGGGCCGCCTGCGCAACGTGCGCGGCCGTCGTTTCGAACATGGTCACCAGCACGCCGTTGATGCACCCGTCCTCTCCACTTATGGGGCTGTAGGTGATGGTGAACCAGACATCCTCCAAGCGCCCCCGCCGCGCCAGCGGATAGAGCTTGTCCTCATAGGTGATGGTCTCGCCCTGCCACACACGCTGGTAGATCGGGCCGTTGATGTGCCAGACCTCGGGCCAGCACTCGCGCGTCGGCTGGCCCAGTCCGCCAGGATGCTTGTCAGCCAGGATCTCGGCATAGCCATCGTTGTAGAGCTGCACCAGCTGCTCGCCCCACAGCACGATCATCGGAAAGCCGTGCGCAAGCATCAGGTCGACGGTGGCGCGCAGGTGCGGCGGCCATTGCTCGATCGCACCCAGTGGCGTGCCTGACCAGTCGTGCCGGGCAATACGGGCGGCCATGCCGTCATGGCGCGCATGCGCCTGCAGCGACGGCGGGATGCCCGCCGGGCGCTCAACGGCCCGGAGGCCTTCGGTGTGGCGCGACATGCCGCGCAATCAGGCGATGCCCGCAGGGGCCTGCGGCGTCGCCACCAGTCCCGCCAGCTGCTGGACCAGGGCCTCGATGTGATAGGGCTTGGTGCAGCGTGGCGCATCCGCGAAGCGGCTGGGCAGGTTGTCATCGTAGCCAGAGGTCAGCATGAACGGCGTACCCGCTTCGGCCAACCGGTCGGCCAGCGGGTACACCTGTTCACCGCCCAGGTTGATGTCCAGCACGGCCACATCGATGGGGTTGTCATCCAGCAGCCGGCCGAGTGCCTGCAGGTCCCCGGCCGGCCCCACCACCTGCGCGCCCTTCAACTCCAGGTAGTCCACCAGGAACATCGCGATGGCGAATTCATCTTCCGCCACCAGTACTCTCAACCCTTTCAGGCCTTCTGGTTTGTTGCCCGCTTCCAGCACGACCGGCGCTCCTCGATACACGCGGCCCACCTCCGCCGCAACGGTCGTAGGATGCGCGAACCGGGCTACAAGGGCGCGTGATGATCGATGAAGATCGCAGCCGCGGCGCATTCACTCCGGCCTTGCAGCGGTGCGTTCAGAACGCACGCTCCCACTTCAGGCTGAGCAGGCTGCGGTCATGGCTGTACAGCCAACCGACGTTGCTGTCGATACGGGCGTAGCGCAGGCCCAGGCTGGGCACCAGCCCGCCCACCGCCAGCCGCTCGCTGCGCACGATGGCGATCAGGTTCTGTTCGTCGTCCTGCCTCCGCGCCTCCAGCAACGGACTCCAGGCATCATAGTCACGGTGACGCAACGACACGAACACCGTGGCCGTGGTGCCACTCCACTGGCGCGCCGCGCCCAGCCGCAGGCCGCGCTGGCGGTAGCCGTTGGCCGGGTCGGCAGCGCTGCTGTCGGTCAGGTCCATGCCCGCGAACAGGGTCCAGCGCGGATTGAGCGCGCGGAACCAGGTGGCATACAGCGCGGCCAGTTCGCCATCGTAGTTGTCAGCCAGGCCCGGCTGCCGGTAGCGCTGGCGCTTCCAGTCGGCCTCCAGCTTGAGCAGGCTGCGCCCGTCCAGGGCGTACTGCCACTCGCCGTGCACGCCGCTGCCGCCCTGCAGGGCGTGGTTGCCCAGCGCCTGGAAGTCATAGCTCGGCGCCAGCTGCAGGGTGTGCCGTGCACTGCGCCAGCTGTAACCGGCCTGCACGCTGGCGTTGACCTCGTTGTATGCACTGTACCCGCGCCATGCCTGACCGAAAGCGAGACCGCGCACGTAAAGTCCATGATGGCCGGCCCACGCCCAGCGCCGTTCCAGGTTGGCGTCGTAGTCCAGGCCGGTGGCGCGCTGCGCTTCGGGTAGCGTGCGTTCGATCAGGCAGGTGTCGCCGACGACGAACAGACAGGTGCGGCTGGCCGAACTGCGGTTGATGTTGTCGCTCCATGCAGGCCCGGCGGCGACCGCCGCCTTCCAGCGCCTGCGTGCCTGCAACGCGTCCAGATAGCTGTCCACGCGAGCGCGGACACCCGTAGTGGCCGGATCGTTGCTGTCGATACCGGCCTTGATTGCACCGAACAATGCCACCGCCTCGCGGTCGCGCTGGTCTTCGGCATAGACGCGCGCCAGTTCAAGGCGGGCGGGCAGGAAGTCCGGCTGCGCTGCCAGCAGCGCTTCGTACTCCCGTGCAGCGCGCGGATGGTCACCGGCCACGCGGGCCAACGCACCCTGCGCGTAGTGGCGCAGCAGCGGATCGTGCCCCGGAAGCTCGATGTATTCGGCCAGAAACGCCGCAGCGGCCGGCCACTGCTGGTGCTGCAATGACAGGTAGAGGGCCTGGCCGAGATCATCGACGGTGCGCTCAACCCGCACGGTCTGGCCGTCGATGGTGAGCGTCGGCCGTTGCGATTCGGCCTGCTGCAGGCGCTGCTGGTCCTGCTGCTGGTGGCGCAGTTCGCTGCCCTGTTCGAGCACGCGGCGCAGATCGTCCTGCTGGGCGCGCACGTCGGCGGCAACCAGCAGCAGGAACACAAGGAAAATGGGGTGGCGCATGGTCGATCCGTGGCGGTGCATGCAGCGGGCCGAAGCAGGGACTGGCGGATCGCGGCTTGTCCCTGCCCTGCCCCGTCAAGGGCGTGGCAATCAGTTCTTGCTGCCGCCGAAGGCGGTGTCGTACTGGCTGTTGCCGGCGAACGTAGCGATACCGGCCAGGGTGGCGGCGTTGGCGCCGAAGAACTGGCCCTGGCTGTTGCCGGTGACCGAACCGTTGGCCACAGCGGTGCCGGCGAAGGACGCATCGGCGCTGTTGATGTTGGCGTTGATCGCCAGGGTCTGGCCACCACCGGCCAGGCCGCCGGTCAGCTTGCCGGTACCGAAGTTCGCGGCGAAGGTGCCGCTGAGCAGGTTGCTGCCGTTGAACTTGTTCAGGCCGGCCACCGCGTACGTGGCGGTGCCGCTGGGCAACGTGGTGCCCGCGCGGTCGCCAGCGAAGTACACCTGGCGGTTGTTGAAGCCACCCGCGGCGCCATCCTTGGACCATTCACCGAACCACACATCGCCACTGCCCACCTTGACGAAGTTGAAGTGGCCCATGCCGGCATGGTTGCCGGGGGTACCGGTGATCGGCATGGCCAGCGTACGTACGGTCACGTTGCCCACGGTGGTGGGGGCCGAGTATGCGGCCAGGCCCTGGAAATCGACCGGCTTGGCGTTGGAGACGGTGCCGACACCGATGCCGGCCTTGCCTGCGCTGTGCGGGCCGCCGTTGACTTCAGAAGCGCCGACCTTGACGTACAGCTGCGAATCGGTGGCCGGGCTGGCCGCACCGACGATGTCGGCAGCCTGCGCAGCACCGGCCAGGGCAAAGGTGGCGGCCACGGCCAGTACGGAACGGGAGATCATCTTCATGGAACTACTCCTTGGGTTGAGGGAACTACGGGTACAACAACGGAACAGGTCATCAGAAGCGCGCGGTGACACCGAGCTTCAGCGTGCGCCCTGGCGCCGGCAGCGTGGAGCGCGTGGCCGGGTCGACGTAGTAGCGGTTGCCGAGGTTGGTGCCGACCAGCTCGACGCTGGCATGGTCGTTGATGCGCCAGCGCGCGTAGGCGTCGACGGTGGTGATGTTTCCCCAGGTGAACGGCACGTTCTGCCAGATCAGGCCACCACTGCCGGCGTACAGGCGGTCACGGTAGGCCTGCAGGTCCGGGTTCTGGTGGCGCTGGTAATGCACGATGCGGCTGCCCAGCTCCAGGCGCTCATCGAACAGCCGGGTGCCCAGCGACGCGTTCACCGACAAGCGGGGAATGGCCTGGGTCAGCAGGTAGCCACTGACGAAGCCGTCCTGCACGCAGTTGGGCACCTTGCCGGCGAGTGCATCGAGCTGCACCGCCATGCTTTCGTCACAGACCTTGTTTTCCAGCGTGCGGGTGATGCCCAGGTCGGTGAAGAAGCGGTGGTTGTCGAACCGGGCCTGCAGCTCCACGCCGCGGATGCGCTGCTTGTCCAGGTTGTCGAACAGGAAATTGCCGTCGCGCTCGATGACGTTGCGGGTCTTGTGCACGTAGTAGGCCAACTTCACGTCGGCATCCGCGGTGTTGCCGAACAGCGCCGACAGGTTGTGCACGTAGCCCACTTCGTAGTTGTAGGCGTGCTCGGGCTTGAGCGGGTACAGCGGGTTCAGGCTGCTGGAGAACGCGATGGTGCTCTCGAACATGCTGGGGAAACGCACCGCCTCGCTGTAGCGGACGTAGGCGCGCGCATCGGGCGAGAAATGCGCGGTGGCCGAGAAGGTCGGCAGCCAGGCATGGTCGCGCCTGCGCTCATTGCGCCCGGACACCGTCTGCGGCCGCCCGCTCTGGATGCTGCACAGGATCTGCGCACCCTGCACCGGCAACAGCCCGGGAATGGCCGCCACCTGGCCATTCAGGCAGGGGTTGCTGGCACGGCTGTAGTTGCCGTCCGCATCCGGCAGCCACGGAATGGTGTGGTCCACCGCGACCGGCGTCTCATACCTGCTCAGCAGGCCCTTCAGCAGATCATCAACGATGAAGCCCATGCCGATGCTGTCCCAGAACGCGCGCTGCGACTCGATGGCGTCGATCTCGCCCTGCAGGCTGGCCGGGCGTTCGGGCAGTTCGTTGACGCGGTAGCGGGCCTCCTTGGGGAGCACCGAGGTGGTCATCAGTTCCGGGTGGTCCTGCAGGAAATCATCGAAGGCCCAATAGCGCGCGTAGCGCACACCGGCACTCAGGGAGAGGAAATCCGCGGGCCGCCAGTCCAGCACCAGGTAGCCTTCGCCTTCCTGGCGGCGCCCCGCGCGCGGATACATGCGCCAGCCATCGCTGACGCCGAAGTACGGGTCCGCCGAGCGCAGTTTCTCGAACTGCCAGTTGCCGCCCACGGTCAGGTCCAGGGTGGAATGCAACGCGAAGCGGTTGCTCAGGGTCAGGCCGGTGCGGTCGTTGCGGGCATTGGCCAGCGCGGTATTGCGCAGGATCGGGCTGCTGCCGGGGTTCCAGTCGGGGTTGCTGGCAAAATTGGGGAAGCCGCCAGCGGTGTACGTATCGCTGGTGGTTTCGGTGCGCCACAGGTTGGCACGCAGGTCCAGCCAGCGGCTGCCGGCGGGCTGCCAGTGGTATTCCAGGTTCCAGGCATCGGCATCGACGCGGCTGAGTGGCCACTGGATGCGACCGTAGTCGGGCGCGGACAGGATGCGCGAGGGCATGATCTCGCCGTAGTGCGAGAGCGTGCGCCGCCAGGTCGCGCGCAGCTGCTGGTCGTCGTTGATCTGCCAGGTCGCTTTCAGCAGCCACGATTCCTGCTCGCTGGAGGTATTGGGCACCTCGTCGCCGGGCTTGAAGTAGCGCGCCAGCGTGGTGATGTAGTCCAGGCCCTTGTACTCGAACTGCTCGCGCGGATCCTGGTCGTAGTACGCCGCGCCCCGGGTGCCGGAAAAGTAGTTGCCGCGCTTGCGCCAGGCATAGGCCGCCATCAGGTCCACGTGTTCGCCACGCAGGCCCAGCGCCAGCCGCCAGGCCTGGTCTTCCCCGGCGAACACATGGGCTTCAGAACCGCGCGACTTCACCGGCACCAGCAGCGTGCTGTCGGCATACGGTGCAGAGGGCGAGCCCTGCGGGAACCCGGGCACCGTGCGGTAATCCTCGCCGGTATGCAGCTGCGGCAGGCGTGGTGCCACCGCATTGCTGCTGCCTTCGATCTTCAGCTCCCCGCCGAAGCGCTCGCCGGCAGCAACAATGTCGTCAACGTCGATGGTCTTGATCACCAGCGCGCCACCGATCCCGCTGTGCACATCGCGCACCAGCCCTGGCCCCTTGATGACCTGGATGCCACCGATCAGGTTGGGATCGATGTAGTTGCGGTTGCTGACGCCGTTGTAGCCGCGCCAGACCGTGAGCGCCTGCTCGCCACCGTCGATGCTGACCGGCACCCGCCCCGGCCCCTGGATGCCGCGGATGTTGATGTCCAGCGCGCCGCTGTTGCGCGCATCACCGCTGAACACACCGACCAGATCCTTGACCACGTCGGCCGGGTTGGAGCCGCGATAGCGCTCCACCCGGTCGCGCCCCGAGTACGCCGTGGTCAGATCCAGCGCGAACACATCATCGTAGCCGCGCCAATCGCGGGCCTCACCCCCTTCCGACTGCAGGCGACCGGCCACGTCCAGTGTTTCGGTCACCCGCACCCCCTCCCCGTCCCCTTCCCCCGCCTCCGCTGCGGCGCGCAGGCTCCAGGTACCATCCATGCCGCGCTGCGCACGCACCCCACTGCCGCGCAGCAGCTGATGCAGGGCCTGCATCTGGCTGTACTCGCCGCTCACCGCGCTGGATCGACCGCCCTCCACCAGGTCACTGCGGAAGACCACCTGCACATCGGCCTGGCGGCCAAAGCTGCGCACGGCATCGGCCAACGGTTGTTCCGGAATGGCGTAAGTGCGCAGCGGTGCGGCCACCGCCGCTTGCGCCTGCACCACCGGCACCCAGGCCAACGGCAGCAATGCGGTGGAGATCGCCAAGGACAGGACGGTAATGCGACGATGACAGGCGGATGCCGTGGACGGCATGGACAGGAACTCCTCAAGCGGGGCGGGACCACGGGCACGACCGGTGCGCGGTGGTGTGTCTGGCTTGAGAAGAAACGCGGTTTCGCTCTGGCTATACCTCTATAGACAGCGGGGTACGACGACCGCCCACGGTTTTTTCATGTTTTTTCATGCAGCCGGTTCATGCGTGCTCCGCGGGCGCTTCACCACACCAGCAACGCACCACCGGGCAAGCGCTGCACCCGCAGTCCCGCCTGCGCGGCCACGGCGTCGATGGCCGCTTCCGGCTGCTGCAGATGGAACAGGCCGCTGACCCGCACGCGTGCGCCCTGCCCGCCCACCACCCAGACCGGGGCACGCCGGTAGCGGCCGAGATCGGCGATGGCCTGCGCGGCAGGCAGACCGTCGATCACCACCTCACCGCGACGCCACGGCGCCATCGCCTCCGGCGCGGCCTGTTGCAGCGGCTGCAGCCAGCGCCCGTCACGGAACGCCCGCACCTGCCCGGCGCGCAGGCGCTGCACGCTGCCATCGCCCGGGCGCACATCGACCACGCCCTCGCTGACTTCGGTGGTAATGGTGGCGCCCTGCATCGACACGCTGAACGCCGTACCGATATCGCGGATCTGGCCACCGCCGGCCTCGACCTGGAACGGTCGCTGCTCATGCGCCACCTGGAACCAGGCCTGCCCGCGCAGCAGCTGCACGCGCCGCTGCTGGCCATCGAACGTGAATGCCAGTGCGGTGCCGGCATCGAGAACCGCCGTGCTGCCGTCGTCCAGCCGCACCACGCGCGGCGCATCACTGCTGCGCACATCGCTGCGCGCCAGCAGCAACGCGTGCGGTGCGGCCGCGACCATCAGCACTGCGGCCGCAGCACTGGCGAGCAGCCAGGGCAGACGGCGGCGCGGTGCGATCGGGCGCAGCCCCTGCTGATCTGCGGTCAGCTCGGGCAGCGCGGCCAGCACCTCCGGCCCGGCAGCGTCCAACCGCTGCCAGAAGGCCTGCTGCTGGCGCCAGGCCCGCGCGTGGCGGGGATCGGCCTGCAGCCAGCGCTGCAGGGCTCGTTGCTGGCGTTCCGGCAGCGGGCCTGCACTGCGCAGTATCACCCAGCGCAACGCCTGCCTGGCCTGACGCGGCGAGGGTTCGGAGGTGGTCATGATTGTGGCCTGCCGCACCACGAACGGGTGCGCTTTCCTGTTGTGACAACGGCGGGCGCGATCTGCCCACGGTAATCGCCGCTCATCGACGCATTCCCTGCTGCTGTTGTTGGATCAGCAGCGCTGCGCGCAGCACATGCTTGCCGACCAGGCTCTTGGAGATTCCCAGGCGCGCGGCGATTTCGCGCTCGCACAAGCCCAGGTAGCGGTTGAGCACGAAGCACTCGCGCACCTGGGTCGGCAGGGCGAGGATGGTCTGGGTGATCTCGCGCAGCTGCGCCTGGTCCAGCGCCTGCGCCTCGCCATCACGGCTTGCCTCGGCCATGTCGACGGCGTACTCGGCCATGGCACGGCGTTCGCGGGCGTCGGCCTGGCTGCGATTGAGCGCGTGGTGATAGGCCATCCGGTACAGATAGCCGCGCGGCTCCAGGATGGGCGGATCGCCGGGCACGCTGCTGGCCTTCAGGTACAGGTTCTGCAGGGTGTCCTCGGTACTGGCCGGGTCGAGATAGCGTGCGATGAAGCGGGACAACGCGCGGCGCTCGCGGATCAGCAGCTCGACCAGCGCCAGGGCATTGGGAGACATAGGTGCCAAGGCCGGACCGGGGAATGATGGGCGTGATGGCGACGGTCCGGACGTGGATTGTGGGCTGCGCGGCCGCAGGCGGCAAGCCGCGGGCTCGTTCATCCACGCATGGCAGGTGCTCTGCGAACTGCAGCGCGACTGGGCCCGCTCGGCAACGGTCCCGGATTTCATGAACCTCTTCATCGCAACCGGTGGTACCGCGGGCATCCAGTTCTCGTACGATCGTACCGAGTGATGGGGTGGCGGCCCCGGTCCTGGCTGGGGCCGCCCTTTTTGGCGCAGTCGAGCGTGGCTCGACGCCACAGACAGATGGAGAACGTGATGGCCTACGCACGCATTGTTTCGACCGCCGACAACTATCTGCACCACATCAGCAACGGCAGCTTTGATGTGGATGCGGACGAGCCTGCCTCGCTGGGTGGCCAGGGCAAGGGCTTTGCGCCGTTCGACCTGTACCTGGCCTCGCTGGCGGCGTGTACCGCCATCACCCTGCGCATGTATGCGCAGCGCAAGGGCTGGGATCTGGGCGAGTTCCATGCCGAGCTGCGCTCGGAACGTGACGAGGATGGACGTTTCCACGTGCACCGCGTGCTGCATGCCAGCGCCGAGCTGAGTGATGCGCAGTGGCAGCGGTTGCTGGAGGTGGTGGAGAAGACCCCGGTGACCCTGGTGATGCGCGAGGGTGCACGCATCACCAGTGAGCGCGGGGGTGCTGCGTAACCCCATCCACGCATGGCGTGGATCTACTGTAGAGCCAAGCCCATGCCCGGCTCTGCAAAAGGCTCAGCGCCGTGAATGCAGTACGGTGCGCTGGCGCATCGCGTTGAATTCCTGCTCTACCTGCTGGATATCCTCGGCCTGGAACCCGGCCGCGTAAGGCTCAGCGCCGTGAATGCAGTACGGTGCGCTGGCGCATCGCGTTGAATTCCTGCTCCACCTGCTGGATATCCTCGGCCTGGAACCCGGCCGCGTCCAGCAGCTGGTCGGCGGCGGCGGCGGCCAGCGGATCATCGTCACGCTGGCGCCAGCAGCGCGCTGGCAGGAAGTAACCCACTTCGCTGCGCCCGCGCATGATCACCACCGGCCGGCCTGCATACAGCAGGAACTCCGCCAGGTGCTGGCGCAGCCCCTCCACCGAGACATAGGCCGGGCCGATGCCCAGCGATCGGCTGGACGGTTCGGAACTTTCGAACAGCTTGCGACGGCTCATCCACTCCTCCTTATGTGCAGCGCGTGGTCTCCTTTCCCTAGACGGGCGCATCGCTGCGCCCCCGCCACGCACTACGTGATCCGCATCACGCCGTCACTCAGAACCCGGTATTGAACTCCAGCTGGAACACGTCGATCGACAGTGGAGCACCGGACACTTCCTTGGCCGCCATCCACTTGCCGCTGATCCAGCTGCGCGCGTCCAGCGCGTAGGCGCCGCCCACGTAGTAGCCGCGGGCGTTGGTGCCTCCGAGGTGGAAGTTCGGGTCGTTGTAGGCGTCCGGCAGCGCATCGGCCTCGATGCGCTTGTAGCCCAGCAGCGCCTGCCACTGGCCCTTCTCCTTCAGGTCGGTGGCACCGAAGGTGGCCTGCACCATCCAGGCGGTATCGCCGCTGCGGAACGTATCGATGCCGGCGGTGCCACCGGCACCGTAGTTGTTGACGATGCCGCTGTTGGCGCGGATGAACATCTTCTGCTTGTCGTAGGCCAGGTTGCGGATGTAGTCGCCATCCAGGCGCAGGCCGATGCCCTGGGCCAGCTGCGTATCCCAGCGCAGGTTCAGCGTGGCCAGGCGGAATGCCGAGGCCAGGCCGACATACTGCGGGGTGGGCGTGTTGGCTGGATCCAGCGGGTTGCGTGCGATGTCGCGGATCAGCATGAGGGTGTTGCCCTTCTGCATGAAGGCCGGGCGCGACCAGTCGGTGTCGCAGCCGACCGCGCCTGCGTACAGCGCGCACGGCGAGGACAGGCGGCCGCTGATGTTCTTGAAATCGTAGTAGCCCAGCGCTGCGCGCAGCGCGTTGTCGTCGTTGAAGCGCCAGTTCACGCCCACCTGCGCACCGGACAGCCACTTGTTCTCGTTCGGGGTCTTGACCCGGCTCTGGCTGGGCGCGCTGTCGGAGGTGTACTCCAGCGGTACCACCGCGAAGTTGCCGAACAGGCCAAGGTCACCGCCGTCCAAGTCGTACTGCAGGTTGGCGGCCAGGCCATCGAAGTTCAGGTCGTTGGAGAACAGCGTATCGCTGGTCCAGAACGGATTGCCGAAGCGGCCGCCGCGCACCGTCACCCAATCGGCCGGACTGTAGGCCAGCCAGGCCTGGTCCAGCCACACGTGCTTCTTGCTCAGGCCACCGCCCAGCTGCTCGGTGGTCGACACCGGGCCATTGCTGCTGCCGCTGGCCAGGCGCACGCCGGCCGTGGTGTGCTGGCCGATGGTTGCCTCGATGCCCAGGCGCGCACGGATGCGCCACAGGTTACGGCGGTCCTGGCGGGTGTTCAGCAGCGGCGGCAGCTGCAGGTTGGTGTTGGTGTTGGTGTCGAAGCCGTTGCCGGAATTGATCGACGACCAGTTGCTGACGATGTCGCTGTTGCGTTCGGAGAAGAAGCGCGACTCGCTGCGCACGCGCATGTCACCGGTGACCTTGATGCGCTTGGTCCACTCAGCCACTTCGTTCGGCGCCGCCCAGCCCTCGGACCTGGCCTGCGTCATCACCTCCTGGCGCACCTCGTCACGAATGCCGTCGCGCACGCTCTGCGGTACGTACGGCACCCGCACGTCACCGGGCTCCAGGGCCACCCCACCACTGGCGGCCGGTGTCCCGGCGGCCGCGGTGTGCTGCAACGCCGCTGCTTCGGCCTGCGCCTGCACCAGCAATGCCTGGCCGTCTTCGGGCTTCAGCGCACCACTGGCGATCAAGCCCTTGATCAGCTTGACCATGGTGGTTTCGGCGGCCATCGCACCGGCCGGGGCGGCCAGGCTGAGCAGCACGGCGCAGCACAGCAGCGCCCGTCGGGCCGGCCGCGGGCGGCGGGAATCGGTTCGTGCGCGGACGTGGTCGTTCATCACGGTTCTCATCGAATGAAGGGAAATCACGGAGTTCGAGGAATCAGGCCCCGGGCCGGCGGCCCTGGATCAGGACGCGGGCGGGGAAATCAAGCGACGGCGGCGGTGCCTGGTCGACCTTGCCGATGCGACGCAGTGCATCGAGCACGGCCGCGTCGGCCTCCTCGTTGCCACTGCCACGCACCAGCTCGACCTTTTCCAGGCGACCATCGCTGGCCAGCCACACATTCACCTGCAACTGGAACGCCAGGCGCTTGACCTTGTCGTCGCGCGACATCGCCTGCTGCATCAGGTAGCCGAGGTAGCGCCCATAGGTGGCATTGCCGGCACCGCCACGACCGACACCGGACGAACCGCCGCCGCTGCCGGACTGGATGCCGAAGTTGTCGCCACCGGCCTGCGCGTCGGCATTCATCGTAACCGGATCGCTGTTGTCCGGGGTCGGCGTCGGCTCTTCGGCCGGCGTCGGCTGATCCAGCGGCTCCGGTTCGGGCATCGCCTCTTCCGGCGGCGTTTCCGGTTCCGGCGGTTTCTCCGGCGGCGGCGGGGGTGGCGGAGGCGGTGGCGGCAACGCCAGCATCGGCGGCTGCACCACCGGCCGGCGGGTGCTTGCGGTGTCCTTGAACAACAGCCACCACAGCGCGACGCCAAGCACCAGCAACGCGAGCAGCACCAGCGCGACGGTCACCAGCAACGGGCGACCACGCATGCCGGGCTCCGGCCGAGGGGGTTGATGGGCGGTCATGCCTCAGCCCTGCGCCTTGCCGGTGACCAGGCCGACCTGGGCCAGCTCCAGGCGCCGCAGCAGGTCCAGCACCTCGACCACGCGGGCGTACTGCACCTGCGCGTCACCGCGCACGATCACCGGGAAATCCGGCGTAGTCGCGCGCTCGGTGCGCAGGCGGTCTTCCAGCTCGGCCATCGTCACCGGGTAGGCATCCAGGAACACCTGCCCGCTGGGGTCGATGGTGATCGCCTTGGTCTTCGGCTTCTCCAGTGCAACGCTGTTGCTGGCCTTCGGCAGGTTGACCTCGATGCCGGGGATGGAGGCGTTGCTGGTCAGGATGAAGATCACCAGCACCACCAGCAGCACGTCGACGAAGGGCGTCACGTTGATGCCCTTCTCGCGCTTCTTGATGCCGAACTTCGCCTTCTGGCCCATGGCGCGCCCCTCAGCCCTGGACCGCGGCCGGGCCGCGCCCGTCCTGCTCTTCGGCCAGGCGTGCGGCGAACTCGTCGATGAACACTGCCATGTCCGCACCGATCGCTTCGGCACGCGCGCCCAGGTAGTTGTAGCCGAACAGTGCCGGGATCGCGACGCCGAGGCCGGCCGCCGTACACAGCAACGCTGCGGCCATGCCGGGTGCCACCGAGTTGATGTCGACCGCGCCGGCCATCGCCGCCACCACGAACACCAGCATGATGCCGATCACGGTGCCGAACAGGCCCACATACGGGGCTCCCTCGATGGTGGTCGACAACCAGTTCATGCGTCGTGCCATTGCCTCCTGCTCACGCACCATCACCGCATCCATCGACGCGCGGATCGCCGCGATGGTGGCGCCACTGAGGTAGCCACTGTTGCCGTCGCGCTGATGGCGCTGCTGCATTTCATCGATGGCCACCTGATAGATGCGCCACAACGAACCGTCGTGCATCGCGGTGGGGGCCTTGCCCTGGCGGTCCATGTCGGACAGGGTGCGCAGCGGCACACCGGACAGCTTGCCGAAGCTCTCGGTGAACACTGCGTTGGCCTTGCTGGTACGGCCGAAGTGCCGCCCCTTGGCGATCATGATCGCCCACGACAGCAGCATCATCAGGCCGAGGATCGCGACCACCACCCAGGCGTCGAACGGCATCGCCTTGAGGATGAAGGCGAAGTGGCTCTGGCCGGTGGACTGCTCGTCGGCGCCGTAGCTGATCAGCCGCGAATCGGCACCCTGTGCGGTGGCATCGGCCAGCAGCAGCGCGGCCGGCCGTGCCACGCGCGAGATGCGCAGTTCATCCAGCGCACCTTCGAAGTTGGCCAGTGGCTGCACCGCGCCCGGCGCATCGGCACCCACCACCGGAGCCGTGCCCAGCGTCGGCAGCGCACCGCTCAGCTGGGCAACGACGCGCCCGTTGAGGTACAGCTGCAACGCGCCCTTCTCTGCCGTCAGTGCAACGTGTGCCCACTGTCCTTCCGGAACCGGCTGCGCGGGCCTGCTGCGCTGGCCATTGAGCTGCACGAACGGCACGCGGTTCTCGATGCCCAGCACCAGTTCGGACGCGCCGTCGCGACGCGCATAGATCGCCTGCGCCGCAGTGTTGCCGCCCGGCTTGATCCAGGCGGAAACGGTGAGCGGCGCGCCCGCTTCCTGAGCCAGCGAGGCGCTGGCCGGCAGCGGCAGCGGACCGGCGCCCAGCTGCACGCCACGGCCGATCACCGAGCCTTCCGCCGGCGCTGCCACGGCACCGGCGTTGTTGCCGTAGGCGGTGGTATCACGCGCCGGGGCGTTGGCCTCGGCAAAGTGGTAGACCAGCGTATAGTCCGGATCGAACACCTGCTGGCCGTTGCCGCTGGCCGGGGCCTTTTCATTGCCGTAGTACATCCAGATCGTCTGCGGCGCGGCGGCACTGACCGCCGGCACGTCCACCCAGACCAGGGCCAGGCCCATCTGGGGATCGAACTGTTCGATCTGGTGGGCCAGCACGGTACGGCCATCACCCGAGACGAAACGCAGGTCGTTGCCCGCATCCTGGGTGCCGTCGAAGCCGAAGTTGCCGGTATGCAGGCGCAGCAGCAGCGGCGTGCGGCCCGGGTCACCGGCCAGGCCCGCGCCCTGCGGTCCGGCGTCGATGGTGATCGGCTTGCGGTACTTCCATTCGGCCTGCCACCAATTGGCATCGGCCGCAGCCGCCGGCAGCGCAACCAGCGCGGCCAGCAGCAACAACACTCGGGAAAGCAAACGGTCCATGCGAAGGGTCTCCGGAGAACGCATGTTCAAGGGAAGGGTCAGTAACTGGTGCTGATGTTGAAATGCAGGCGCGGGTCGTCCTTGCGCGTGACCGGGCCATCGGCATACGGCCAGGCGTAGTCCAGGCGCAGTTGCAGGTGTTCACCCAGGCGCAGCTGCGCGCCCAGGCCGACCGAGGCCAGGTTGTACTTGTCGCGCTGTTCGGGCAGCGGCTGGCGCAGGCGCAGGTAGGCCGCGTCGGCAAAGCTGTAGACGCGCAGGTCGGTGCCGCGCCACAGTGACCACGCAGGCGTGCGCCATTCCAGGCTGGCCAGGCCGCCGTAATCGCCGATCGCCTCGGCCGACAGGTAGCCGCGCACGGTGTACATGCCACCTGCGGCGAACTGCTCGGCCGACACCAGTGGCGCATCGGTTACCTGCAGCGAGCCGCGCGCATACCACTGCCAGTCGCTGCCGAAGGTATGCGTGTTGGCCACGTCGGCCTTGAACGCCACGAAACTCGGGTCGGCCCAGTAGCGCTTCTGCCCGAACGCAGTGGCGTCGCTGCCGTAACCGAACAGGCGGCGGGTACCGGCCACCAGCTGGGTGTTGATGCTCAGCTGATCGTGCTCGCCCTGGCGCACGCCGACGAAGGCCAGGGTGATCGGCGCGTACTTCAGCGGCGTCTTCAGGCTGTCCTTGCCCATCTGCGTGTCCTCCTCGGTGTCCTTGAAATCCACGCCGAGGCTGAGCTGGCGCCACCACTGGCTGCTGCCCGGCAGGCGGTAGTTGAGCTTGAGGCCGATCGAATGGCCGTTGCCGATCACATTGGTGCCGGTGCCGGTGCCGACCTGCCCACCTGCATTCAACACGCGGCTGTCGGATCTGTAGCCGGAGGCTTCCAGGCTCCACGGCGTGCCTTCGAACGGCATTGTGTACGAGGCCGAGAACACCTTGGCCTGCTTCGTGTCTTCCGGCGCCAGATACACGCCAAGGTTGGCGCTGTGCCCACGCTTCCAGAGATTGTCGTAGGCCAGCGAAGCACTCAGGCGCAGCTTCTCGGTGTCGGCGCTATGGTCGTTGTTGAGTGACGCACTGGCACGCCACGGCGACTTCTCCTCGACCTGCAGGTCCACATCCATCGTGCCCGGCACCTGGCCTTCGCGCACCAGTGGCATCACCTGCCGGCGCCCGCCTTCGTTCAGTGCGGTCAGTTCCTTCTGGGCCTGGTCAAAGTCCGGAACCTTGCCTTCCGCCAATGCCGGCACGCGTTCACGAATGCGTTCGGGCGATTCGTGGCGGGTACCGACCACGCGCAGCTGGCCGATCGGCGTCTGCTGCACCTTCAGCAGCACCACGCCAACGCTGACCTGCTGCTCGGGCAACTCGACGTAGACCGACTGGTAGCCGGCCTGCTGGTAGAGCGCGTGGATGGCATCGCGCGCCTTCTCCACATCGCCCAGGGTCTTGCCTGGGCCGAGGAACGGTTCCACCGCGCGTTCAATCTCCCGCGGATCGAGCACCGTGTTGCCGCGCACGATGAATTCGTTGATGTTCACGCTGGGCGCGGGTGCTGCCTCCTGCGCGAGCAGCGGCAGCGGCAGCGCTGCCAGCGCCAGCATCAACGGATGCAGGCGCAACGGAAGGCGAACGGCTCGGCACGGGACAGGAGTCATCGAAGGCATCGCGTCGTATCGAAGGGAGGGGCCAGGGAGCGGCGCGTGGATCTACCAACAGGACGTGTACATCGCGTCAAAGCCGCCAACAGTTTTGTGACAGCGCTGTCATCTTTTGACAGCGCCGCAACGCACGCAGGCGGACCCAGCCTTGGCTACCCGTCTTCATTGCAGGACATCGATTGCTGCGGGAGATTCGAGATGCGTGAATCGTTGATGCCGCGCCTGCGCGCTGCCCTCGCCCTCGCCCTGCTGCTGGCGCTGCCATCGGGTCGCGCCGACGAGGCGAAGAAGCAGCAAGAAGCTGCGCGCTGCATCGAAGTACAGGTCAACGGCGAGCGGATTCCGGCCTGGGACTGCCTGCAACGCAAGCTGGCGCCTGCGACAAGGCCGGCGAAGTCGGCGGCGCTCCCCGAAGCCGAACGCCTGATGCGGCAGCCTGGCAACCAGCTGATGCAGTACAACCTGGAAGGCACGCGGCAGCGCATGGGCGATGCGTTCGGTCGCTCGGTGGTGCCGCAGCGACCTGCGCGCTGAGCCTGCGCCTCTGTAGCGCCGAGCCCCTGCTCGGTTGTCTTTGTATCCGTCGGCGAGGCCAAGCTGAAGCAGCCGAGCGCAGGCTCGGCTCTACAGGGCGGCCGGCACGATGCCATCGCTCGGCACCGGTGGCAGCGTGGGCACCGCCAGGCTACGCGGCTGCCCTGCCTGGTTCAGCTCCACCATGTTGGCACTGATGCTGGTCAGCACCATACAGGGCCCCAGCCGCTGGCCCGGCGCGTAGGCCTCGGCAGGACGCCCATCCACCGACAGCAGCGCAAGCGGTGCGTGGTCGCCGGCCATCACGCCCAGCACCACCACCTCGGTCTGCACTGCGCCAGGAGACAACAGGCGCACCAGCGGCAAGCTTGCCACCGCATCGAACATCCGCCTAGCCGGCGCATTGGCATGCGCTTCGCTGGCGGCCGCCACGGGCGCTACCGCAGACAGAGTGACGCCCCAGTAGGCCACTACGGCCAGCAGCAGCGCCGCCGCCAGCAGGGTCAGTATGCGATTGCGATCCCAGCACCTGCCATCCATGTTCCGCACCGTCGCCACGTTCGTCCCTGCCCACGCTAGCAGCTGCGGCTGACGCTTTTGTTTCATCATGCAGGCCTAGGCTGGTAGGCATCGGCCAGCACAGGAGGCAACGTCGATGCAGCGCATGCCCCGTGGTTTCACCCTGCTGGAACTGATGGTGGTGCTGGTGATCATCGGTATCTGCACGGCGGGCATCGGGCTGGGCCTGGGCAGCCTGCTCGACCCGGGCCGGCAGCTGCGACAGGAAGCCGAACGGTTGGCGCAGCGACTGCAGGTGGCGCGCGACGAGGCGCGTATCGATGGCCGCCCCCTGCGCTGGCAGGCCGACGCCGCCGGCTACCGCTTCAGCCGCCGCGAAGGCAGCCGCTGGGTGGACGTTCAGCGCGACGACCTGCTGCGTCAGCAGCAATGGCAACCGGCGGGCATCGTGGTGCAGCCGAGCACGCCGATTGAGCTGAGCCCCGAATGGATTGGCGTGGCGTGGGAGGTGACGCTGTCGTTGCAGGGCCGCCAGCTGCGTCTTCGTGATGATGGCAGCGGACAGTTGCAGGTCGTGCAGTGAAGCGGAACAGGCACGGGTTCACCCTGATCGAAGTGCTGATCGCATTGGCGATCGTTTCAATCGCACTGGCGGCGGTGATGCGTTCGGTGGCGGTGGCCACCGACGATCAGTCGCGCCTGCGCGATCGTCGGCTGGCACTGATGTGCGCGCAGGACCGCTGGCAGGAGCTGCGCCTGGCCGGGCAGCCGCCGCAGGATGCACGGCAGCGCTGCGTGCAGGGGCGCAGCACGTTCCTGGTGCTGCAACATGTCGGCACGGGAAGTGACGGACAGCCGCAACTGGAACTCAGCGTGGTGGCCGAAGAGGCACCGCGGCAGTCGCTGGCGCGGATGCAGCTGCCGTGGACAGCAGCGCCATGAAGCACGCCGCACGTGGCTTCACCCTGATCGAAGTGATGATCGCGATCACCATCATGGGTGTGCTGGCGCTGATCTGCTGGCGTGCGCTGGACAGCGTGGCCAGCAGCGACCAGCGCCTGCGCCGGGCCGATGCCGAAACCACGACGGCGTTGCGCATCCTGCAGCAGTTCCAGCGCGATATCGAGATGCGTGCCGACGACGCGCTGATGAATGGTGCAGTGCGACCGGCCGATCAACCGCAGCGGCTGCTGCCTCCGTCCCTGGTAAGCGAACGGCAGCCGGATGGCAGCTTTGCGCTGGAGATCACCCGCAGTGTCGGCAGTGATGGACTACGCTGGCAGCGGGTGCGCTGGTGGCGGCAGGGCAATACGCTGTGGCGGGCCAGTGGCGCGGCGACGGATCGATACCCCCTGCCCGCGCCTGAGCCGTCGAAAGGCATTGCGGTGGCCAGGGATGTGCAGCGGTTCGAGATACGCGCCTGGCAGCCGGGCGCTGGGTGGGCGCTGTTGCCGAGCGAAGGCGAGGTGCTGCCGGCCACCGGGCTGGAACTGCGGTTGGGCCTGCGCGATGGGCGTGGGCCGCTGAGCTACCGGCGGGTGCTGGAGCTTTAGGATTCCTCCCAGGCAAAGCATCCACGCATGGCGTGGATCTACTGCCGAGCGGCTTCTACTGCCCGGCCTGCCCTGGTGGGTGCCGACCGTTGGTCGGCACTGATGCTGGCCCAGCCATCCACGCATGGCGTGGATCTACTGCCGAGCCTGCCGCCGGGTGCCTTCCTGCGCCCGGCGGCGCCGCTTCGGTGGTCCTCACCGCTGATGGCCGCTCCCTGCCCTCCGTGCCGTCCTGGCTGGGGCCGCCACCGTTCCCTGGCGGCTGGCCCGATGCTGTCCGTTCCTCCAGTTCAGCCGCATCCACGCATGGCGTGGATCAACTCCCGGCCACGTTCGGCAGCATGGTGTGCCGACCAAGGTCGGCACCTACCGGGATCGCTCGATGCCTACCGGCGCTGCGTGCCGTCGTCGCGGCTGGCCTGCGGGAACTGGAACGCGCTGTCGGCGTCGTAGCCGCTGTTGGCGGTAGTGCCACGGGCCGGCGGCGCTACGCTGCTCGTGCCGCTGCCGAAGCCCAGAATCTGCACGCTGATCACCGACGGCTGGTTGCGCCGTGCGTCGTCCTGGCTCTTGCGCATCACGTCCTGTGCCGCCTGGCTGGCGCTGTTGGCTGCCGCACTGGCCGCGGCCAGCGCATTGACGTTGACCGATGCCAGCACCGGCAGGCCCTTGCTCTCGCCCTGCACCTGGATGTTGGCCGCGTTGAGCACCTGCAGCGCGGCCAGATTGATGTTGCCGGAGACGCGGATACCGGCCTCGCCCGCATCGATGGTGCCCAGCGGTGCGATCAGGTCGACGTCGCCCGGCGGCACTTCGGCGATGGGGTTCAAGGTCGCGATGCCAGCACCGCTGGCAGGGGCCTGCGGCGACAGGATCACATTGCCCCACCCGTCATAGACGCGGCGCGGTGGCGTGTACAGCAACGTCGTGCGCGAACCACGACCGGCATTGATGTCACCCTGCTCCGACCACGCCAGGATGTCGCCGCCGAACGTGGTCATCACCCGCGACAGGCCCAGCAGCACGCTGTCCTGGCTGAACAGCCGGATATCGCCCTGCCCTTGGGTCACCAGTCCGGCACTGGCCGGGGGCACCACGCCCTGCACACCGATCACGATCTGCCCACCCGGTGCCATCAGCTCGATGTTGCCGCCCGCCTCGGTGCGCACGCCGGAGCCGCCGTACATCACGATATCGCCGGTACGGTCGATCATCGCGCCGGTCGCAGCCTTGTCTGGCATCAGCGTGGCGATGGCCTCGCGCCCACGCAGGTAGGAGCCGAAGCGGGGTCCTTCTGCATCGGTATATTCCCGTCCACCTTCGCGCAGCTCGGCGTAATAGACCTGGCGCAGGAAGATGTGCTGCTGTTCCTGCGGCAGCGCATCGAAGGCAGCCAGCGCCCCGTCGCCGTCAGCAGCCACGCCGAAGCGCTGCTGCAGCCACTGCTTCAGCTCCTGGTCGTACACCTTGACTGCCTTGCCCCGCTGCGACGCCAGCGATTGCGCCGGATCGGCGAGGTTGGCGGGATCCAGATAGCGTGCACGCAGGGTCGCGAAATCGATCTGCTGGTTGCCGGCCGTCAGCGCGATGCTGGCGCCGGCACGGGTGTCGCCCTGCACGATGCCACCGAGGCTGACGATGCTGCCCGCATCCTCCTGGCGCAGCTGGCGGCCGGCACTGATCTCGGTGTTGCCGGGGCCGGCGATGGTCGCGTTCAGATGCACGATGTCGCGGCCCGCCGCCGCCACCGTGATGTCGGTGGGCGCGGTGTTCAACGCGGTCATCGACACCCCGAGGATGTCCCGACCTGCCCGCAGTTGCACGGCGCCGGCGGCCTCGAACCAGTTCAGCTGCGTGCGCTGCCCCACGTTGGGATTCAGCGTGCGCCGGGCGCCGGTGGCCAGACCGATGATGTCGCCCTGCATCGCGTAGAAGCGGCTCGGCGCCAGGGCCGGAGACACGGTGGACAGCGGAGTATTCGGACCGAACGCAAACAGCGGAAGCGACGCGTCCGGCGATGCAATGTTGCCGTCGACCGACAGGTTGTGCCGCGAGCGGGTCACATTGCCGCCGGAATCCCCCTGCTGGGCCAGGAACGCGGGGTCGAAGGGTCCCGGCAGGCGCGCATCCGCACCCGAGCGCGCGATCTGGGTAGCGCCACGCTGGGCGAAGATGCTGCCACCGGCCAGGACGTCCAGCCGTCCTGTTGCCGAGGGTGCCAGCAGGATCACATCCTGCGTCCCCGGCGTGGCGCTGATCCGGTCCAGCTTGATGTCGCCCTGCGCAGCAATGGCGCTGAAGCGCGAAGGATAGAGCCAGTAATTCAGCAGATCATCACTGCCACGCACAACAAGCTGGACCTGCTCGCGCCACAGATTGCTACCGGTCACGTTATCCGGCCCGGCGAGGCCTGGCGCGAGGTCACCACCGGCACTGAACAGATCCACGGCCGTGCTGGCGGTCCACAGGGAAAACCACGTGCTGCCTGCAGCGCGCGCGCCATCATCCTGCAGCACCGCGCTGTAGTTGGCCAGCGGCACCCGGCCTGCATCGGCGACCCCGCCGAGCACCACATCGCCCCGTGCCTGCAGCTGCGCGACCGCATCGCCCAGCACCAGCACCGGTCCGCCCATCGCGCGGGCGGCGTCGGGCGCAAACAAGTCTGCGGCGCGCTGCTGACGCAGCGTCGCGTAGTTTTCCAGGGTGACGCCCATTGCACCGATGCGCCCGGCATCGAGCTGCAGGCTGCCACGCAGATTGCTGAAGGTACCGTTGAGGTCGAGATTCTGTCCCGCCCTGGAGGGATTGAGGCTGGAGATCGTCGCCTGCAGATTCGGATTCAGTGCGCCACCGATGCGCAACCGCAGGTCGCCGCCACCGGTCAGGTGCAGCTGGCCATTGCTGACGCGGCCGGTCGATCCCACCGCCGCGATGATCGCGCCCGAGCGCGGTGCGCTCAGCGAGCCCAGCGCGTCGCCCATCGGATCGCGGACGCCGGCATTGCGCCCGGCCTCAAGCGTCAGGTCGCCGCCACCCAAGGTGCCGAAGCCGGTGAAGCCGACCATCCGCGGAGAGGCGCCAGCGGCAGCGGACACGTTGGTGTAGGTGCCAAAGTTCACCCACCAGCTGGTCGGCACCGGCTCCACGCCGGTGGTGGGTCTCGGCGGGTGTGTTGCGTTATCTGATGGGGTAGCTACCGGTACGCCGGGCAACGCCCGGCGGACCGTAGTGGCGCCGCGATGCAATCAAGCGCTGCTGCTTGCCGCCAGCAGGCACAGGCTGCGCGGCGGCAGCGTCCAGGCGCCTTCCTCATCCGGCTCCAACGGCGTTTCGTCGGTCTGCAGGAGTACGCGCCGGAACGGCAGGGCGTCGTCTGACACACAGAACCGCTGCGGCTGCTCCCCGGCGTTCAACAACAGGGCCAGGCTGACATGCCGCCCGGGCTCGCGCAGGCTACTGTCCGGACTGCGACCGTCCAAAATGATCAGCAGCGCACGCAGCCCTGCGTCATGCCAGTCCGCTTCCTCCATGCCGCGACCATCGGGATGCCGCCAGTCGATATCGCGCAGGCCCAGCGCCTCATCGTATTCGCCGCGCAGGAACCGGTTCCTGCGCAGCAGGCCATAGCGTCGGCGCAGCGACAGCGCCCGCCGCACGAACGCCACCTGCGCCTGGGCTGCCGGCTGCGCCGCACGCTCCCAGTCGATCCAGCTCAGCGGGTTGTCCTGGCAGTAGGCGTTGTTGTTGCCCTGCTGCGAATGGCCGAACTCATCGCCGGCCAGCAGCATGGGGGTGCCCTGCGCCAGCAGCAGCGTGGCCAGCAGGTTGCGCATCTGCCGCGCACGTACGGAGAGGATCGCCGGATCATCGGTCTCACCCTCCACGCCATGGTTGCTGGAAAGGTTGTGCGAATGGCCATCACGGTTGTCTTCGCCGTTGGCTTCGTTGTGGCGGTCGTTGTAGCTCACCAGGTCGTGCAGGGTGAAGCCGTCGTGTGCGGTCACCAGGTTGATGCTTGCCGAGGGTCGCCGGCCATGGTGATCGAACAGGTCGGCCGAACCGGTGAAGCGGGTAGCGAATTCCGGCAGCTGGCCGCCATCGCCGCGCCACAGCGCGCGCACCGTATCTCGGAAACGGTCATTCCATTCGGCCCAGCCCGGCGGGAACTGGCCCAGCTGGTAGCCGCCCGGGCCGATGTCCCAGGGCTCGGCGATCAGCTTCACCTGGCTCAGGATCGGGTCCTGGCGCACCGCGTCGAGGAAGCTGCCCGAGGCATCGAACCCATGCCGTTCACGGCCGAGAATGGTCGCCAGGTCGAAGCGGAAGCCGTCCACCCGCATCTCGGTCACCCAGTAGCGCAGCGAGTCCATCACCATGCGCAGTGCACCGGCATTGGTCAGGTCGAACGTGTTGCCGGTGCCGGTATCGTTGATGTAGTAGCGGCGATCATCAGCCAGGCGGTAGTAGCTGGCGTTGTCGATGCCCTTGAAGGACAGCGTAGGGCCCAGCTCATTGCCTTCGGCGGTGTGGTTGTAGACCACATCCAGGATCACTTCGATGCCAGCATTGTGCAGCCGCGCGACCATCTGCTTGAACTCGGCCACGGTGCCCAGCGACAGGTAACGCGGCTGCGGCGCGAAGAAGCCGATGGTGTTGTACCCCCAGTAGTTGCGCAGCCCGCGCTCGAGCAGCTGCTGGTCATCGACGTAGGCGTGCACCGGCAGCAGTTCGATGGCGGTCACGCCCAGATGGCTGAGGTGGTCGACCACTGCGTCATGGCGCAGGGCAGACAAGGTGCCACGCTCGGCCTGCGGAACATCGGGGTGTTGCATGGTCAGCCCGCGCACGTGCGCTTCGTAGATCACGGTCCGGTCCCAGGGCGTGGCAGGTGCCCGCTCGGCACCCCAGCTGAAGGCCGGATCGATCACGGCACAGCGCGGCATGTAGCTGGCGCTGTCGCGGCGGTCGAAGCTCAGGTCGCCATCGCGGTGGCCCAAGGTGTAGCCGAACAGGTGGGGGGCCCACTTCAGTTCGCCCACAATCTGCTTGGCGTAGGGGTCCAGCAGCAGCTTGTTGGGATTGAAGCGATGGCCTTCCTCCGGAGCATAGGGACCATGCACTCGGTAGCCATAGCGCTGGCCGGGCCGCACGTCCGGCAGGTAGCCGTGCCAGATCTCGTTGGTGTACTCGGGCAGCGCGATGCGTTCCACTTCGCGGTTGCGTGCATCGAACAGGCAGAGTTCCACCCGGGTGGCATGCCGCGAGTACAGCGCGAAGTTCACGCCCAACCCGTCCCAGGTCGCCCCCAGCGGGAAGGGCCGGCCTTCGCGCACGCGCGAGGTCTGCGTCCACTTACGGCTCGCCATCGGTGCCCTCCTCCTCGCGTGCGGCGGCGATCTCGGCCTCCACCAGCCGCTCGGCCATGTGCCAGTGCCGTTGCTGCTGATCGTCCGGGCGCCCTTCTGCCTCCCAGATCTGGTGGGCCAGTGCCTCAATCCGCTGCCGTCGTTCCCTGCTGTCCATCCCTACCTGCCTCCTCGTTGATCCATATCGCCAACGGGCTGCCAGCCAGAAGCCTGGCCACGTCCGTGGTTGCGTTGAAATGTTCGATGCGCCCGTCAAGGACGTTGCGCATGGGGCCTGTCGGCACCCCACGCAGCGTCACATCGCTGCCGACGTCGCGCGGCGCATGCAGGCTTGGGCCAGGCACGGCGGTGGGCGAACCACGCCGCACGACCACCAGCAGCATCTGCGCCTGATGCCTGCGCGTGAACGCCAGCCACGGTGAGCGCACCGGCGCCGACAGCGGCTGCAGCGCGCCGTGCAGGAACAGCTGCGGGTGCCTGCGGCGGCAATCCAGTAATCGCCGGAGTAGAAATGCCTTGATCCCACCGTCCCGCCAGTCCTCCAGCAGCGCAGGCCACGCGCGCGCATCACGCAGCCACGCCTGCCGCGCTGGATAATCCACGGCGCGCCGGTTGTCCGGGTCCACCAGGCTCAGGTCCCAGCCTTCACCGCCTTGGTAAAGATCGGGCACGCCGGGAAGGCAGTGCTGCAGGCACAGCTGTGCCAAGCCGTTGCAGGCGCCCGCCGGCGCGATGCGCGCCACGAAGGTCGCCAGCGCCTCCCGCACCGGCTGCAACGGCGCTCCATCCAGCAGCGCGTGCAGCCACTGCGCGGCGCCCTCCTCCACGGCCACGTTGGGATCGGACCAGCTGCTGACCCGCTTGCCCTCGCGCAACGCCTTGGTCAGCCATTGCCCCATCCTCGATGCGAAGCCTGCGCCGGGGGTACCGTGCATCGGCCACGCGGCCACGAGCGCCTGCCATAGCGCATAGGCCTCGGCACTCGGCAATGGCATTGGCGCGCCGGCGCGGGTCGCCATCCGGCCCCAGCGCCGCACCGCGTCCCGCCACTCGACCGTGCAGGTACTGAGAACCGCCAGCCGTGCCCGGCTGTCGGCCCCGCGCTTGTGATCGTGGGTCGCCAGCGCAAGCAGCGCCCTGGGATGGCGCCGCAGGCGCCAGGCTGCATGTTCCAGCAGCTCGCGCCCTTCCATGCCCAGCCGCTGCGGATCACTGCCGACTTCGTTGCGCGACAGCAGCCTGAAATAGCGATAGAACCCGGTATCTTCCAACGACTTGGCATTCAACGGCGCGGCCAGCTGCCCGAACCGTACGCGCAGCTCGGTTTCAGCCGGCGCCTGGCCGGGAAGTGCCTGCAGCAGCAGATCCAGCGCGGCGCATGCCGCACCGTCCAGCGCCTCGCGCGCAGCAGCTGCAGCGTCCACCAGCGCCTTTCGTTCACCCGCCCCCTGCAGCGAATAGGGCCGGTAGGTGCGGTAATGCCGCAGCAATGAAGCCAATGCGCGTGCCAGCGCAGCCACTCCGATATCGGCCTCGGCCAGCCGGGGCTGCAGGACCTGCTGCGCACTGCGCAGCAGCCGCTGGAAGTCTGCGTGAAGGCCCTGGCGCAACATCATGCCGCGAGCGTCCTGCTGGATCCGGTCGAAGCTGCGCGGATCACCGCCCAGCGCCTGCCACGTGCGCGAGAGCGCGGGTCCAGCCGCCGGATCGTGCAACCAGGCACCGGTCTGGTCCATGAAGTCATAGCCGGTGGTGCCGTCGCAGGCCCAGCTGTCGGGCAGCTGCTCGCCCTCGGCCAGTATCTTCTCCACATGCAGGCTCACCGCCTGCGGATCACGGCCGCCGGCCGCACAGGCTGCGTCAAGCGATTCACGAAGGCGCCGCAGGTAGGCGCCCGGGGAAGACAGGCCATCCACATGATCGATACGCAGGCCGTCCACCCATCCCTCGCGTACCAACCGCAGCGGCAGCGCATGCACCGCCTCGAACACGTCATCGCGCTCCACCCGCAGCGCGGCCAGTTCATTGATATCGAAAAAGCGCCGGTAGTTCACCTGATCGCCCGCCGTGCGCCACCAGGCCAGCCGGTAGTGCTGCCGCTGCAGCAGCGTATGCAGCCGTTCAACGCTGCGGTTGCAGCGCTCGGCCCACGCCGGCCACTGCGCGGGGTCCAGTGGATGGCTGCGCGGCGACAAGGGCAACGCCAGACCATGGTGGCGCAGCACGGGACGCGCGTTGTCCACCACCACGCGCACTACGCCATCGCGCACCGCGTCGTGCAACGGCCGGTCCAGTGCAGGCAGCCAGAGCCGGCCCTCGCAGCCCGGCGCCTCCCAGTCGATGTCAAACCATGCTGCGTGCGGGCTTCGACGCCCGTGCATCAGCACATCGTTCCACCAATGGCTGTGCGGGGACGCCGCCAGATGGTTGGGTACGATGTCGAGGATCAGGCCCATGCCGTGCGCGCGCGTCGCTGTGGCCAGTTGCCGGAAGGCTTCTTCGCCGCCCAGTTCCGGATTGATGCAGGCCGGGTCGATGCCATCGTAGCCATGCGTAGACCCAGGCAGCGCAGCGGCGATCGGCGACAGGTATAGGTGGCTGACGCCCAGCGCGGCGTAGTACGGCAGCTGCATCGCGGCGGCCTCGAGGTCGAAGCCTGCATGCAATTGCAGGCGTACGGTGGCACGCAATGGAGTCATCGCCGCTCCCTCCGCCGCGTTGCGCTGAACCGAGCAATACGCGCGTCAACCGCGTCCTGTTCCCATGCCAGCGGTAGCCGCCGGCGCCAGTTCGGATGGCCGTTGACGGTGCCCGGCAGGTTCACCTGCGCGCGGCTCCCCAGCGCATCTTCCAGCGGGAGCAGCGCCAACCGCGAAGGCGCGTGCGCGACCAGCGACAGCGCACGCGCTTCCAGCGTCGCGCCCTCGCCTCGGGCAACGGCGGACAGTCCCTGCACCTCACTGGCGCGCGCGTGCAACGCCGCTGCAAGCCCGGTCAGCTCACCCAGGCGGGCACGCCAGCGCAGGTCGCGCCCGTGCAGCCAGCCGGACAGCGGTGGCAGATCATGGGTGGAGGGCATGGCCACCGCATCGCGGCGCCACCGTGGCGCAGGCAGGAAGTGCTCACCCTTGCGGGCGAACGGCAGCACCTCGATGCCCAGGATGCCGCGGGCTGCCAGCCGCTGGCGAATGCCCGGCGGCACCACGCCCAGGTCTTCACCGATCAGCACGCAGCGATGCCGCCACGATTCCAGAACCAGCAGGTTGATCAGATCATCGAACGGATAGCGCAGGTACACGCCCTGTCCGGCGGCTGAGCCACAGGGAAGCACCCACAGCCGCTGCAGGCCGAGGATATGGTCGATGCGCAGCCCACCACGGCCGGCCATCACGGCGCGCAGCACGCGAATGAACGGCTCAAAGCCCTCGCGCTGCAGCGCGGAGGGTGACCAGCTGGTGATACCCCAGGCCTGGCCCAGCGGATTGAACGCATCCGGCGGCGCGCCCAGCTCAAGGCCCTGCAGCAGATGGTCGCCGCCGGTCCGGGCCTCGACGCCCTGCGGCGCGCAACCCACCGCCAGATCTGCGATCAGTCCGATCGACGCGCCGTCGTCGCGCAAGCCCGCCTGCACCTGCGCCCAGCCCTGCCGCGCCAACCACTGCGCAAACGCATGGTCGTCGGCGCTTCCAGTGAACCGATCGGCGGCGTGCTGGCAATAGCGCAGCAGGGATTCGCCCTGCGCATCGCACCACGTCTGCATCTGTTCGTACTGAGCCGGCGCCTGCTGCCGCAGCCACTGGCGCACCTGGCGCAGCCAGCGCCACTTCAACGCCGCCGAGTGCGGCCAGTCGATGCGGCGCGCGGCAGTGGCTGCTGCAACGGCCGTCGCCAGTGCTTCGTCTTCAGCCAGCACGGCGTCGGCTGCTTCCGGCAGTACCTGCGGCAGGGAGGTCTGCAGCGGATCGAGCCAGCGCCGGTCGCTGGGCGAATAGGGGCTGTAACCGGGCCCTGGTGGCAAGCCGGCATGCAGCGGGCTCAACGCCACTGCATCGCCGCCGTGACGGTGCAGCAGTTCGCTCCATCGCGCACAGCCGGCGCTGTCACCGATGCCGGCGTCGTCGCGAGCGCGCAGGCTGTAGACCTGCGCCGACAGGCCCCAGCCGCGCAGCAAGCCCAGCGGCCACCAGGCACGCTGTGGCGCCACCGCAATCGCCTGTTGCCGTCCGCCCTGGCGCCACTGCCAGTAGCCGGGCTGGTCCGGCACGCGCCAGCGCCCTTGCGCATCGGGGTGTGCCGGCAGCACTGCGCCCTGCTCATCCACCCAGCACGCTGCGCCTGCCGCCTGGGGCATCGCCAGCAGCTGTCCACAGCAAGCCGTGCGCAGGCCACCGTGCTCGGGCGCTGCATCGCCCTGCAGCGCCTCCAGCACCGCGCGCAGCACGTCCGGTGCGACCTCGCGCGCGGCACCGGCCACGTCGGTCCAGCGGACCAGCAGGCCCGCACGGCCGGCCGCTTCCCGCACCGCTGCATCCGTGCTCATGCGGCGATCCAGCAGGCCAGCACGCCGCCGCCGGCTGGCAGCATCCCGGCCGCGTCCGGCCCCACGACGCAGTCGCCGGCCGGCACCGCATGCGCCACCGGCACAGGGCCCACGTTGATCGCGATCCACCATTGGCCCGAGGGCAACTGCCAGCCCGCCTGCACCGCGCCTTGGCCCAGCACGCGCGCACCCAGCGACCGCGCCTGCAGCAGGCCCGGCTGCAGATAGCGCCTGCGCAGGCCGAGGAACTCGCCCGTGCAGCGCAGCCAGTGCTGCGACCAGGGATCATCGCCGGGCGGCGGCGTGTACGACGCCTGCAGGGTCGCCGCATCGTTCGGGTCCGGAATACGCGCGCGCGAGGCGGCGTCGGCAAAGGCGCTGAAACCAGCGAACTCGCGGCGACGCCCTTCGCGCACCGCCTCGTCCAGCGGCGGCGCGTAGTCGGTGAAGAACAGGAACGGCGATTGCGCCTGCCACGGTTCGCCCATGAACAGCAGCGGGATCATCGGCGTCAGCACGGTCAACGCCAGCGCCGCACGCAGCCGCGCCGGATCCACCAGCATCGACAAGCGCTCGCCGAAAGCACGGTTGCCTACCTGGTCGTGGTTCTGCGCGAATGCCACAAAACGCGCGGGAGACAGGTCAGCGCTGGGTTCGCCGCGGGGATCGCCGCGCAGGTCCGGTTCACCCTGCCAGGCGAATCCTTCGGCCAGGCAGCGCGCCAGCAGTGCTTCGGCGCGACCGGCATAGGCCGCGTAATAGCCCTCCTGCTCGCCGGTCAGCATCACGTGCAGCGCATTGTGGAAGTCGTCATTCCATTGCCCCTGGTAGGCGCCGCGCAACCATCGCGCCTGGTTGCGTTCGTTCTCCAGCACCAGGTGCGCGTGCGGCACCACCGCGTGTACCTCCTCGGCCAGCTGCTGCAGGAAGCGCTCATCATCGATGGCATGCACCGCATCCAGGCGCAGCCCATCGAAGCCGTAGTCGCGCAACCACATCAGCGCGTTGTCGATGAAGAAGCGCCGCACCCAGGGCTGGCGGAAGTCGATGGCCTCGCCCCAGGGAGTACTGCGGTCATCACGGAAGAACCCCCGCGCGTACTGGCGCAGATGGTTACCCTGCGGTCCGAAGTGGTTGTAGACCACGTCCAGCAACACGGAAAGCCCAGCGGCATGTGCCGCCTCGACGAAGGCATTCAGCTCTGCCGGCCCACCGTAAGCATGGGCCGGCGCATACGGGAACACGCCGTCGTAGCCCCAGTTGCGCTGGCCGGGAAACTGCGCGACCGGCATCAGCTCAATGGCGGTGATGCCAATCGCGGCCAGCATCGGCAGCTGCGCGGTCAGCGCCGCGAAGCCGCCGCCGGCCTCGATGTGTACTTCATAGATCACCAGGTCCTGCCAGGCATGCCCGCGCCACGTGGGTTGCACCATGTCCTTGTCCAGCACCACCGCGCTGTCGCCGTCGATGCCGTCCGGCTGCCAGCGCGAGGCCGGGTCGGGCACGTCCAGGCCGGAAGGAAGGCGAAAACAGTAGCGGTCGCCATGCGATGCCGGTGTTCGCAGCCAGTGGCAGCCGTCCGGGTCGCGTTGCATCGGCCGCTGCGTGCCGTGCAGGCTCAGCGCCATCGTCCTTGCGTCCGGTGCCCACACGCGGAACTCCACCCCGTCACCGGCCACAGGCCATGCGCCCAGGCGCGGCGTCACTGCCGTCATGCATCAACCTGCAGGTACAGCGTGGACAGCGGCGGCAGCGTCAGCCGCAGCGACTGGGCGTGCCCATGCATCGGCCGGGGCTCGGTAAGCGCCGCTCCGAGGTTGCCGCTATTGCCGCCACCGTAGTACACGCTGTCGGTGTTGAGTCGTTCGGTCCAACGCCCCGGGCGCGGCACG
The DNA here is from genome assembly GCF_047520755.2 of Stenotrophomonas sp. FR010. NCBI lineage: Bacteria > Pseudomonadati > Pseudomonadota > Gammaproteobacteria > Lysobacterales > Lysobacteraceae > Stenotrophomonas > Stenotrophomonas sp. FR010. The sequence continues at coordinate 6,615 of NZ_JAXBQT020000025.1, read as the reverse complement.
CCGACCCGGTACGCCTCGCGCCGCACCGGGGTGAAGTTGCTCACCACCAGCAGGGTGCGGCCGCTGCCGGCAGGATCCCGGCGGATGAACGCGTAAACGCTGTTGCGGTTGTCATCGGCCACGCTCCAGTCGAAACCGCGTTCGTCGCGCTCGTCGCGATGCAACGCGGGTTCGGCGCGGAGCACGCCGTTGAGGTCTCGCACCAGGCGCGACAGGCCCTGGCCCTCACTGCTGGCCGCCTGTGCCCAGTCCAGTGCCGCATCGTGCGACCACTCGTGGCCCTGGCCGAACTCGCCGCCCATGAACAGCAGTTTGTTGCCCGGGTGCGCCCACATGAAGCCGTAGTACGCGCGCAGCTGGGCCAGCCGCTGGGCCGGCTCGCCGGCCATCTTGGCCAGCAGCGCCCCCTTGCCGTGCACCACCTCGTCATGCGAAAGCGGCAGCACGAACCGTTCGGAAAAGGCGTAGACCAGGCCGAAGCTGATCTCGCTGTGGTGATGCGGGCGATGGATCGGGTCGCGCCCCATATACTGCAGGGTGTCGTGCATCCAGCCCATGTTCCATTTATGGGTGAAGCCAAGCCCGCCCGCTTCCACCGGCGCGGTCACGCCCGGCCACGCGGTGGATTCCTCGGCGATCACCAGCACGTCCGGAAAGCGCTCGCGCAGCGTCTGGTTCATCCGCCGCAGGAACGCGACCGCCTGCAGGTTCTCGCGCCCGCCCTGCTCGTTGGGTATCCACTCCCCCTCGGCCCGGCTGTAATCCCGGTACAGCATCGACGCCACGGCATCCACGCGCAGACCGTCGATGTGGAACCGCTCCACCCACTCCAAGGCACTGCCGATCAGGTAGGCGGCCACCTCATTGCGGCCATAGTTGTAGATCAGCGTGTCCCAGTCGGCGTGCACCCCTTCGCGCGGATCCGCATGCTCGTACAGCGCAGTGCCATCGAACCCGGCCAGGCCATGCGCATCGTTCGGGAAGTGCGCGCTCACCCAGTCCAAGATCACCCCCACGCCGGCCTGGTGGCAGCGGTCCACGAAGCGCGCGAAGGCCTGCGGCGTGCCATGGCGCGCCGTCGGCGCGTAGATGCCCAGCGGCTGATAGCCCCAGGAACCACCGAAAGGATGCTCGCTGACCGGCAAAAGTTCGATATGGGTGAAGCCCAGCCCGGCCACGTACGGAATCAACCGGTCGGCCAGGGCATCCCAGTCCAGCGGCGCACCCTCGTCGCTGCGCTGCCAGGAGCCCGCATGCACTTCGTAGATCGACAGCGGTGCGCTGGTTCCGGCCTGGCGTCGGGCCGCCAACCATGCGTCATCGTGCCACTGCGTCGGCGCCGCCGAAGGCACCCGCGAAGCGGTGGCCGGTGGCAGCTCGGCCCAGCGCGCCATCGGATCGAACTTGTCGGGCATCACCCGGCCGTCGGCGCCGACGATGCGGAATTTGTAGCGGGCACCGGCCTGCACGCCCGGCAGGAACAGTTCCCACACGCCGGCGGTGTGACGCAGCCGCATCGGATGGCGTCGGCCATCCCATCCATTGAAATCGCCAACCACCGCGACCCGCTGGGCATTGGGTGCCCACACCGCGAAGCGCACGCCCGCGATGCCCTGCACCTGCATCGGCACCGCCCCCAGCTGCCGCGCCGCATCGGCATCACCGGCATGGAACCGCTGCAGCAGGGCTTCGTCCAACAGTGGACCGAACCCATAGGCATCGTGCACCTGCTCCACGCCCTGTTCGAAATGCAGGGCAAGCAGCGGTATCGCCGCGTCGCCGGCCGCGCCCTCGAACAGGCCGGGCAACGGGCCGGGGGACAGGTCCCAGCGCCGCCCGTCGTCTGCGATCACCTCGACGCGCTGCGCGTGCGGCACCAGCACGCGCAGCTGGCGTCCGCCTTCTGGCTGGCGGTGCGGGCCCAGCCAGGCGAATGCGTCGGCCGGGCGTGCATGGACGAGGTCCTCCAGCGCCGGCGCGATGCGCTGATCCAATCCCATCTCCGCGATGGTTTCATCCTCCAGGGCGGCCAGATGCAGGCTGTCGTGGCTCATGCGGCCACCTGGCAGGTCTGCTGGTACAACGCCAGGTAGGCGCGCCCCGCCGCATCCCAGCCACCTGGCCGCAGCATGGCCGCGCGGCGCATGGCCTGCAGCAGCCCCGGCAGGCGGAAGGTGCGCATCGCCCGTTCCACGCAGCGGCGCAGGCCATCGGCATTGGCGCCATGGAACAGGAAACCGGTCACGCCGTCCTCCACGGTATCCACCAGTCCGCCGGTCGCGTGTGCGATGGGCAGGCAGCCGAAACGCTGCGCGTACATCTGGCTCAGCCCGCAGGGTTCGAAGCGCGAAGGCATCAGCAGGAAATCGGCGCCGGCAAACATCTGGCGGGCCAGCGCTTCTTCGAACCCGATGAAGGCGCCCACCCGCCCCGGGTAGCGGCGGGCCAGCGCCTGCACCTGGGCTTCCACCTGCGGCTCGCCACCGCCGATGATGACCAGCTGGCCGCCGGCCGCCACGATCTGGGGCGCCACGTCGCAGGTGATGTCCAGGCCCTTCTGGTGCACCAGCCGCGAGACCACCGCAAACAGCGGGCCGGTCGACGGCGCCAGGCCGAACGCCTTGCGCACCGCATGCGCGTTGGTGGCGCGCCCGGTCCACTCGCCAATGCCGAAGTGGGCCTTGAGATGGATATCGCGGCGCGGGTCCCAGCTGGCGTCGATGCCGTTGACGATGCCACTCAGGTGCCCGCCGGCTGCGCGACGCGCCAACAGGTCATGCAGCCCGCAGCCTTCATCCGGGGCGGTGATCTGCTGAGCGTAGCGAAGGCTGACCGTGTTCAGCCGCGTGGCGTTGGTGATGCCGCCCTGCAGGAACGACATCTGCCCGTGGAAGTGCAGTTCATCCAGGTGTTCGGCCGGCACGCCCAGTACCGGCGCAAGCGCGTAGGGGAACAGCCCCTGGTAAGCCAGGTTGTGGATGGTCAGCAGGGTCGGCACGGCCGTCCTGTCCCAACGCACGTAGGCGGCCGCCATGGCCACCGGCCAGTCATTCAGGTGCAGCAGCTGTGGCGACCAGTCCAGCCCGGCACGCCCGGCCGCAATCTCCGCCGCCGCATGCGAAAGCGTCGCGAATCGAACCGCGTTGTCCTTCCACTCCTGCCCCTGCCCGTCCACGTAGGGCGAGCCCTCACGCTCGTACAGCTCCGGCGACAGCAGCACGTAGATCGGAAGGCCGTCGGCCTGCACCGCCATGCCGATCGTGCACGCCGGCAAGCCGGCCCGCGCGCTGACCTGCCCCACCCGCTGCAGCTGTGGCAGGCGCTGCAGTACCTCCGGGTAGCCGGGCAGCAGCACGCGCGAATCACACGCACCGCGCACCGCACGCGGCAGGGCCGCAGCGACGTCGCCCAGGCCACCGGCCTTGACGAAGTCCGCCATCTCAGTGGCAACGAACAACACGCGCTGCACCAGTTCCGGCAGATCCAACGGTTGCGAATGGCCGCGGCGGGTGCCGATCGGCACGGGCGTGACGGGAGAGATCGCAACGGGTGAAGCGGACTGGGCGGCGCGGGCCATGGGGATGATCTCGGATGCTTCAGGCAGACAGACGCCAGCGGCGCCCGGACGGGCGCTGATGCTGGGAAGGAAGTCGACGCAGGACGTGGGGGACGCCAGCGAGAGGCTCAGGACGACAATAGCCCTGCATGCGATCAATCAACCGTGAAGCCATGGCGATTTCTTTGTGACAACACGTCATGAGCTCAGTACACATGACATGCGCCCGCCTCCTGCCCGTGTCTCCTGCGATGGGGCCGAGCCCACGCCCGGCTGCTGGCAATCCCGCGTGCCGCCTAAGCCGGGCTGGGTTGATCTCTAAAGAGACTCACCCTGCGACACCCGGTCGCAGGCCTTCGCGCTACGCGCTTGACCAATGTCAAACCGCCCGCTGCCACGCGGGCGTATTCCTATGCAGAACCCGAACACGCCGGCGCTGCCGGCCTCTACAAGGACCCTGCGATGAGCTACTCCCCCGACAACGCCCAGCTCGTGAATGCGCTGCAGAACGTCATGGTGATCTCCACCACCGACCTGCAGGGCAACATCACCTACGCCAATGACCTGTTCTGCACGCTCACCGGCTTCGCCCGAGAGGAACTGATCGGCCAACCGCACAGCATCGTGCGCCACCCGGACGTGCCCAAGGCGGTCTACAAGGACATGTGGGACACCATCAAGGCCGGCAAGACCTGGACCGGCATCGTGCCCAACCTCGGCAAGGGCGGCGTGCTCTACGTAGTCGACACCACCGTGCAACCGCTGTTCGACGGCGACGGCAACATCACCTCCTACATCAGCATCCGCCGCGTGGTGAACGACCTGATGCAGAACTACGACCTGGTCGAGTTCAGCAAGGAAAAGTTCGACGACTTCTACGAGGCCGCGTGAACGCCCTCCCGACCAGTACGCCCTTCAGCCGCCTGCTGGTGGGATTCGCGTCCGAGTCGGGCAATGCCCGCGCCCTGGCCCAGCGCCTGGGCGCGGGCCTGCAGCCGCACGGGCCGCAGGTGCTCCCGTTCAACGACATCGACGTGGCCAGTCTCGGCCACGGCGATGTGCTGCTGGCGATTTCCAGCTCGTTCGGCGATGGCGAACCGCCAGCCAACGGCGAACAGTTCTTCGAAACACTGCGCCAGACCCCGACGCTGGCTGGCCTGCGCTATGCGGTGTTCGGCCTGGGTGACACCGGCTACCCCAACTTCTGTGGCTTCACCAAGGCGCTGGATGCTGCGCTGAGCGAGCGCCAGGCGCAGCCGCTGCTGCATCGGGTGGACGCCGACCTGGGTTACGAGCAGTTCTTCCAGCAATGGCGGCCGGTGCTGGGCCAGGTGCTGGAGGGCGACCTCAACGCTGGCCACGACCTGCACCTGCAGGTCACCGCCTATGGCGAAGACAATGCCTTTGCCGCCCGCATTCTCGAACGTCGCCGCTTGAACAGCAGCGACCCCGCTGCCTGGCACCTGCAGCTGGACATCGCCGGCAGTGGCATGGCCTACCGCGCGGGTGACACCCTGCACGTGGTGCCGGAGAACGATCCTGCCCTGCTGCGGGCATTGGCCACCTGGTACGGCGACAGCACCGCCGTGGCCGCCCTGCACGACCGCGAGCTGCGCCTGCTGAGCAAGGGCGTACTGCGCGAACTGGCCAGGCTCAGCGGCAGCGAGGGATTGAAGCGCCTGTTGAAGGTCAACCAGAAGCGCGAGCTCGACGCCTACCTGCATGGCCTGGACCTGCTGGACGTGCTGCAGCACCACGCCACGCCGGACGGCGTGCCGCTGGCCCGGCTGCGCGAGCTGCTGTCACCGCCGCTGCCGCGCGCTTATTCCATCGCCTCTCACCCTTGCGACGACCAGCTGAGCCTGTGCGTGCGCGAAGTGCGCTACACCCTGCGCGACCGCGAGCGCTTCGGCACCGCCACCGGCAGCCTGCTGCACGGCGGCGACCACGCCCGGGTGTACTGCCGTTCCAACCCCGGCTTCCACCTGCCCGATACCGGCCAGGCACCGCTGCTGCTGGTCGGCACCGGCACCGGCATCGCACCGTTGATGGGCCTGCTGCAGGAACTGCAGGCCAACGGCTGCGCACGCGAGGTGCACTTGGTGTTCGGCGAGAAGCACAGCAAGCACGACTACCTGTACCGCGACCAGCTGCAGGACTGGCACACGCGTGGCGTGCTCGCCGGCCTGCATACCGCGTTCTCGCGCGATGGCGCCGAAAAGGTCTATGTGCAGCATGTGCTGCAGCAGCGTGCCGCCGAAGTGCGCGATGTCCTGGCCCGCGGTGGGCACCTGTACCTGTGCGGCAACAAGAGCCACCTTGAAGGCGCGGTGCGCGAAGCCATCGATGCCATCGGTGGCGAAGGGCATTGGGACGCGTTGCGGGGCGAAGGCCGCACGCACTGTGAGTTGTATTGATCCGTAGATCCTGTAGAGCCGAGCCCACGCTCGGCTGCTGTTGGCGGTGTCGCGCAGAGCAGCCGAGCATGGGCTCGGCTCTACAGATGCAGGTCAATCGCCGACGATACGGCCGTCCACCATGCGCGCCACCTGCTGGCCGAACATGGCCACGTCCTGCGGATCGTGGCTGATCAACAACAACGGGATCCCGGTCTTGTCCAGCACCGCCTCCAACTCCTGGCGCAGATGCTGCCGAAGGTCATGATCCAGTGCGGAGAACGGTTCATCCAACAGCAGCGCCTGCGGTTGTGTCACCAGCGCCCGCGCCAGTGCGGTGCGCTGGCGCTGCCCGCCGGAAATCTGCGAGGGCAGCAGATCGCCCACCGTGTCGATGCGGAAGGCGTGCAACCACTGCTCCACCGCATCGAAGCGCTGGCCCACGCGCGGATTCAACCACCCCTTCTCCAGCCCGAACGCCACGTTCTGGCGCACGCTCAGGTGCGGGAACAACGCGTAATCCTGGAACACATAGCCCAGCTGGCGGCGCTGCGGCGGCAGATCCACACCGGTGGCCGCATCGAACAGGGTCTGCCCCTGCACGCGCACATGGCCCTGGCCCGGCCGCAGCAGCCCGGCCACCGCCTTCAAGGTCAGGCTCTT
>NZ_JAXBQT020000024.1:0-79120 GCF_047520755.2 Stenotrophomonas sp. FR010 | reverse complement strand
GCCGGCAACGCAAGGATTGCCAACGAAGGTTCATGAGGTTGCCGGCCAGCGGCCGGCACTACCAGGAGAATCAGTTCCCCGCCGCGCCCATCCCATCCACCGCCTGCCGGCCGAGCGCCGGGTCATCGGTGAAGAACGCATCGATGCCCGTCGCCAGGTAAGCCCGCATCTCGGCAATCGATCCCTCGGCATTGCGCGCGCTGTCGGCACCCTTGCGCAGGTTGCTGGGCTGGAAGTGGTTTTCCGGGCGGAAGGTGTACGGAATCACCATCAGGCCAGCGGCGTGCGCATCACGTACCAGCGAGGTCGGCGTGCCCAGCGCACCCTTGGCATCCAGTGGAATGATCGAACGCAGCTCGGGGCCGATACCATCGGCGTAGCCGGCAATGTCCTTCAGGCCGGCCGGGGTCATCATCTGCGCATAGGTCAGCGCGCCGCCGGCCTTGACGATGTCGGCCGGCTGGGTATCGCCCTTCCACAGCAGCTGCAGCAGCCGGATGTTGCTGCCCCGGCCGATCCTGCCGCGCAGGTAGCGCAGGTTGGCGGTCTCGAACGACTGGATCGTGACCGGCCCGACATTGGTGTACGCGTTGCCACGCAGTGCGGCCAGCAGCTTGTCTTCCATCGGCAGGCCGATGGACTGGAAGTAGGTCGGGTGCTTGATCTCCGGCACCAGGCCGATGCCGCGGTTGGCACGCCCGGCCTGCTGCACCAGGAAGGCCAGGATCTCGTCCAGGCTGGCGATGCGGAACTGGCCGTCGTAGGCAGTACTGCGCAGCTCCGGCAGGCGCTCACGCGCGTACAGGGTCTTCAGCTCGGCCAGGGTGAAGTCTTCGGTGAACCAGCCGTCGACCTTCTGACCGTCGATCACCTTGCTCGTGCGGCGGCTGGCGAACTCCGGATGCGAGGCGACGTCGGTGGTGCCGCCGATCTCGTTCTCGTGGCGGGCCACCATCACCCCGTCCCTGGTCATCACCAGGTCCGGTTCGATGTAGTCGGCGCCATCGGCGATCGCCTGCGCGTACGACGCCAGGGTGTGCTCGGGCAGCAGTGCGCTTGCGCCGCGATGACCATAGACCGACACCTTGGGTGCGGCCGGGGTGGAGGATTCAGCACTCATGGCCACCGATGGTGCCACGGCCAGCGACAACAGCAACGCACAACCCCACGACTTCACTGCGACTTCCCCAAGCGGTATGTGATGGCCGTCAGTATGCGGCGGCAATATGACAGGTGGGGGAAGCCTGCACCTGTAGAGCCGAGCCCATGCTCGGCTGACCGGTAGAACAGCCGAGCACGGGCTCGGCTCTACAGTTACTTGCCGATGCAGAAACTGGAGAAGATCCTTCCCAGCAGATCATCGGCACTCATCTGCCCGGTGATCTCACCCAGCGCATCATGCGCCAGCCGCAATTCCTCGGCGGCCAGCTCCAGGTGCTCGTGCGCCAGCTCGCCATCGGCGCGCTGCGCGTGTTCCTGCGCTCGCTCGATGGCATGCACATGGCGCGTGCGCGCGGAGAACTCGCCATCCACCTGCTCCCCTGCCCCGGCCGAGGCAATCGAACGCAGGCGCGCATGCAGGTCGTCCAGCCCGGCGCCGGTGGCGGCCGAAACGAACACGCGGTCCGGGTCGTCCAGCGCCGGCAGGACACCGAGCAGGTCCGACTTGTTGTGGATGTAGATCTTGTGCGGCACCGCTGCCACGGCATCACCCAGCGCCGCCTGCCCGGCCGCCGGATCGCGCGCATCCAGCACGATCAGCGCCAGGTCGGTGCGCTCGATTTCCACGTGGGCGCGGCGCATGCCTTCGCGTTCGATGGCGTCGCCGCCGTCGCGCAGGCCCGCGGTGTCGACCAAGGTCAGCTCCAGGCCATCCAGGCGGATGGTCTCGCGCAACGTGTCGCGGGTGGTGCCGGCGATGTCGGTAACGATGGCGCGTTCGCTGCCGGCCAGTGCGTTCAGCAGTGAGCTCTTGCCGGCATTCGGCGGACCGATCAGCACGGCATGCAGGCCATCGCGCAGGCGGCGGCCACGTTCGGCGTCGCGGCGCAGCAGGGCGAGATCACTGCGCGCCTGTTCCAGGCCACGCCGCACCTGCGCGCCACCGAGGGTATCCAGCGGTTCGTCGGCGAAGTCGATGGCTGCTTCCACGTGGATGCGCAGCAGCACCAACTGCTCGACCACGGCGTCGATGCGCCGCGAGAACACACCATCCAGCGAACGTCGCGCGGCGCGTGCGGCGCGGTTGTCGCCGGCCGCGATCAGGTCGGCGATGGCCTCGGCCTGGGCCAGGTCGAGCTTGCCGTTGAGGAACGCGCGTTCGCTGAACTCACCCGGCCGCGCCTGGCGCGCACCGAGCGCAATGCAGCGCGCGACCAGTTGCTGCAGCAGGACCGGGCTGCCGTGCCCCTGCAGTTCCACCACCTCTTCGCCTGTGAAGCTGTTCGGCGCCGGGAACCACAGCACGATGCCATCGTCGATGACCTCGCCATCAGCGTCGCGCAGGCGTGCGTAGTGCGCATGGCGGGGGCGCAATGCAGGCGCACCCAACGCGTTGGCGATGGCCGCTGCGCGCGGACCGGACAGGCGCAGCAGGCCGACACCGCCCGCGCCGGGGGCACTGGCGATGGCCACGATGGTATCGGTGCGGATTGCATCATTCATGGCTCAGAGTTTCTCCAGCTGCGCGCGTGCCTGCGCGGCACCACTGCCCTGCGGCTGCAGCGCCAGGTAGGTCGTGTAGGCCCGCTTCGCCTTGGCCTTGTCGCCGGCGTTGAAGTAGGCATCGCCCAGGTTGAGATAGGCCACCGCACGCGACGGATCGATCTTCAGCGTGTTCTCCAGCCAGCGCGCCGCTTCGACGTAGCGCTGCTGGCGGTAGTAGACGAAGCCGAGGTTGTTGGCGGCCTGGGCGAAGTCCGGACGCAGCTTCAGTGCCTCGGTGAACTGGGCTACCGCTTCGTCGTACTGCTTCTCGCGGTACAGCTGCAGGCCGCGGTCGTTGGCCTGCTGCGCGCGCTGGCGGTCGGACGCCGGGCCGGCGGAGGGCACTACCAGCTTGGCCTTGCCGCCCTGCAGGTCAGCCACCGTCACCGGTGCCTGGCTGCCCTTGGCCTCGCTGGCGGCATCCACCTTGTTGTTCAGCGCGATCGCATCGGCGGTCAGCTGGCGCGTATCGGCATTGAGGAATTCCTGGCTGTCCGGCACCTGGAACACGAACTCGCCGCCCTGCGAACCCGGCAGGCTGCCGAAGGCCGGGGTCTGGTGCGAAACGGCTGAGACGGCCGGCGCCACGTAGGCGGCCAGTTCGGTACCGGTGATCAGGCCATCGCCGTTGAGATCGCCCTTGCCAGCCAGCGCCTGCAGCAGCACCCAGGTGAACACCGAGTGGCCGTTCGGGCCGGCATCGGCCACCTGCTGGTCGGCACCACCGGCGGTCAGCATCTGCCGCGCGCTGCGACGCGCGTTCTCGCGCAGGAACGACGACGACGACGGGCCGCCACGGGTCAGGCCCAGGCCGCTGTAGCAGGCATCCATCACGAACATCACATGCTTGGCCTGCATGCTTTCTGCAATGTTCTGGATGTCGGTCATCGCAATCGCGTCGGTGGCGAATTCCTTCGGATCCGAATCGACCGGGATGATGTAGCCGAGGTCGCGCCCGGAGGCGAGCTGGCGGGTCGCGCCATGGCCAGCGAAGAATACGAACACGCGGTCGTTCTTCCCGGTGCGGTCATCGGCCAGGCGGTCGTGGAACGCGGCCAGGATGTTGTTGCGCGTGGCCTGCTCGTTCTTCAGCACGATCACCTGCGAGGACGGGAAGCCGAACTGCCCGGTGAGGGTATCGGCCACCGCCTGCGCGTCATGGCTGGCGTATTCCAGCTTCGGCCACTTGGCGTAGTTGTCGATGCCGACCACGATCGCCCACGACTTCTCGTAGCCTGTGGTGACGGTCGCGGCACCGGTATCGCCCTTTCGCGCACGGGCGACAGTGAAGTCGCGGCCGTTCCAGCCGGCGAACTGGTAGCCATCGGCGATCAGCCGGTCGAGGATCTGCGGCAGTGCCTTCACTGCACGATCGTGGATATCGTGGAACAGGATGATGCCGCGCTGTTCCTTGTTCACCTGGTCCAGCACGCGCTGCACGATCGACTCTGGCACCGGGTCGGCCCAGTCCATCGAGTCGATGTTCCACATGATCGACTTCAGTCCGGCCTCGTTGAGCAGCTGCAGGCCTTCGGCATTGCGCGCACCATACGGGAAGCGGAACAGCGGCGCGCGCTTGCTGTCGACATCCTTCAGCAGCGTGTCGGTGTCCAGCACCTGCTGGCGCAGGGCGTCGCCGGTGGTGCGCGACAGCTGGGCGTGGGTCAGGCTGTGGTTGCCCACCGCATAGCCTTCTTCCATCAGGTTGCGGCTGATCTTCGCCATCGGGCCGAGCCTGACCTTGCCATCGGCCTCGACCTTGCCCAGGTTGCGGCCCACCTCGAAGAACACGCCCGGCACGTCGTAGCGCTTGAGGATGGCCACCACTTCATCGGTGTAGGCCTTGTGCGGGCCATCGTCGAAGGTCAGCACCACCGTCTTGGCCGGCAGGTCGCGGCCGAAGATCTCACGGTCGCTGTCCTTCATCGACATCGGATACGGCTCGATCACCCCGTAGTCGCGCAGGATCGCTTCACGGCTGTAGTCCTTGTGCAGGTGGGCGATGTAGTCGTCCCACTTCTCGCGCTTCAGTTCGATGGCGCGGGTGCGCTCGAAGCGGCTGAAGATGCGGGTCAGTTCCTGGTTGTAGTTGCGCTCGATCTCATCGAGCGCTTCCAGATCCTCACCGATGCGCTGGTGCAGCTTCACCGCCGGCAGCGAGGAATCGGTGCCGACCCGCTCATGCAGGTCACGCAGCACTTCACGGAAGGCCAGGCGATCGGCGTCGAACAATTCGGGCGCAGACTCGATGTAGTCCAGCACCGTGCCGAGGGTGGCAAAGCGCTGCGGGCTGGAATCGCGCAGCAGGGTGTCGAACTGCGCGGCGATGGTCGTGCGCTGTTCCAGGCCATCATGGAACAGCTGCTGGCCCACACGCGTGGAGGTGCCGCGGTCGGCGGTCGACTGCTGCTCCTCGTCGGCCAGCAGCACGATGATCCGGCGGTAGCCATCGAGTTGCTTCTGCAGCGCGGCCAGCAACGGCGCGGCGGCAGGATCGGCGGCGGCCGCAGCCTGCGCGCTCGCCTGGGTGACGGTGGTCGCCGGCGCCTTCGCGTCCTTGTCGCCGCAGCCGGCAACAACCAGGGTCAACAACAGCGAGGGCAGGAACAGGCGGAACGACGACGCACGCGGCATGGCGGACTCGAAGGTGGGAGGAACGGTGTGCCGGCGATTCTACCGCCGCATGCGAAAAGCCCGCCTTGCGGCGGGCTTTTGCTGGGGTCAGCCGGCCAGCGGCCGGCTCTACCGATTACTTCTTTTTGACCGGGGCCGGAGCGGTGGTGGCCGGGACCGGCTCGCCGCCATGGCGCTTGGTCATCCACCACTGCTGCAGCAGGCCCAGGCCGCCGTTGACCACCCAGTACAGGACCAGACCGGACGGCATGAAGGCCATCATGACGCCGAACACCAGCGGCATGAACTGCATCATCTTCTGCTGCATCGGGTCCATGCCCGGTGCCGGGGTCAGCTTCTGGGTGAACCACATCACCGCCACGTTGATCACCGGCAGGATGAAGTACGGGTCGCGTGCAGTGAGGTCCTGGATCCAGCCGAACCAGGGCGCCTGGCGCAGTTCGACCGATTCCACCAGCACCCAGTACAGAGCGAAGAAGATCGGCATCTGGATGAGGATCGGCAGGCAGCCGCCCATCGGATTGATCTTTTCCTTCTTGTAAAGCTCCATCATCGCGGTCTGGAACTTCTGGCGGTCATCGCCATAGCGTTCCTTCAGCTGCGCGATGCGCGGCTGGAAGCGACGCATCTTGGCACCGCTCTTGTACTGGGTCGCCGACAGCGGGTACAGCACCAGCTTCAGCAGCACCACCAGGCCGACGATCGCCCAGCCCCAGTTGCCGACCAGCTTGTGCACCTGGTTCAGCACCCAGAACAGGCCCTGGCCGATCACCGCCATCATCGAGAAGCGGCTGTAGTCGACCACGCGGTCCAGGCCCGGCACGTCTTCCTTGGCAATCAGGTTGACCAACTTCGGGCCGACCCACAGGCGGGCTTCGGTGCTGGTGGACTGGCCCGGGGCCACGGTGAAGGCCGGGCCACGCGCTTCGATCAGGTCACGACCGGCCACCTGCGACAGTACGTAGTGTGCGGTCTGGTCCTTCTGCGGGATCCAGGCGGTGAAGAAGTGGTGCTGCAGCATCGCCAGCCAGCCGCCGGTGATGTTCTGGTTGAGCGTGCCGTCTTCCAGGTAGTCCTTGAACGCACGACGCTGGTACTTCTTGTCGTTGTCGTACCAGGTGGCACCGTTGAAGCTGAAGGAGTCCGGGTTGGTCATGCTCCGCGACAGGATGGTCGGGGTGCGGTCCAGGGTGCGGTAGACGTAGCCGTTCCACGGCGCGGCGCCGGCATTGCTGACTTCGTCCTTGAAGCGCACGGCATACTCGTTGCGCGAGACGGTCAGGGTGCGCTTGATGGTCACGCCGTTGTCGGCGGTCCACACGAACGGGATCTGCAGCTCGTTCTGGCCCTTGGCCAGCACGAAGTCCTTGGTGTCACCGACCAGCTTGAAGCCGTCGGCGCCGGGAACCGGGGTGTTCTTGTCTTCGCTGGCCCAGCCACTGATCGCGCTGTACGGATGCGCGGGGTCTTCGGTCAGCAGGCGAACCGGCGGGCTGCCTTCGTCCTTGGTCTGCGGGAACTGCAGCAGCTCGGCGTCGAGCACGCGGCCACCATCAAGCACCAGGCGCAGCACGTCGGTGGTGACGGTCACGCGCTGGCTGGCCGGGGTGGCACTGGCCTGCGCCTGCACAGCGGCCTGGCCCGGGGCGCCCGGGACCTGTGCACTGGGAATGCTGCCCGAGGCAGCGCCCGGAACACTCTGTGCGGCAGCCGGGGCCGACGTGGTCGTCGGTGGCGGGGTCGGAGCAGCCTTTTCACGGCTCCATTCCATCCACAGCAGCACGGCCACCATCAGCCAGGCAAAAATGAGGAATACGCGGGTCTGGTTCATCAGCGGACAGGCTCGGCGGGGCCGGGACGCGATGCCGGCTCGGTCAAAGAAGGAGTTGCGATGCCATCAGGCGGCGGCATTGTGCCGTCCACGCCCGGCGCGGGCAATGCACGCAGGCGACGCAGCAGGCGCAGGAAGGCCTGGCGGATCTCGTCGTTGCTGGCGGAACGCGCAGCACTACGGGCCACGACGACGAAGTCGCCTGGCTGGATATCGGTACGTGTCTGACGCAGGATGTCGCGCAGGACGCGCTTGATCCGGTTACGCCCAACGGCGTTCGGATCGACCTTGCGGGAAACCGCCAGACCCAGCCTGGCCGGCCGGTCAGCCGGCAGCCAGTGCAGGGTCATCAGCGGATCGGACACACGGCGGGCGCCGTTGAAGACCGTTGAGTATTCGGCACGCGTGCGAACCCGCGCAGAGCGAGGGAATCGCTTGCGCGGGTCTGCAGTATTCACTGTCGAAGGGATTGCGTCTGCCGCAGGGTGCGGCATGGCAATCAGGCGCTCAGGACTTTGCGGCCCTTGGCGCGGCGACGCGACAGGATCTTGCGGCCGTCAGCGGTCTTCATACGGGCACGGAAGCCGTGGTCGCGCTTACGCTTGAGGTTGCTGGGCTGGTAGGTGCGCTTCGTGGCCATTGGGGGCCTCTCGTATGAATGGGACGGAAAGAACCGGAAATTCTAGAGAGGTCTCCCCCCTCACGTCAACCCCTGGGGACTACGCGAATTCACCGGGCTGTGCAATAGCTGTGGATGTTTTTGTGAATAAGTAGGGGACAAGCATTCCGAAGGCGGGCGCTCGGTGGTAGTCTGAGCCATCCATTTCCCCCCTTTCCGGCCTGTGTTTGGGCGCCTTGTCGCGTCCATGCCCCGGCCACCGGACGATTATTGCTGATGGATGCTTGGTCCCGTAGTCTCGAGCGCCTCGAAGCGGAGTTCCCGCCGGAAGACGTTCATACCTGGTTGAAGCCGCTGCAGGCCGATCTGCGCGTGGACAGCCTGGTGCTGTATGCACCGAATGCCTTCATCGTCGACCAGGTCCGCGAGCTGTACCTGGCCCGGATCCGCGAACTGCTGGCTCACTTCGCCGGTTTCAGCGACGTTTTTCTTGAAATCGGCTCGCGCCCGCGCCCCGTGGAGGCGCAGAACGCGCCGGTTTCCACGTCGTCGGCGCCTGTGTCCAGCGAACCGCAGGTGCCGTTTGCCGGCAATCTGGACAATCACTACACCTTCGCCAACTTCGTCGAAGGGCGCAGCAACCAGCTGGGCCTGGCCGCTGCCTTCCAGGCAGCGCAGAAGCCGGGCGACCGGGCCCACAACCCGCTGCTGCTGTACGGAGGCACCGGCCTGGGCAAGACCCACCTGATGTTCGCCGCCGGCAACGCGATGCGCCAGGCCAATCCAGTCGCGAAGGTGCTGTACCTGCGTTCGGAACAGTTCTTCAGCGCCATGATCCGGGCCCTGCAGGAAAAAACCATGGATCAGTTCAAGCGCCAGTTCCAGCAGGTGGACGCGCTGTTGATCGATGACATCCAGTTCTTCGCCGGCAAGGACCGCACGCAGGAAGAGTTCTTCCACACCTTCAACGCGTTGTTCGATGGCAAGCAGCAGATCATCCTGACCTGTGACCGCTATCCGCGCGAGGTCGAAGGCCTGGAAGCGCGCCTGAAGTCGCGGCTTGCCTGGGGCCTGTCGGTCGCGATCGAACCGCCGGACTTCGAGACCCGCGCCGCGATCGTGCTGGCCAAGGCGCGCGAACGCGGTGCCGAGATTCCCGATGATGTTGCGTTCCTGATCGCCAAGAAGATGCGCTCCAACGTGCGCGACCTCGAGGGCGCGCTCAATACCCTGACCGCCCGCGCCAACTTCACCGGCCGCGCGATCACCACCGAATTCGCTCAGGAAACCCTGCGCGACCTGCTGCGCGCCCAGCAGCAGGCGATCAGCATTCCCAACATCCAGAAAACCGTTGCCGACTACTACGGCCTGCAGATCAAGGATCTGCTGTCGAAGCGTCGGACCCGCTCGCTCGCTCGCCCCCGCCAGGTCGCCATGGCCCTGACCAAGGAACTGACCGAGCACAGCCTGCCCGAGATCGGCGACGCCTTTGCCGGTCGCGATCACACCACGGTGCTGCATGCCTGCCGCCAGATCCGGACCCTGATGGAAACCGACGGCAAGCTCCGCGAAGACTGGGACAAGCTGATCCGGAAGCTGAGCGAATGATGCACGGATGCCGATGAGGCGTCATCGCACAAAACGGTGCAGAATCCGGTAGCAAGCGCGGGACACGTTGTGGATAAAAATGGCGTCTGAAATCCCGTCGAATTTATCCACAGCTTTCCCCACCCCTTGGGGGTCGGTAATACAGAGGGTTTCGATGCCTGAAACTCCTTTATTTACAAAGACTTAGCATTGTTTTCCAGCGATTCTGTCTCTACCAGCACCACCAAGCTTTTGATTTATTCCACATTTTTTAAAGCATAGGGGCACGGAACCACATGCGTTTCACACTGCAGCGCGAAGCCTTTCTCAAGCCGTTGGCACAGGTCGTCAACGTGGTCGAACGCCGCCAGACCCTTCCGGTTCTGGCCAATTTCCTGGTCCAGGTGCAGAACGGCCAGCTGTCGCTGACCGGTACCGACCTGGAAGTGGAGATGGTGTCGCGGATCGCGGTTGAAGACGCCCAGGACGGCGAAACCACCATTCCCGCCCGCAAGCTGTTCGAGATCATCCGCGCCCTGCCCGACGGCAGCCGGATTACCGTCTCGCAGACCGGTGACAAGATCACCGTGCAGGCCGGTCGCAGCCGCTTCACCCTGGCCACCCTGCCCTCCAATGACTTCCCGTCGGTGGACGAAGTGGAAGCCACTGAGCGCGTGGCCATCGGTGAAGCGACCCTGAAGGAGCTCATCGAGCGCACCGCGTTCGCGATGGCGCAGCAGGACGTGCGCTATTACCTCAATGGCCTGCTGTTCGATCTGCGCGGTGACGCCCTGCGTACCGTTGCCACCGACGGCCACCGTCTGGCGCTGTGTGAAACCGACCTGGCCAAGCCGAGCGGCTCCAAGCGCCAGATCATCGTGCCGCGCAAGGGCGTGACCGAACTGCAGCGTCTGCTGGAAAGCGGTGATCGCGAGATCGAGCTGGAAGTCGGCCGCAGCCACGTCCGCGTCAAGCGCGACGATGTCACCTTCACCTCCAAGCTGATCGACGGCCGCTTCCCGGATTACGAAGCGGTGATTCCGATCGGTGCCGACCGTGAAGTGAAGGTTGATCGTGAAGCGCTGCGCGCCTCGCTGCAGCGCGCTGCGATCCTGTCCAACGAGAAGTACCGCGGCATCCGCGTGGAAGTGTCGCCGGGCAACCTGAAGATCAGCGCGCACAACCCGGAGCAGGAGGAAGCCCAGGAAGAGATCGAAGCCGATACCACGGTCAGCGATCTGGCCATCGGCTTCAACGTGAACTACCTGCTGGATGCCCTCTCCGCCCTGCGCGATGAGGAAGTCATCATCCAGCTGCGCGACTCCAACTCCTCGGCGCTGGTGCGTGAGTCCAGCAGCGAGAAGTCGCGTCACGTGGTGATGCCGCTGCGTCTCTGACAGCAGCGCTGTTCCACGTGGAACCGAACGACGCCCGGGATTTTCCCGGGCGTTTTTTTTACGTTCCACGTGGATCATCGGGCTGAACCCTTTCCAGCACGGATTTCGAACGGACAGCATCTTCCTTGATGGACCCGGTTGCGTGCGCTTTGCTTCCCAGGCCGAACTGGCGACGGGACTTTGAGTCGATGCCAGGGACTGCCTCCGAATCATGTTTGATCGGGGCCGATACCTGGGGTCTCAACGCAGTTGCTATGGACCTGTCTGGTCGGATGCCGAAGCGCATCCACGCTGCGGCGACCGTGCTCGCTGTTCCTGAAATCCTCTCTGTCCACAGGACCCATTCGGGACAGATCGGGCCAAGCCTAGCTTCTAAATCTGGGTATAAATCTAAAGCATGGTGGTGATGGTAGAGCCAGATTTCGTGGAAAAATGTGTTATCTGCATGATTTAAAAGGAATTTATGAGGGTGAAACCCCCTGTATAGAGGCGCCTCAGGCTGGGGGGGAACCTGTGGATAGTTTCCAGACCCAGGCAGAAGGGCTTTTTTATCCACAAATTGCCCATACCTTGTGTATAAGTCATACAGTCCCGCTGTGGACAGCGTGAAACGAATGGTCCGGATTCTTTGAAATCTGTGGAACCTCCCAGGGCATCGGATCTCAGATTTGGAGGAATCCGGTCGCCCGCCCGCTCACCCGGCCGGGCAAGCGCTCATCAAACACCTGCGGCAGTGGTCCTGAAATCGTTGAAATCTGGCGGGCCACGCCCCGCAACCCTGTGCAGAATTGAAGGAATTTCAGCTGCGTCCGGAGCTGGAAACGGGCATGCCGGTGAACCGGTGCCACGTGGAACCCGCGATCAGTTGGTGCGCGGGAGCTTCTGCTCCGCATCGATGCGGGTGCAGCGCGTCCGGCTTGACCGATGCAGTAAGCTGATGGATTCCCTTCCCCTCTACCGCCTCGAGCGGATGGTCGTTCGCGCCCCATGCTTATCCGCCGCCTCGCCTTGCACCAACTGCGTCGCTTCAGTGCGGTGGATCTCTTGCCCCAGCCGGGGCTGAACCTGCTCACTGGCGACAACGGTGCCGGCAAGACCAGCGTGCTGGAGGCCCTGCATCTGATGGCCTATGGCCGGAGCTTCCGCGGCAGGGTTCGCGATGGACTGGTGCGCCAGGGCCAGGAGGCGCTGGAGATCTTCGTGGAATGGGACGAACAGCGTGCCGACCACGCGCCGCATCGCCGAAAGGCCGGCCTGCGCCACAGTGGGCAGGACTGGAAGGGACGATTGGACGGTGAAGATGTGGCTCAGCTCGGCAACCTCTGCGCAGCGCTGGCGGTAGTGACGTTCGAGCCCGGCAGCCATGCGCTGGTCAGCGGCGGTGGCGAGCCCCGCCGTCGCTTCCTGGATTGGGGTTTGTTCCACGTGGAACCTGATTTCCTGTCCTTGTGGCGCCGCTATTCAAGGGCGCTGAAGCAGCGCAATGCTCTGCTCAAGCAGGGCGGCCCGTCGCGGATGCTGGACACCTGGGATCACGAGTTGGCTGAGGCCGGAGAGCCCCTTACCAGCCGGCGTCAGCACTACCTGGAGCGGCTGCAGCAGCGTGCCGTGGCGCTGGCTGCCAGTTTGGCGCCGCAACTCGGCATCCAGGCCCTGGAACTCAGTCCGGGCTGGCGTCGGCATGAGCTTCCCCTGGCAGATGCTCTGCTTCTGGCCCGGGATCGTGACCGCCAGGCCGGGTACACCTCGGTTGGGCCGCACCGGGCGGACTGGAGCGTGGATTTCCACAGCATTCCTGGTCGCGATGCATTGTCACGCGGTCAGGCCAAGCTGACCGCATTGGCGTGCCTGCTGGCGCAGGCCGAGGACTATGCAGAACAGCGCGGCGAATGGCCGGTGATCGCACTGGACGATCTGGCCTCCGAACTGGATCGGACCCACCAGGCGCGGGTATTGGAGCGCCTGCTCACCGGCCCGGCGCAGATCTTCGTCACCGCTACTGAGCCTCCGGCGGCCCTGCAGGAATTGACCCAGATCGCCCGGTTCCACGTGGAACATGCACAGATCGTGGCTGTGCCATAGTGGGCACATCAGGGCCACTCGACCCCGGCTGGTATAATTCGGGTTGGAATCCTTTCATTCTCGGCACATCGCCCCAAGCGGTGCCCGACCTGCGGAGCCTACGGCAAGCGCAATGAGCGACGAACAGAACACCCCGGCAAACAACGGCAATTACGACGCCAACAGCATTACCGCCCTGGAAGGCCTGGAGGCTGTCCGCAAGCGACCCGGCATGTACATCGGTGACGTGCATGACGGCACCGGTCTGCACCACATGGTGTTCGAGGTTGTCGACAACTCGATTGACGAAGCGCTGGCCGGCCACGCCGACCATGTCGCGGTGACGATCCACGCTGACGGCTCGGTCTCGGTGTCCGACAACGGCCGCGGCATTCCGACCGGCAAGCACGAGCAGATGAGCGCCAAGCTCGGTCGCGAGGTCTCCGCCGCCGAGGTGGTGATGACCGTCCTGCACGCAGGCGGCAAGTTCGACGACAACAGCTACAAGGTTTCCGGCGGCCTGCACGGCGTCGGCGTCAGCGTGGTCAACGCGCTGTCGCAGAAGCTGCTGGTGGACGTGTTCCAGAACGGCTCCCACTACCAGCAGGAATTCAGCAACGGCGCGGCCGTGACCCCGCTCGCCAAGCTGGAAGCCACCACCAAGCGTGGCACCACCGTGCGCTTCTGGCCGTCCACCGTCGCCTTCCACGACAACGTGGAATTCCACTACGACATCCTGGCCCGCCGTCTGCGCGAGTTGTCGTTCCTGAACTCCGGCGTCAAGATCGTTCTTGCCGACGAGCGCGGCGACGGCCGTCGCGATGACTTCCACTACGAAGGCGGCATCCGCAGCTTCGTGGAGCATCTGGCCCAGCTGAAGACCCCGCTGCACCCGAATGTCATCTCCGTCACCGGCGAGCACAACGGCATCGTCGTGGAGGTGGCGCTGCAGTGGACCGACTCCTACCAGGAGACGATGTACTGCTTCACCAACAACATCCCGCAGAAGGACGGCGGTACTCACCTCGCCGGTTTCCGCGGTGCGTTGACCCGCGTGCTCAGTAACTACATCGAGCAGAACGGCATCGCCAAGCAGGCCAAGATCAACCTGACCGGCGACGACATGCGCGAAGGCATGATCGCGGTGCTGTCGGTGAAGGTGCCGGACCCGAGCTTCTCCAGCCAGACCAAGGAGAAGCTGGTCAGCTCCGACGTGCGTCCGGCGGTGGAAAACGCCTTCGGTGCGCGCCTGGAAGAGTTCCTGCAGGAAAACCCGAACGAAGCCAAGGCGATCGCCGGCAAGATCGTCGATGCCGCGCGTGCGCGTGAAGCTGCGCGCAAGGCCCGCGACCTGACCCGCCGCAAGGGCGCGCTGGACATCGCCGGCCTGCCGGGCAAGCTGGCCGACTGCCAGGAAAAGGACCCGGCGCTGTCCGAACTGTTCATCGTCGAGGGTGACTCGGCAGGTGGCTCGGCCAAGCAGGGCCGCAACCGCAAGAACCAGGCGGTGCTGCCGCTGCGCGGCAAGATTCTCAACGTGGAACGCGCGCGCTTCGACCGCATGCTGTCCTCCGACCAGGTCGGTACGCTGATCACCGCACTGGGTACCGGCATCGGCCGCGACGAGTACAACCCGGACAAGCTGCGCTACCACAAGATCATCATCATGACCGACGCCGACGTCGACGGCGCCCACATCCGCACCCTGCTGCTGACGTTCTTCTACCGTCAGATGCCGGAGCTGATCGAGCGCGGTTACGTCTACATCGGCCTGCCGCCGCTGTACAAGATCAAGCAGGGCAAGCAGGAGCTGTACTTGAAGGATGACCCGGCGCTGGACAGCTACCTGGCCAGCAGCGCAGTGGAAAACGCTTCACTGGTGCCGGCCACCGGCGAGCCCGGCATCGAAGGCCTGGCGCTGGAGAAGCTGCTGCTGGCCTACGCCGCCGCGCTCGATTCCATCGAACGCAACGCGCACCGTTATGACCGCAACCTGCTCGAAGCGCTGGTCGATTTCGTGCCGATGGACATGGACAGCCTGCGCAATGCGGGCGAAGGCGAAGGCCTGGATGCGCTGGCCAAGCGCCTCAACCAGGGCAGCCTGGGCAGCCCGCGTTTCAGCCTGGAACTGCAGGAAGCCAACGACGAGCGCCCGGCCGCCGTGCTGGTGACCCGTCGCCACATGGGCGAGGAGCACATCCAGGTGCTGCCGATGTCGGCGTTCGAGAGTGGCGAACTGCGTGCGATCCACCAGGCCTCCAAGCTGCTGCACGGCCTGGTGCGCGAAGGTGCAACGATTTCCCGCGGCGCCAAGTCGATCGAAGTCGACAGCTTCGCGAAGGCGCAGAACTGGCTGCTCGAGGAGGCCAAGCGCGGCCGCCAGATCCAGCGATTCAAGGGTCTGGGTGAAATGAATCCGGAGCAGTTGTGGGATACCACGGTGAACCCGGAGACCCGTCGCCTGCTGCAGGTGCGCATCGAGGATGCGGTCGCTGCCGACCAGATCTTCAGCACCCTGATGGGCGATGTCGTCGAGCCGCGTCGCGACTTCATCGAAGACAATGCGCTGAAGGTCGCCAACCTGGATATCTGACACAATCGGGACCTGGCCGGTGCGCGGGGAGCTGCACCGGCCTTCGTCCCTTGAACACAGGTACCTGATGTCCGCATCCACCCCGGTCTCCGCCGCCCCGCCTCCGGTTCCGCCGGTGTCTGCCCCACCGCGCGCCGTGGCACCGTTGGCAGGCTTCTTCATCGACCTGGGCATCGCCGCCGTTACCCTGGTCGGCCTGAGCATGGTCACCGGCCTGTTCTGGGGCTTCTACCGTGCAATCGTGGTCAGCCGCGCCAACGCCGAGGCCAATGGCGGTGGACTGACACCTGACGCCGTCGGCGCGGCAGTGGGCCAGCCCGGTGCCCTGGCGCAGATCCTGATGGCCCTGATCGCCACCGGTGGCGCCGCGCTGCTGCTGTACTTCTGGCGACGCCCGGCAAACGCCGGCGAACGCATGGCGTCGCGACAGGCGTTGCTGCGGCCGTCCACCTGGGGCTGGACCCTGCTGGTGGCCACGCTGATCGTGCTCGGCAGCAACGGCATCGCCTTCCTTTCCAAGCAGTTCGGCATCGAGCCGGTGCCCACCAACGTGGAACTGATGCAGAGCGCAATCGCTCGCTTCCCGCTGTTCCTGGTGCTGTTTGCGGTCGTCCTCGCCCCCGCCTACGAAGAGCTGCTGTTCCGCCGCGTCCTGTTCGGGCGCCTGTGGCAGGCCGGCCGCCCCTGGCTGGGCCTGATCCTCAGCAGCCTGGCGTTCGCCCTGGTCCATGAAGTGCCCGGTGTCAGCAAGAACTCGCTGCTGGGCATGGCGCAGCTGTGGCTGGTGTACGGTGGCATGGGCGCCGCCTTCTGCTGGCTGTACCGCCGCACCGGCACTCTGTGGGCGGCGATTGCCGCGCATGCGCTGAACAACGCGGTCGCGCTCGCCGCAATGGTGTTCCTGGGGTCAACGTAACGCCGTGCCCGCTTGACGAAAGATTAAGCAGGTACGCTACACACTGCGCACATGAACACGGGGGCGGACCCATGAAACAACTGCTGCTGGCTCTAGTCATCACCACCGTGGTCAGTGCCTGTGCGACCACCACCTCGCCAACCGGACGACGGCAGATGGTGGGCGGCGTGTCGCAGGCACAGCTTGACCAGCTCGGTGCGCAGGCGTTTGCCGAGACCAAGCAGAAAGAGAAGATCAGCACCGATGGCCGCCAGAACGGCTACGTGCAGTGCGTGGTCAACGCGCTGGTGGCGCAGTTGCCACCCCAGTACCGTGGGGTACGGTGGGAGACTGCCGTATTCGTCGACAAGGAACCCAACGCATTTGCCCTGCCCGGCGGCAAAGTGGGCGTGAACACCGGCATCTTCACCGTTGCCAGGAACCAGGACCAGTTGGCTGCCGTGATCGGTCATGAGATCGGCCACGTGATCGCCCGTCACCACGAGGAACGCATTACCCGGCAGATGGGCGCGCAGACCGGCCTGGCCGTGCTGGGCGCGCTGGCCGGTGCCGCCTATGGCGATGGTGCCGCCAGTACGGTCAACCAGTTGGGCGGCATGGGTGCGCAGGCGGCCTTTCTGCTGCCAGGCTCGCGGACCCAGGAAAGCGAGGCCGATGTCATCGGCCAGCGGCTGATGGCCCAGGCCGGTTTCAACCCGGCGCAGGCGGTCGATCTGTGGCAGAACATGATGGCCGCCAGTGGTGGTCGCAGCCCGCAATGGCTGTCCACCCACCCCGATCCGGCCAACCGGATCCAGGAGCTGCGACGTGACGCACCGGGCCTGGCGCCGGTCTATCAGCAGGCGCAGGCGGCCGGGCTGCGGCCAAAGTGCGGATGAGTGCGCAGTTCTATGCTGTATTGCAGCACATAAAACGATTTCTCACGCCATCTGTTTCTGATACGTTTGGCGGCTCAGATTTTTCTGACAGTCCGACTTTGCCGCTATCCGGCGGTTCGATCGAGGTGAACGATGATTTTCCGTAACCACAAAGCTGTGCTTTCCGTCCTCGTCGCGACCGCCCTGACCGGCGCCGTGGTCACCGATGCCTTCGCGCAGTCCTCGCGTTCCTCCGACCGTGGCAGCCGCGGCGGCAGCAGCAAGCAGGCCAAGGCCGAACCGCTGTACCCGAATGCGACCCGCCAGGAGCCGACCGTCAAGGCCTCGGCCAAGATGGGCAGCAAGCTGCAGAAAATGATCGACAGCTACAACAAGGAAAAGTTCCCGGAGACGCGCACGCAGGCTGACGCGATCCTGGCTGACAGCGCCTCCAACGAGTACGACAAGTCGCTGGCCGCGCAGCTGGCCTCACAGGCCGCCTACCAGACCGACGATACCCCGGCCGCCATCGCCTACCTGAAGCAGGTCATCCAGTTCAACGGCCTGGACAACAACGGCCACTTCCAGTCGATGCTGATGCTGGGCCAGCTGCAGCTGCAGGAAGACCAGACTGCCGAAGGCCTGGCCACCCTGGACAAGTACTTCGCCGAGAGCAAGTCGACCAAGCCGGAAGAGCTGATTGCCAAGGGCCAGGCACTGTACCAGCTGGAGCGCTACCAGGAAGCGATCCCGGTGCTGAAGCAGGCCATCGCGGGCGCTGCCGAGCCGAAGGACAACTGGAACCAGCTGCTGATGGCGGCCCTTTCCGAAGCCGGCCAGACCGGTGAGGCCGTGCAGGCCGCAGAAGCGCTGGCGGCCAAGAACCCGTCGGACAAGAAGGCCCAGCTGAATCTGGCCAACATGTACATGCAGGCTGACCAGATGCCGAAGGCCGCCGCGGTGATGGACAAGCTGCGCAGCAGCGGCCAGCTCACCGAAGAGCGCGAGTACAAGCAGCTGTACTCGATCTATGCCAACACCGAGAACAAGGAAAAGGACGTCATTGCGGTCATCAACGAAGGGTTGCAGAAGGGCATCCTGAAGCCGGATTACCAGGTCTACCTGGCGCTGGCCCAGTCCTACTACTACTCCGACCAGGTGCCGCAGGCGATCGATGCGTGGCAGAAGGCCGCCCCGCTCTCCAAGGACGGTGAGACCTACCTGAACCTGGCACGCGTCCTGCATGCCGAAGGTCGCGTCCCCGAGGCCAAGCAGGCCGCCCAGCAGGCGCTGGCGAAGGGCGTGAAGAACCAGGCTGATGCCAAAAAAATCATCAACCTGAAGTAAGTAGGAATAACGCCTGAATGCCTGCTCAGTTGATGCGCAGGCGCTCAGGATTGGTATAAGCTTGGAGGTTCCTGCGGTGTCATGCACCGCTGATCAGGGATCCCGCCCCCGGGATTCCGGCCCCACTATTGAGCTCTTGGCGCATGACGGAACAACTAGTCGTTCACCGGTACGAACAACCCGATGACAAGGGGCTGAGCTGGCCTCGCATCGTCGGCATCGCGTTTGTAATTGCCCTGCATCTGGCCGCCTTCATGATGCTCCTGATTCCCGCCGTGGCTCCCAAGGCCGTCGCGGAGAAGGAGCGCAACGTCATGGTGACCATCGTCGACGCGCCGCCGCCGCCCCCACCGCCGCCGCCGCCGCCGCCGCCGCAGGATACTCCGCCACCGCCGGTGAAGAATCTGTCGCCGCCGAAGCCGTCGCCCGTACCGCCGCCGCCGCAGGCGCCGGTTGTCGACGTACCGGAGCCGCGCCCGAACGATATCGTCACCCCGCCGTCGCCTCCGGCGCCGCCGGCACCGCCGACCTCGATCGAGGCCAGCGTGGACATCTCGTCGAAGGCCATGAATCCGCCGCGCTACCCGCCGGCAGCCTTCCGCGCAGGTATCCAGGGCGAAGTGATCCTGATCATTGATGTCGATGCCAGCGGCAACGTCACCAATGTCACGGTGGAAAAGTCCAGCCGTAACCGCGACCTGGACCGTGCTGCGATGGAAGCGGCTCGCAAGTGGCGCTTCAACGCCGCTGAAGCAGGCGGTAAGAAGACGGCAGGTCGCGTTCGCGTCCCGGTCAACTTTGCGCTGAACTGATGCGCCCGGGTGGCCGCCTGGCCACCCCCGCTCCCGGTTCGATTGTTTAGCTTAGCTACACCCTTTATCACCACACACAACAAAGGTAAGCGTCATGCTGCAGGAAATTTTCATCGCCGCTGCTGCCGGGGGCAATCCGTCCAACGCCCTGTCGCAGATGGGCTTCGAGCACCTGATCCACGAAATGACCACCAAGCCGGGTGATTTCGCGGTTTCCTGGGTCGTGCTGCTGACCCTGATCGCCATGTCGGCCATGTCCTGGTACTGGACCGTCATCAACATCTTCCGTGCCACCCGCCTGAAGAGTGCCGCTGATCGCGTCGTCAGCCTGTTCTGGGACACCCCGAACGCGCAGGACGCCATCCGTGCGATGGAAGAGCAGCCGGCTTCGGAGCCGTTCTCGAAGATCGCCCTGGACGCTGCCCAGGCAGCCGCCCACCACCAGCGCGCTGAAGGCGGTGCTACCGGCGGCGTCGGTGAGAACCTGAGCCGTTCGGAGTTCGTCGACCGCGCTCTGCGTCAGGCCGTCACCCGCGAAAGCAA
Source organism: Stenotrophomonas sp. FR010 (assembly GCF_047520755.2). Taxonomy (NCBI): domain Bacteria; kingdom Pseudomonadati; phylum Pseudomonadota; class Gammaproteobacteria; order Lysobacterales; family Lysobacteraceae; genus Stenotrophomonas; species Stenotrophomonas sp. FR010. The sequence continues at coordinate 59,217 of NZ_JAXBQT020000024.1, read as the reverse complement.
CAAGCTGCAGTCGGGCATGACCCTGCTGGCCACCGTCGGCGCGACCGCTCCGTTCGTCGGTCTGCTGGGTACCGTGTGGGGCATCTACGGCGCGCTGATCAAGATCGGTGCCACCGGCTCCGCTTCGATCGACGCCGTTGCCGGCCCGGTGGGTGAAGCGCTGATCATGACCGCGATCGGTCTGTTCGTCGCAATCCCGGCCGTGTTCGCCTTCAACTTCTTCAGCAAGATCAACAGCGCGACCATCAGCAAGTTCGATACCTTCGCGCACGACCTGCACGACTTCTTCGCCACCGGTTCGCGCGTCCGCTGATTGCGGCGCGCGTCACCCAGCGACGAAGTAAGTAGTCACCAAGATCTAGACGGAGCCCGTTATGGCTTTCAGTAGTGGTAACAGCGGCGGCCCCATGGCCGACATCAACGTTACGCCCCTCGTGGACGTGATGCTGGTGCTGCTGATCATCTTCATCATCACGGCGCCCCTGATGTCCCACAAGGTCAAGGTGGATCTGCCGGAAGCCAACCTGATCCAGAAGCCGGAAGATGCTGAAAAGCGTCCGAACCCGATCACGCTGGCAGTCAAGGAAGACGGCTCGATCTACTGGAACGACGAAGAAATCAACAAGCAGACTCTCGAGTCCCGCTTGGCGACCGCCGCACAGCAGACCCCGCAGCCGCCGCTGAACCTGCGTGGTGACCGCACCACCAAGATGCGCGTCATCAACGACCTGACCAAGGTCGCGCAGGAACAGGGCATGCTGGACGTCGGCTTCGTTGCGACCAAAGAAAAGGGGCAATAAGCCATGGCATTCAGTAGTGGTGGTGGCAAGGGCCCCATGGCAGACATCAACGTCACGCCCCTCGTGGACGTGATGCTGGTTCTGCTGATCATCTTCATCGTGACCGCGCCGATCATGACGTACCCGATCGCCGTGGACCTGCCGCAGCGCGTGCTCAACCCACCGCCGCAGCTGGTCGAACCGCCGCCGCCGATCGAACTGAAGATCGACGCCAGCAACCAGGTCTCGTGGAACAACAGCCCGATCAATACCAGCGAGCTGCAGCAGCGGATGGAGCAGGAGGTCCAGCGTGACCCGACCAACCAGCCGGAACTGCGCATCGACGCCAGCCCGGATTCCGAGTACGACGTGATGGCCAAGGTTCTGGCCGCCGCGAAGAATGCTCAGATGAAGAAGATCGGTTTTGTGCAGCAGTAAACGCGACACCGCAACACAACAGTCATGACGCGACTGCAGACGCCCCTGGAGACAGGGGCGTTTTTTTTTGTTCTCGTCCTGGCACATGGGATCTCGTCCTGGCACATGGGATGGGGTCAGATCGCCTTTCCTTCGGAAAAGGGATCTGACCCCATCCGGCAGCATGCGCCGCTATGATCGGCGCATGCTTGCCCTCTTCGATTCCCTGCGCCATTGGCTCGACGGTATCGCCCACCTCGGCACGATCCTGGCGGTGGCTTACCTGCTGTACCTGTTCGCGCTGGCGGGCTGGATCATGTTGCAGAAGCGCGAGCCGGTGGCCACGCTGAGCTGGATCCTTTCGTTGGCACTGCTCCCCTATCTCGGGCTCTTCATCTACTACCTGCTGGGCCCGCAGAAGGTGAAGCGGCAACGGCTGCGTCGTGGCCGTGCACGCTCGGGCATGGAGCACTACAGCGATGTCTGCCCGCCCGATTCGGACTGCACCGAACTGGCCAAGGTGGCCCAGGCCACGACCGGACTGGCCCCAAGCAGTGCCACCGAAGTGACCTGGATGGTGGACGGTGCGGCGACCTACGCGGCCTTGCTGGAAGCCGTTGCACAGGCGCACGATCACATCCATCTGGAGTACTACATCTTCAATCCGGATCACGCAGGCACCGCCCTGCGCGATGCCCTGGTCGAGCGCGCACGTGCCGGTGTGCAGGTGCGCCTGCTGCTGGATGCGGTGGGCTCATCCGCCCTGCCCCGCCGTTTCCTGCAGCCCCTGCTCGAGGCTGGCGGTGAAGCGATCTGGTTCCACCCACGGCAGCTGCTGAAACCGTTCAAGCGCCCGTGGCTGAACCTGCGCACGCACCGCAAGCTGGTGATTGTCGATGGCCGCCTGGCCTTCACTGGCGGCATCAACATCACCGACGAGGAAGACGAAAGCCGCAGGCCCGACGCCTATCGCGACCTGCACATGCGCATCCGCGGTCATGTGGTGCGCAGTCTGCAGCTGGTGTTCGCCGAGGACTGGCTCTACGCCAGTGGCCAGGAACCCTCGCGGATGGATATCGCCCGCTTGTGGCCGGCCGATATGCCGCTGCGCGGGGATGGCGCGATCAACGCGCAGGTACTGGTCTCCGGCCCGGATTCGGGCTGGGAGACGATCCACCGGCTGCACGTCGCCGCCATCCAGGAAGCGCACGAGCGGGTGTGGCTGGTGACGCCCTATTTCGTGCCGGGTGAAGCGGCGCGGATGGCGCTGACTTCGGCCGCGCTGGGCGGCCTGGACGTGCGCCTGCTGGTACCGAAAATGAGCGATTCCTGGTTCGTCACCCAGGCCGCGCGCTCGTACTTCGACGAACTGTTGCATGCCGGCGTGAAGATCTACGAGTACGGCCCGCGCATGCTGCACACCAAGGCGTTCATCGCCGACGACGACGTCTGCATTGTCGGCAGTGCCAACTTCGACCACCGCAGCTTCCGCCTGAACTTCGAGCTGTCGATGATGATCAGCGACCGGGACCGCGTGGCGGCCCTGGCCGAGCTGCTGCAGGGTGAATTCGATCGCGCCACCCGGGTGCATGACCAGGCCGGGCGCTCGCTGTGGCTGCACCGCCTGCCCGAGGCCTTCGCCCGGCTGGCCTCGCCGCTGCTGTGATGCAGCGCTACACTGCGGCGATCATCCGGGGAGCCCGACTATGTACTGGTTGTACCTGCTGCTGGCGCTGGGCTGCTTTGCCTTCGCGCTGAAGACCCCAAGCGCGGGGTTGATGACCCTGTGCCTGCTGGCTGCGCTCGGCTTCCTGCTGGCCTGGGTACGCGGTCGTTACGTGGCCCGTTTCGGCGACCTGCAGCGCGACCCGGCCACCCTGATCGATGCCGAGGAACTGCGCCGCCTGCGCGAGCAGGCCCAGGCGCGCCGCAACGATGACGCCAACGACAACGATCCGTCCCCTCTTTCCAAGTAGTTCCGTTCCATGACCCAGCTCAGCGTCAACGTCAACAAGATCGCCGTCCTGCGCAATTCGCGCGGCGGTGCCGAACCGGACGTGGTGCGCGCCGCCCAGGCCTGCCTGGATGCCGGCGCGCATGGCATCACCGTGCATCCGCGGCCGGACCGCCGCCACATCACCGCCGAGGACGTGCTGGCCCTGTCCACGTTGACCCGCGCCCGTGGCGTTGAATTCAACATCGAGGGCAATCCATTTGCGCCCCCGCGCGAGGGGTACCCGGGGCTGCTGCCGCTGTGCGAACAGACCCGTCCGGCGCAGGCCACCCTGGTGCCCGACGGCGATGGCCAGATCACCTCCGACCACGGTTTTGACTTCGAACGCGACGCCGAGCGCTTGCGCCCGTTGATTGCCCAACTGAAGGCGATGGGCTGCCGGGTCAGCCTGTTCGTTGATGCGGGCAACCCGTTGCTGGAGCAGGCCGCCGAGGTTGGTGCCGACCGCATCGAGCTGTACACCGGCCCCTACGCAGAGGCGCATGCGGCGGGCGACGCTGCGGCAATGCTCGAACTGTTCGCCACTGCGGCGCGGCGGGGGCAGGCAGTGGGGCTGGGAGTGAATGCCGGCCATGACCTGTCACAGGACAACCTGCGCGACTTCCTGGCCCAGGTGCCGGATGTGCTGGAAGTGTCGATCGGCCACGCGCTGATCGGCGAGGCACTGTATGACGGGCTGGATGCCACCGTGCGGGGCTATCTGGCCCTGCTCTGACCGATGGATGCAGCCGAGCATGGGCTCGGCTCTACAGCGCCGAGCCCACGCTCGGCTCAGACTTGCCCTGAACCCTTCAGACAGCCGTCGCAGCCATTGAGACGGTGGCGACGTACCCTGCCGCAATGGGTATTGCGATCAAGGGCCGAGGTTCCACGTCCCACCTCGCCGGACGCTTCGAAAGCACCGTCAGCGAGGCGGTGGACGACGGCTGGGCGACCGATGAGAGCGAGGAGTTCCTCGCGCCGCGCCTGCGCACCGAGGTGCGCGCCGAGACCGCGCGCAGCATCATCACCCGCAACACTTCGCCAGACGTCGGCTTCAGCCAGTCGGTGAATCCGTATCGCGGTTGTGAGCATGGTATCAATACCCCCTGATTGTTCACTAGATAAATCCATATAGATCAACAGGTTAGAGAATAATCAGTAAACACATTGCTATCGGCACAATCCCCCGCGCAGTGCCGGCCAAACACGCCCATCCTGGAGAGGTTGGCCAACCTTCGTGGTCTGCAAAGAGTGTTAGAGCCCTGCGGCGCGCAGCAGGGCCGACATCGAGGTACCCATGCCTTTAGCAACTCGCTCCAAGGTAGCGAGAGTGAGGTTCTTTTCGCCACGCTCGATCTTGCTGTAGTAGGCGCGGTGCATCTGGATGTGGTCAGCAAAGGCTTCTTGGCTGACACCCAGATCAATGCGATGCGCGCGGATCACATCTGCAAGTTTCGCTTGGTTCGTATGCTCGACCATACGAAGCAGCTTGTGGTTCCAGTACTTTAAAGACTACGCCTCTAAAGGTAGTCTACTTATAAGTACTAATTGCATCTCCCATGAACTTTTACCTCGTATGTCCGGAACTGGAGTTCACTCTTGAGCTTCCCTTTTCTCCCATGGGCAGGGAGCAGGTCGCTATGCAGATGCGTCGAATGCAAGAAGAGGAAGGGCAAGCAAGAGGCTTTGAGTACCGCCTGGCAGAAGAGCTCTCAAAGCTCATCCCCCAGCTAACGGATTGGGACATCAAGCCGCCCACGGGTGCACAGATGGCATATGCGACTTCGCTCTGCGCACAGTTGGGCATTCCACTGCCTGCAGCAACACGTCGATCGCGGGCATTGATGCAGATCTTCTTGGCGGAAGCCAAAGCGCTCCATGGCCAACGCAGCTGATAAAGGCCTTGCCAGCCGAAGCTGTGGATAAGCCTGGGCAGAACCTACTCGCCAAACGACCGTATGGCCTACAGCTAGCTGAATTTCACGGTGTTGCGGCGCCTGTGGTTAGCAATAATACTAACGGCCCGACCTTCCCAAGTTGTCGCCATGGAACAGGATGCTCGAAAGGCCCAAGTTCCCCTCAAAGGCAGAGGGGCCGCATCGCGTGTCCCAAGCCGTTTCGATACCACTGCAACAGTGGGAGTCGACGACGGCTGGGAGTCGGTCTACCAGGAGATGGAAGACGCGCCACCGCTGAGAACTCAGGTGCAGGAAGAGCGAGCGCGCACAGTGATCAGCCACAACTCATCCCCTGACGTTGGCTTTAGCGCGTCGGTCAACCCGTACCGCGGCTGCGAGCATGGCTGTGTTTACTGTTTTGCTCGCCCTTCTCACTCCTACTTGAGCCTTTCACCAGGCTTAGACTTCGAGACGCGCCTGTTTGCAAAGACAAATGCCCCGGAGCGCCTCAGAGCAGAAATTAGCAAGTCGAACTACAAGTGCACCCCGATTGCGTTGGGGATAAACACAGACGGCTATCAGCCGATTGAAAGGAATTACCAAATTACACGCCAATGCCTTGAGGTGCTTGCTGATGCCAAGCATCCGGTGAGCTTCGTCACCAAGAGTGCCTTGATCACCAGGGACGTCGAACTGCTGGCGTCGATGGCCAAGGATCGGTTGGTTACGGTCTACTTCTCGGTCACCACGCTCGACAGGAAGCTATCTGCAAAACTGGAACCACGAGCTGCTGCTCCCCACGCAAGGCTGCGAGCAATGAATCAGCTGCACGAGGCAGGAGTACCGGTAGGGGTTTTGATCGCGCCGGTCATTCCCATGATCACCGACCATGACCTAGAAGCCATCCTTGAGGCTGCTCACGAACACGGCGCTCGGGCAGCAGGCTACGTGCTTCTCAGGCTACCCAACGAGATTAAGGACATTTGGAGAGAATGGCTCGAGCTGCACTATCCGGACCGCGCTGCGCACGTGCTTAGCTTGATGCGACAGATGCATGGTGGAAAGGAGTATGACGCCAGCTTTGGCACCAGGATGTCCGGAACTGGCCCTGTAGCGGACTTGATCCGGAAGCGCTTTGAAAAGAAGCATCGTGAACTCGGTTTCACTAGGCTGCCAGCGCTGGCCACTCATCTTTTTCAACCTCCCCAAGACAAGTCGCCACAGGGGCAACTTTTCTAGCCGAACGGAAAACGAGGCTAGCATCAGTACAAAGCTATGGATGCAGTCCGAGCGGCGCCTACAGGGACAGAGCGTCCTAGGTTTCTGAGTACTGATACCATCTCCCCGAAAAGGAAATAGCATCTCCTCCGCAGCAAGCTTAGACGGCTTTCCAAACATATTTGGTTATCCCGCTTCCTCATGAAAAGGACCAGCGTATGCCCAAGCAAGTGAGAGGTTTATCAGTCTACCGAAGCACGATTGAGCGGCTGCCACAGTTTCGCATTCTTAGCGGCCCACTCACAGAACACCAAGCGGCGATGCTGGGATTCGACGACCTTCCGCTCGCAGGCGCTTCCATTGTGCCAAGCGCCGAAGGACCCGCGACGTTATTCAATGCCCGAGGCAAAGAGATCATCCGAAAGGACCTTCCGATGGTCACCAAGTCTCGATCAATCAATACCTCGTGGAAGGACTGGCACGGACACACTCACCACGGTACTCAGACAAGATCCTATGAGACCTATCCCAGGGAATACGTTGCACCACCTGGTGAATTCCTCACTGCTGTAGATACAGACAGTGGTATCGCAATGGCTACTAGGATCATTGACCGGACGGAGCCAGAAGAGAGCATTGCAAACCTCCTCAACATCTACCTGGAATGCTTCCAACACTTCGAAATCGTTGACCCGGACCTCGCGGTGCCGGTCAGGGTCGAGAAGATCAACTGGCGCATTCTCTCTCCGGGGAAGTTCCCGTTCGATAGAGCGATGCAGGTATTGGATAGTTATCTGAAGCAGTTGACCGACAGCGACCGCGCAGTCGCTAAGCAGCGCATCCGGACCATCACTCGTCACGAGCCCGACTTCATGGCAGTCGGATTAGGCGGTTTCAGTGAGTACATCGTTTTTGGGTTCACGGGAAGGAATCGATACGTGTTCGAGAGTCCCGAGTCAGGCAATGCCACTTACATCTTCAGGAACGAGTGGGAGGCGGTGTCTCAGCTCACCAAACGCCAGATCCTTCAAGAGCAGCTGCAGGAGACCAGGATCATCCACACCTCGCGTTGGGCCGTAGAGGTCTCAGAAGCAATCCAACGGAAGTGAAGTGGTTGGGCAAAGTTTCAGAGGGGCGTAGCCCGAACCGGTACCCTGTGACCCACGCCATGGATAGCTACCTACCGATGCGTTTACTCAGGCTTAGAAGCTTAGACAGGAACTCCCAATGAAGCCAACCATCCTGGCACTGGACCTCGAAGGCACGCTCATCTCCAACGCAGTCAGTCAGATTCCTCGCCCTGGGCTTCACCGGTTCCTAGAGGATGTCCGATCGCAGTTCGAGGAACTTGTACTGTTCACTACGGTTCCCGAGGCACTTGCAAGAAGAATTGCCGGACTCCTGGCTAGGGAAGGCAGTGTTCCGGCATGGTTTGTCGAGCTTCGATACATCCACTGGTCTGGAAGGACAAAGGATCTTTCCTATGTCTCCCCCCACGTGGGTGAAGCCCTTCTCTTGGATGACCATGGCCCCTATGTGCATGATGGGCAGGAGAGACTGTGGGTCGAGATCCCGCTGTTCGGCTCCCCGTACTCGTCAGACGATGACGGGTTGCAGATCGCAGCTGAACGCCTGACCGATCGCATCATTGAACTGCAGAGTGCATCCGACCTTGGCCACATGATCGCCGATCATGGCTGAGCAGCGCGTTGTCTCGATGGCTCGTTGAAAGAGCGCGTATGCAGCGGCCGTCCTCTCGCACATTCGGCACAGTTAGGGATCAGCACGCGGGCAGCACTCGAGAAACTCTTTGATAGCGTCGCTCCGGAGAACCCGGAGACGGCCAACCAAAGGTTGCCAGCAATCAAAAGTGGTGCAGTGGCGTTGCGGCAACCTTACCTTTGCCGGCAGCAATTGAATCGGTAGCTCCAGGCGTACCCACTGCCCAGCCAACACGCTTCCCTAAAGAACGCGCAGTAGCAACCGCGGCGTCTCCCGATTGATGATGTCAACTCACTGCCAGCCTTGGGTAGCCATTGACCGCGCGCTACCGATTGCCGCGCCAAGCGGACACCAACATTGGTACTGAAGGAGCAAATCTAGCCTGCGCGACGAACGAACCCACCTCTCTGTTGCGCACTTCCCCCGTACCAGCGAGCAGGTCTTCCTTCACACCGAGCGTACCAGTAGGGTCACGATCACGCGTAAATATATGAATCAATGGAAGTAAAAAGTAGGCATGATTCTCATTTCAGTTGTTAACGTACCGTAAGGCTCACAGCAAAAAAAACTTTCCGTATACCTGATAGCTTTCGGCGCCATGGTCTATGACGTCGAAATATGCACCGCACGTGCAATCGCTTCGGAAGCGACAGGAATCAAGTGTGCGCAAGGCGTACCCTTACCCGAAGGCTTCTGCTTTTTGGTCAGCAGGTCTGATGGAACGATCGTTCAGCCCGCTTTTGAATTCTTTGCAGATGCCCATCTAACGATCGGTCCAAAGCCAAAGCTTGCCTGCAGCAAGAACACAACCGCAGCTATCGCGGCTGACCTCACCGACTTCCATCACTTTCTTGACGCAAGAAAAAAGCTCGTTTCCGACGTAGATGAGGATCTCCTCAGATCCTATGCGGACACCTTGACTGACCTGGACTCTGCGGTGACCTTGGATAAGCTCGCCGCCGCGACTATTCATCGAAGATGGTCGACCGTGACCAAGCTAATCGCATTCTGCGTGAAACGGGGATACCTGAGGAAGGCACCAGCGCTGCTGAGCAAGCAGACGAAGCGAGGAACTGTTCAAGTTCTCGACGTTGGCGTCGACCTTCCCGGGCTGAACGACGCTGACGAACTCATCACTGCGCTCCATCCCGAGACCGTCGTCGGTATTCTTGACGAACTAGGTCCAAACCCTGTGCTCGAGCGAAACGGTCTGGTTGAACTGGCATACGCAACCACGGCGCAGCGATTGATGGCTGAGCTTTGCTATCAAGCAGGACTGAGGCGGGCGGAAGTGTGCGATCTCAAAGCGAAAACCATCCTTCAGGCCCGTACGGAAGGGCGCGATCCTCTCACTGCAGTCGCCATCCCCGTGCTCGGGAAAGGTAACAAGAAGCGCAATGTTCCCGTTCCAGTCTGGCTACTCAACGCGTTGAAGCGCTATGCCAAAGGTGTTCGGCAGCGCCTCGTTGACCTCCGACTGGGATACCACAAGCTCGAGGATCACGGCGTCCTATTCGTCCTCGACGCAAACAACCGCAAGCATGCGGGCAATCCGATAACCCCGCAGATCTTCGACCGGCATTTCGCCCAGGCCAAGGACAGGCTGCTCAAACGGCTCTCCAAAGAGCGTGACCTGGCTCGCTACGAATCCACGCAGCGCGAGCGAATAACCATTCACGCCCTTCGACACACCTTCGCCTTGTACACGTACATGGAGAAGCGCGCAAACGGTGACATGGATGCGATCAAGTATGTTCAGTCGGTACTGGGACACAGTCTCAGGGATACGACTGAGTCCATCTACCTGCGAAGCGCGAACGCATTCGAGAGCGAAACCAGGGAATCGATCAGACTGCACCTTGAAGGTCAACCCTTTATGCGAATCGGCGTCGAGGCCTGACGAGTTGGAGCTCACACGGCTCCACGGCCAGCATACGCACTACTCCTCGCATGTGACCGACTCACCTTATCAAATCAGATTGAACACGGATTGGAGCGTTACGTGGCAGGAAGAAGATCCGCCCAGCTGCGGCACGCCGTAGTAGTTGAGGAAAAGGTAGGCAACACAAAGAAATGGGATGTCCGCGAGAGCGCTGGTCGCCTAGAAGTCGCGTTCAGGCGCGCCGGAGACCTGCGCGACAACATCGTTAATCTCAGCCGGTGGAAGGGCATAGGTGCAGCGGCACCGCTCTTCGCCGAGGCGTTCTGCCGAGCTAACAAGAACAGCAGGGAGACGACTAGATCCTCTTCAGCTAACAACATCGTGAGTGGCCTGGTGCAGTACCTAACCGTAAAAGGGGTAAAGATAAGCGGCCCAGACGACACTCCAATGGATCTCGGCGAGTCCTTTCTAACGTATCTGAAAGGTAGGGATACCACGCACCCGACAGTTCTCTCGGTGGAGACCCAGCGCCACTATTACGGGACCTTCAAGAAGGTCGTTCTTGCGCTGCACGAGATGGATCCACGGTGGAAGGTGATCCGTATTCCGCCAAAGCCGTTCGCAGGACTGCCACGGAAGAGCAAGCCGAAAGAGCTGGACCGTGCGGCTTGGGCCAACGTCATGAAGGCGGCGGTCGAAGAATGCATATCGACAATGGACGAAGTGTGGCCGCTTCTAGATAGGGTTCACAGTGCCCTCGCTCAGAAGAAAAAGGGCGACGCTGTATCGCTAAGCGATCCGGCAGAGGCAATTGCTCAAATATTGGCAAACTTTGACGGTCATCTTCCTCGCCAAGGCGCGGTTCACAAGCTCCCAGGCGTAGGAAAGATCAGCGAAAGCGAGTACTTCCGTCTGAGGAGACTAGCGCACCCGATCGGCGGCGATCTGATCCCATTCTTTCTCGTACTAGCCATGCACTCGGGCTTCAACGAGCAGCCACTTAGAACACTCACCCTGAATGGCATATCGGAGCACTACCCGCTTGGACAAAAGCGAACGGTGATCAAGTCCTCCAAGCGCAGGGCTGGAAGTTCCGCTCAGGGCGCGACACAGCGAGCAGCCTTCCCCGCTAGCGATCACCCGCTAGCGCCTGAAAGATTGATCAGTTTCGTTATTGCTTGGACCAAACGAATCAGAGACTACGCTGCTGGTGAGCTTGCCAATGACTTCTTCCTCCACGCAGTTTCCGAAGGCGGGCGGCACAAGCGCCGAGGAATGCACATCGACTCCTACTCAGCCAGAACCGACGACGTGACCACGCGGGTGACCGGTTACATCACGTTGTTCTGCAAACGAAGGGGGCTTAAGTACTCTGGCTCTCAAGCAAACAGGCTTGCGTTCTCCGAAGCGGTTGATGGGCTGACCGACGGCGACGCCTTCGAGCTCCGAGCAATGCTAGGCCATCGGCTACTGTCAACTGGTCAAGACAGTTACCAGACAACCACGATGCAGCATCGGCAAAAGGAACAGCTGGCAGGAGCCATGACCGCACAGGAGCGCTGGGTGACTTCAAATGGAAAGATCGACACACGCTCCGCCCGAAGTGATCGTGAGCAAACGGCAGCCACGCAGGGCTTCTGCTGTGCAGATCCATTCCAAAGTCCTCAACCAGGGCAGCGCCATGGAAAGCTCTGCACCAGCTATGGTTCCTGTCCTGCATGCCCGCTCGCCGCAGCTGATCCAAACGAAGCCTACGCGCTCGCGCGCTTTCTTCAACTGCAGGAGCTATACGAAGAAGCCAGGGCAGAGCTCGGCAGCGAGATCTGGAGGCGAAAGTTCGAGAATGCCTATCTCGCTCTCCGCGATTCATGGATCCCAGCAGTGAGCACAACTGCGAATCGACAATCAGCGATGATGATCATGCTGACGCCCCTGCCTGGACTTGAATAGTCCGGCTGTACCGCCACTAGCGAATCAATTCTAGAGATATGGCTATGCCCGCAGCAAGAAAGGTCGAAACAGCGCAGGCAGCGACCCTGCATCCTTCCTTCCAAGTTGACTATGACAGTGATGTCTGGACCTTTGCCCAGACCACGGTCGGCCAACAGAAGGAGTTTGTCACAGTTGACTGGGCAATCCCTGTGGCACGCGGAGAGTTGCTCACGGACTACAAGCACAGAGGACTGCTCTCTGAGCTGAAGTGCTACCTCAAGACCGCCATCATTGAGGACACCGTACGTATGACGGTTGGGTCTATCCCTGGCACTTACATGGGCATGAGGGAGCTGGTGAAGTTCATGGGAGAGCGGGAGATCCACTCCCTCTTCGATATCACCACGGCGATGAGCTGGGACTACGTCGAAGGTCTCGAAGAGCAGTACATGACGGCCCGAAGTGATGCCGGTCGAGACAGGGCGTGGACGCATGCGACCGCCTACAAACTCATCCATCCACTTACACAGATCTACGAAATCGCGGACAGCTTGCGCGCCAGAGGCGGACAAGCACCGTGCGAAGCGCCGTTTGACGGAAGAAAGACCTACGACGTCGTGACAGAGCCGCTCGGGCTTGCTCGAACGGGTGGATTGATGCCTGTCCCGGACGAGATCTCGGTACCGATTCTTTCCTACGCATGTGAATGGATTGAGTACGGCTCGGAGGATGTGATCAGACTTCAGGCTGAGGTCATCCCGATGCTGATCGACGCAAGAAGTGCTACGGGACCGAGACGAATCGCCTGCTTTCGTCAGATCAAACGGCACATCGAGGAGTTCCAGATGAGCCCGATCCCAGGGACACTGACACCCTGGCATGAGCCATTGGCCACCATAGATCGGATTGATGACGCTGGTGACGAGCGCGAGATTAGCGGAACTCAGGGCCTGAGACGCCTAATACTAATGACTCAAAGCGCATGCAGTGTCTTGCTGCAGGGATGCACCGGGATTCGAGCTCATGAGCTGATTGGCCTCTCCCTGGACCACGATCCGACGCTACAGCACGGTGTGGTCAAGTCAGTGACGTCGCTAGACGGACTAATGGAGGTGTTCTCCATCTGTGGCATTTCCGCCAAAAGGGAAGCGACTCGCCATGAGTGGACTGCCGGACTGCGCCCGTTGGGCACGAATCACCTGCCGATCGTGCTGAAATCCGTCGAGGTGCTGGTGCGGCTAATGGAGCCTTGGCGAGCACTATCGGGCACTAAGTCACTGATGCTCAGCTTCTCCCACGCCAAGTCCCTTCCATCGGGTCCCGATGGAATCGGCCGAATGACAGCATCCAGAAATTCTCTGCTGCAACGTGAGTTTGCCGTCGAAGCCCTCACGAAGAAGCGTGGCATCGAAACGACGCAAGCTGTTTACGAGGTGAGGTACCTACGCCCGCAGCGATGGAGGATCACCTTTGCGCACTATGTGTTCCGATCCAAGCCGGAACTAATGCCAGCGCTACGGACGCACTTCCGTCACATGAGCGAGCAGATCACGGATCAAGGGTACATTGGAAACGATGCGGCTCTGCTCGAGAACTTGGAAGGAGAGAGAGTCATGGAGACCTCTCGGTTCCTAGTTCAAATCACCCTCGGCAGGCCGATCGGAGGTGGACCGGCGCAGCGTCTTCTCATGCAGCATGCCGAATCAATGACCGAGGCACTGTCCAAGATGGACGGAGAGACGCCGATCGATAAGGCCGTGGCATACGTGAAACTCACCGACCTGCGGATATGGACAGGGACCTACGCAAGTTGCCTGATTGATATGTTGCCTGACCGTTCCAGCTGCAACCCACAAGCAAGCCTCCTCACTGTCCGCGCCTCGCCCAACTTCGGCCTACGGTCGCCCGGCCTGTGCGCGGGGTGCAAGTGCTGCATCATCCTGCCAGAGCATAAGGACTTTTGGGAGGATCGCCTCCTGAAAAATCAGGCCATTGTCCAGATGGAGCGGACCAACTCTAGGGATCAGTATTCCAAGATTGCTATGAGCCGTGTTGTTCAGAGTCGAGCAGTGCTGAGGATGATATCCAACGCTACCGGGGACGCTTCCGATCGTTCCGGCGAAAGTTGACGACATTTGCTCCATCGTCTCTCTTGGTACTCTGCTTCTGAAGCCGGGACACTGCGAGTTGGAGAGATGCGTTGTGGATGTTGGTCTTGTAAAGCAGAGCCTTCAACCTTGCGTTCTCAGCCTTAACCCTGGCGAGCTCTTCAGCTACTGAGCCTCGCCTCTCCTCCTCAGCCAGCTCCTGAATTTTAAGCCAGACGTGCCCAAGTCGAGCGTGCCTTGATCCAAAGCTCCCTCTATTTACTCCTGCCTCTGCCGCGACCGCGGTAGGCGTGATGATCCGATGACCTGCGGCCATCTTTGCCTTCAGCAGTTCATTGGTCGGGCGTCGCTTCACCAGGCGGTCAAGAGCGGCCAATGCCTTATCCTCTACTGAGTTGGGTCTGCTCATTCTGCTGTCCGCTGACGCATCATTGGTAAGCAGATAGCCTACGCCACCTTCGCCGCCCAATCATCTAGGTGGGACAAGGAGAACCTTGAAATCAATCCTGATGCAGTCGCTGCCCGGCGAGACCCACGTTCTTCAGACCCAGATGTTCAGCAACGACTTTGGGACAAGGTCCATTGTGACCATTGCAATGATGAAGCGCCGCAAAGCTTCGTGCCTGATAGGGCGCAGAATGGTTAGGTTGAGGCTATGGGGTCGGGGTCAGCGTTGGGGTACTGGAGCAGATCACCAGCCCTTTCGCACCACGCGTGAGGGCTACATAGAGGTTCTGCACGCTCATGCTCTCCGGATAGAGGACCACGGCAATGTCTGCCTCGAGACCTTTCAGAAGGAGAGTGCTGCCGACTGCTCTGCGCGCAATGGGGCGGCTGAGGTGACGATTTCGCTCGCGGGCATGAAGTGCGGCTCCTAATAGATCTTGCTCTCCGTTGATAACGCTTCGCATGGCTGATCGACAGCAGTGCAGAATCTCGGGCCGATAGACCCGAGTGCCTGTCTGTTCGGCCAAAGCGTCCACCAGCCGCAAGGCGCGCGTCATGGTCCGCTCGGACTCAAAGGCGACTGCCTCAGCTTCTACAGGAGTTGGAGGTGTCCTGGCTCTCCCTCTACGAATGGTACCGACACGCGTCACTAGATTCGCCGTGCCGACGCCCGTCATCATGAGAGCGGAGAAGGTGGCCAAGTCTTGCAGCGCACTAGGAGCCTGAAGATTGAATTGCCTGGCGAAGTTGACGAGGTCTCGCATGTCCACGGCTTCTACCGCCATTGCCCCAGGCGTTTGGCTGGTGAGTTGGTGGCGGCATTGAACATTCATGGACTCGCCAATTACCAGAACCGTTCCTTGGCTACCAGGCGCATTGGTCCGTGCCGCAGTCAATCTTTGCTGCACTTCACTACCGGCAACCAGCTGGATCCAACGAACGGATGACGGAGCCGTAGTTAGATCAATGGGTAAGCCGGCCGTAAGAGCATGCCTTTGGGATAGCAGCCACTGGCCCAGCTCTTCATTACCTGCAATTTGCCAGCGCCAAGGGGTTCGAAGGCTACCCGCTGCTGGGAAGGACGATTGAACGTCTTGTTCCCAGTGAACCAGCCGATTTCCGCCAAATCCGAAGATGGCCTGCAGAGGGTCACCGAGGACGCACGTGGGCAAAAGCGCAGCGAGGGTGGACACGATGGAGTGCTGAACGGTGCTGCAATCCTGATACTCGTCAACCAAAAGCCGGGCGTAAGTGGCTGCGATGGGTGCAGCGATATGCCCCGAGTCCAAGAGTTGCCGGAATGATTCACGGATCGCGGGGTAGTCGCTACCCGCGTTGTTGAGCTCCAAGAGTTGGGGATGATGGCCACTGCGCGCCGGGAACTTGGCGATGAGACGCATAGCGAATCCATCAATCGTCGACAGCCGATAGGCAGAGCTGGGCACCCCCGCGCGTTTCAAGCGTGTCCTCAACGCGGTGACGCCAGCATTTGTGTGAGTCAGAACAAGGATCGGTCTGTTCCCAGAGTGGGATGCCAGCGCCTCGGCAATCAGCTGGGTTTTGCCGCATCCTGCTGGGGCGGTGATCGATCCGCGTTGGATAGCTAGCAGATCGATTTCAGGCAGCACGGGTAAAGGCCCAGAGTTGGTCTACTACTGCCTTGAAGCTAGCGTCCGCGTTTGCGTAGCCCCGAGAGACGATATCCAGGACGATTGACTGGTAAGTCGTAAGCGACTTGAACCAGCTATTCTTTTTGATACGGGAGACTTCGCCAAGCAGTACGCGAATATCAGGCGGATAGGGTGAATTCGGCCTCAGCGCTTCGATGGACGCCAAAGTTGTTAGACCGTTCGATTTGGCAACCAGCTGTTGGTTCATAAGATCTTCGCCAACACGCTCTTTAGCCTTCAGGAGCAGGGCATCAATCGATGTGTCAGGAAGGCAGAGGAACAGCTCGTCCTCCAACGTCATTCCTGCCCGCCAAGTCACGAGGCTGCCGCCTGATTGAAGATATGCTTCTGCAACACCTGGAGCGGCAGGTTTGTCAGCGTCTATGAAGACGAGGACTCGGTAACCCAGATCCATAAGCGCAGTCGCTCGGGCAAAAGCGTTGTCCGGAGTGCCTCCGCCTGCATTGACGTATGCACCACCTAAAGCCAAGAAAGAGGATTCTTTGCTGGCTACCCCCCATAGATCGAGGCCACGCACAAACCCTACCTCGCTTGCTCCCTCGCACACAATCACAGACTTCGCCAGAAAGGCCTCCGGGTCAGTGCGCAGCGTGCTTTGAATCTCGTCGGTCGAGCCAGCGGAAATGACGACATGGCCAGCCGGTCGTGGCCGAACTACAAGCAGCTGCTCACCTGAAAGCTCACGAAGTGCCACAGGGGAGTGTGTTGTGAGAAACGCTTGGAGAGGCGGCGGCGTCTCCTTGGCTCCCAAGGAATCCAGCAGCCGCATGAGCCGATGGGGCTCTAACCCATATTCCACCTCATCCACCAAGGCAATCGGCGCTGACTCCGCCGCGGCCCGTTGAAGTCCCGTCACCAAGAGTCGAGAAGAACCCGTACCAAGGGACCGAAGGGGGATGCCTGCCTCGCTGTGAAGCGCGATGGCGCCTTCGCCGATGGAGACGGAGTGCGAGTCGAGTAAGGCCTGCGGCATCGATCCGACGTCAACTCCAAGGCTCTGGGCAGTTGTCCGGACGATTCCGAGTGTCTGACTCAGGTGGGGCGATGCTTGAGCGCCAAAGTTGGCGCGCGCCTGACGCGCTGCTAGAGCGAGCTGGGCTCCCAATTCTGCGCGCTCGTCTGTTAGCCGGTTGAGCACCGACCCGCGGCTCCAAGATAAGTTGGAGCTTGTAAAGCTGCCGATGCGTGCCGGAGCTAACACGATGCGTTCTTTCCAAGGCAGGCTTCGTTCCAAGCCTTGTTGAAGCGACCTATCGGAGATCAGCGTCCAGCTGGGCTCAAGGTCCGCCCCGACTTGAAGCAGCAGCGTAAGCACTGTCTCCAACCCCGCGGCGGGTTCGTCTTCTAGGGTGTCAAATACCGAATCGAATCCTCGCAAGAAGTCGCCATAGACATCAATGTCCATCAGCGATGCCGGCAGTTCCCCGAATGTCACGGCAATACGAATGGGCTCTGAGACATCGAGGTCAAAAAAGTCCATGTCGCCGAAGGAAATGCTTCGTCGAGCACCCAAGCACAGGTCGATGGCATCGAGGATGGTGGACTTGCCACTATCGCCAGGACCGATCAAACAGTTGATGCCCGGGGCGGGCGACCAGTCGAGCGCCTTGATGGATCGAAAGTTCCGAATGGCCAAATGGCGAATTCGAGGCATGGGGCGTCCTGTAAGAGGCTTGGTCAACGGTCCGTGTAGGACGCAGACTGACACCAACTCCTACTACGCCCCTGAGGCAATCCTAGCCCTAAAGCGTTCTGCCAGTCATTGGCTCATTGGTGGAACTTGGCGCCACGCCGAGCTGCTTCGCGAACTTCCCTAACCTGTAACGCGGCAACACTGAGAGAGCGGTTCCAGGTCGCTTCTTCCGTGGTCACCTGCCCGCTTGCAGGCGACGGAGGTCCGTTCATCGCCAACAGCGGACTTCCCTGAGCGAAGGAAATTGGTTCGCGAAGCTGAATAGGCTTGAGCTGGTGTCCGCCCGGCGCGCGGCGGTGCTAGGATTCGGCCATGGACATCGGTCGGACAACCTTAACCGTCGGCGTCGCCATAGTCGCGGTTTCTTGCGGCGGGTCCCAGGGGCGCTGGACTGCCTTTGTCTATCCGCCCGGGGCGTCCACTCAGGAAGTCCGTCACGCTGTTTATGGCGATTACGACACCTTCGAGCATTGCCAGGCGGCTGCAATAGCCGCCCTGAGAAATAGCCCTCCACTGCCAGGGGCGCAGGAAGTGGGATCTTACGAATGTGGGCGCGCGTGTCGATATGACGTCGACATGGACTTGTACGTCTGCGACCAAACTCGCAAGTAGGTAGCTCCGTGCTCGCCGCCCGCCTGGCGCCTTGGTCAGCCTGGCCAGCGTGTGTGAAGTTGATCGATGACAAACCGGTGACGGTGCGTGCCATCCACGTCTCGGTGTGCCAAGAGGTGCGGGTCGTCCTCAGCAAGATGTTCGTGCTTATGCGCTATCTCCTCTGGATCGTGCGCCGGCCATCTGCGCCACGCGGCGACCAAACCGAGTGTGGCCAGAATCCCCAAGGCGGCCAAGGCAACATGCAAGCCGTAGCGCGCACCAACCCACCCGGCGAGTGGATAGGCGATCAACCAGCAAACATGCGATAGGGAAAATTGGGCAGCGAAGAGGAATGGTAGATCGGCGGACTCAGCCGAACGCCGCAGCAGCCGCCCGCCGGGGGTAACCAAGCCGGCATACGCCATGCCCAGCAGCGTCCAGGCCGGAATGACCGCCGTCCACCCGGGATGTCCCTTCAGGGCAAACCAGACGCCAAGGAAGGTAACCAGGACAACTGACATGAACAGTCCTGCAGCCAACATTACTGTCCGGTCCGAAATGCGGTCGAGAACCTTCGGAAGAAGAAGTGCGACCAGCATGGACCCGCCTCCGAAGGCCGCCAGCGCCCATGCAACCTGCTCCTCCGCCCCGCCCAGAACGGTGCGGACCATAACCACCGTATTGACGAACACCATCGCGCCGCCGGCTGCGGCGCAGAGGTTCAACGCGAGCAGGCCCTGCAATCGCGGTGTGCGGAGGTAGATTCGCATTCCACGGATGGCTCGGGCATAGGGACCGTCCTTGGAAGAGACCGCAGCGAGGGCCGGGAAGGTGGTGGACGCGACGAGCAGCGCCGAGAGGATGAAACCTACCGAGGTACCAGCGAACAGCCCGTGGAAGCTAATGATCGTCAGCAGTGCGGCAGCAAGCGCCGGGCTCAGCAGGCTTTCAAGGTCATATGCCAATCGGGAAAGTGAGAGCGCACGGGTGTAATCACGCTCTTCTTGAAGAATTTCGGGGATGGTGGATTGAAACAGCGGCGTGAAACATGCCGATGCCGACTGCAGCACAGCGATGAGGACATACACCTGCCAGATCTCGGTGACGAAGGGCAGGCAGACCGCCACAACCGCACGAACCAGATCGAGTGCGATCAGCACCCGCTTGCGCAGCCGTGCAGGGACCAACGCTCCTGAAACGGGCGCCAAGGTCACGTACACGACCATCTTGATCGCCAGCGCGGTGCCCAACACCGCTCCGGCCTGGCTGCCAGCGAGGTCGTAGGCCAGGAGGGCAAGGGCGACAGTCGCCAAGCCGGTTCCGACCAGGGCGACTATCTGGGCACCAAACAGGCGCCGAAACGCCGGGTGACTCAGTACTTCGAGCATGGGATTGTCCTGGTAGCAACGTTCTGACGGCACCAACCCGTGTGCGCCCTTTTGCCCGGATTCAGGGCAGAGGCGGCAGACAGGCGGAGTGTACGCCCACCACTGTTCGGGTCGAGGTGACGACCCCGCCGGAATGGCAGGGTCGTTGGCTAAATCCGAGTGGATTTACTTCTTCTTCGGAGCTGCCTGTGCGTCGCAACGTTCCTTCAGCGCCTTGGTCTGGGCATCCTTGAGGTCCACCTTGTACTTCGAACGGTCGGCAAGCTGTTCGCAAGTCGTCGGCTTGGCCTTGGGAGCAGCCGGGGGAGCCGGATCGGCATGGAGGGCAGGATCATGAGCGGATGCCGTGGTGAAAAGGGACATGCTGAAAAGCAGGCCGGCAATTACTGCGCTATGAGTTTTCATGTTGTTTCTCCTCGGGTTGGGTCGGCGAAGTGCCGGGTGTTACGGCTGATAGATGTCGGCTTGGTAGCCCACAAGTTCGATGCTCACGGTCACCGGCGTGTCGCTTCGGTTCTGCCAGTACCACCCATGAGTTCCTTCAAATGGCGCGACGAAGGTGCCGTGCGCCTCCCGCTGCGCAGCTTCGACGGCGTAGCTGGTCCATGCACCCTTCACGTCGGGCCGCTCACCATGCATATCGACTGCTACATCACCGGTCGCCTTCCAGCTGAACAGAATTCCCGCGCCAGCAGCCATGTGGGATTTGACCTCTTTGCCTTTCCCCGGCTCCAGCGTGATCGTCATCGCGTCCTGGCGAAGCTCACCGTTGGTGAGCGATACCGCGGCTGGATCAAGCGATTGCCCCTTGTTCGCCCCGAACGCAGCCGCAGCCTTTTCCGCCAAGGTGGTCGCTGCGTCCGATGCTGTCGAGGACGTCGGCGTAGCCGGGTCTGCGGCGGTGCTTCCGCCGTCTGCCAGGGCAGTCAGGCCCAGCGCTCGGCCGATCCCGGTGGGATCAATGCCGTACTCCGCCGGCAGAACGGCCGTAACGAGAAGCGCGCCGGCAATGGCGGCAGCGACAAGGGTCGACTTCAGCAGGCGGCCAGTCGTGGGAAGTGGTTGATTGATAGTGATTGACATGATGGGTCTCGGTCAGAAATCAGGAAGCGAAGTAGCCGGTGAGCTGCATGCCGATGAGCACGAAGCCGGCCGTCATCAAGATGGTGTTCACGCCGTAGGCCTGGCGGTTGAAGGAAGGCAGCCGACGCCAGAAGCCCATCACGATCAAGATGCCGGCAAGCGCCAGAAGTTGGCCGAGCTCAACGCCCACGTTGAACGCAAGCATGTTGGGGACCAGCCCGTCCGGCGATAGCGAGAAGTCCTGAAGCTTCGTGGCCAGGCCGAAGCCGTGGAAGAAGCCGAAGACAAGGACTGCAATCTTGGTGTTGGGTTGCACGCCGAACCACCGCTTGAACGCGCCCATGTTGTCCAAGGCCTTGTAGACCACCGAGAGACCGATGATCGCGTCGACCAGATAGGCGTCGACATGAAAGCCGCCGAGCACGCCGAGCAGCAGCGTCGTGCTGTGGCCAATGGCGAACAAGGTGACGTAGATGCTCACGTCCCGCATGCGGTATAGGAAGAAGATCACCCCGAACAGAAATAGAAGGTGGTCGTATCCAGTCACCATGTGCTTGGCGCCAAGGTAGGTAAACGCGATCAGTTGCCTACCGGTGCTTTCTTCAAGGAAGGCCTGGTCTCCCTCGCTTACACCGTGCGCGAACGCCGCAAACGGCAGGAGGACTGCGGCAAGCATCGAAAGCCAAGCAAAGAGCTTGTTGGAAGAAGTCAAAGACAAGTTCCTTGTGCAGAAAGGGGACGGGTGGTTCATGAGGAGCGACTTTCCAGAACAGAATCTTCGCGGTGAACCAATCGATACAGCGCCGGCAGCACGAGAAGTGTCAGCAGCGTTGAAGAGATGATTCCGCCGATAACAACAGTGGCGAGCGGACGCTGAACTTCCGCGCCAGCACCGACGTTCAGGGCCATAGGAAGGAAGCCCAGACTCGCCACCAAGGCCGTCATCAGGACTGGCCGGAGGCGGGTAAGAGCACCTTCGGTGACAGCCTTGTGCAGGGGGACGCCTTCTTCCCGCAGGTTCTTGATGAAGCTGATCATTACCAGGCCATTGAGCACGGCAACGCCCGAAAGAGCGATGAAGCCCACACCTGCGGAGATGGACATGGGAATGTCGCGCAGCCACAGCGCCACCACGCCCCCGGTCAGTGCAAGCGGCACGCCACTGAATACGATCGCAGCGTCCTTCCCTGAGCCGAATGCCATGAACAACAATCCGAAGATCATCACCAGAACCACTGGCACGACGACGGACAGCCGCTTGCTTGCCGAGATCAACTGCTCAAACGTGCCGCCGTACTCGATCCAGTACCCTTCCGGCAGCTGGACCTCCTGTCCGACCTTGGTGCGCAACTCCTCGACAAAGGACCCTAAGTCGCGCCCGCGCACATTGCTTGTGATCACCACCCTGCGTTTACCATTCTCACGGCTGATCTGGTTCGGACCAGGCGCGATCTCGACCTTGGCCAACTGGCCCAGCGGCACGAAGCTGCGCTCTTGGCCTGTGCTCACCCCGGGCGCGACGGCCACAGGTAGTGACGCCAGTGTCCGGACGTCCTGGCGAAGGTTCTCCGACAGACGAACCACGATATCGAAGCGCCGATCGCCTTCGAACACCTGGCCGACCGATTCACCTCCCAGCGCCACCGAGATGGTCTTCTGCACGTCGTCAATGGCTACGCCGTATCGTGCAAGTGCATCCAGGTCCGGCGTGATCGTCATCAATGGCAGACCGGTGATCTGCTCAAGTTTCACGTCGGCCGCTCCCTGGATCTCACTGGCAACGTTCTCTACCTGGCTGCCGATGGTTGCCAGTTGCTCCAGGTCGTCGCCGTACAGCTTGACAGCAACCTCAGCCCGAACGCCCGCAATGAGCTCGTTCATCCGCATCTGCACCGGCTGGGTGAACTCATAGTTGTTGCCAGGAATGGCGCGAACCACTTTCTCGAGCTCGGCAACAAGCTGTGCCTTCGGCTTGCGCGGATCAGGCCATTGGTCCCGATCTTTGAGCATGATGAAGGTGTCGGCTACGGAGGGGGGCATGGGATCGGTGGCCACCTCGGCAGTGCCGATCTTTGCGACGACTTCATCTACCTCGGGGAACTGTTTGATCGCCGCTTCCAGCTGACGTTGCATGCCGATCGCCTGGGTCAAGCTGGTCCCTGGAATTCGAAGCGCATGCAAGGCGATATCGCCCTCATCCAGGTTCGGAATGAACTCGGTGCCGAGGCGACTTGCAAGCAGGCCCGCCAGGACGGTGAGCACCGCAGCAGAGGCCACCACTACCTTGCGTGCATTGACGGCACGCTCAAGCATCGGGCCATACACGTTGGTGACTCGGCGCATGGCTTTGGTTTCCTTCTCCGAAACCTTTCCCGTTACGAACTGAGCCACAGCGGCAGGTACGAATGTCAAGGACAGTGCCATGGCACCGGTAAGCGCGATGACCACGGTAAGCGCCATCGGGTGGAACATCTTCCCTTCCACGCCGGAGAGGGCAAAGATCGGGATGTAGACCGCCGCGATGATGAAAAGGCCGAACAGGCTTGGCCTGATCACCTCTGCACTGGCACTTGCCGCCAAGGAAAATCGTTCTTCCCGAGTCAACAAACGGCCCTGAAGGTGTTGCCGCTCGCCAAAGCGACGCAGGCAGTTCTCTACGATGATGACTGCCCCATCGACGATCAAGCCAAAATCCAGTGCGCCCAGGCTCATCAGATTCGCAGAGACGCGATTCTGGACCATGCCTGTGATCGTCAGCAGCATCGTCAATGGAATGACCGCCGCAGTGATCAGTGCCGCACGAAGATTGCCCAAAAGCAGGAAGAGCACCGCGATGACGAGCAAGGCGCCTTCGAGGAGGTTCTTCTTCACCGTCTCGATGGTCCGATCCACCAGTTCGGTTCTGTCATACACAGGATGCGCCCGAACGCCGTCAGGCAGCGTAGCGTCGATGTCCTTGAGCTTGGCCGCGGTTCGCTGAGCCACGTCCCGGCTGTTTTCGCCGATGAGCATGAACGCCGTACCAAGGACCACTTCGTTGCCATCCTTGGTTGCCGCGCCTGTACGAAGTTCGGTGCCTTCTACAACTTCTGCCAGATCGCCAACACGCAATGGCATGCCATCACGGTTAGCCACTACGATCTTGCGCAAACCCGCCATGTCGGCCACTTGGCCCGGCACGCGTACCAAGTACTGCTCACCGCTTTTCTCGATGTAGCCGGCACCCACGTTAGTGTTGCTGCGGGCCACGGCTTCGAGCACATCCTGCAGCGTCAGTCCGTATGCTTGGAGCTTCTTCGGGTCCGGCGTGATGTGAAACTGGCGAACATAGCCTCCGACGGTGTTGACCTCGGTTACGCCTTTCAAGTGGCGCATCTGCGGTCGGATCACCCAGTCCTGCAGCGTACGAAGCGCCATTGGTGTCCACGTCTCTTCAGCACCGGACTCCGCTTCCACGGTGTACATGAAGATCTCACCCAGGCCCGTCGCTACCGGTCCAAGGCTTGGCTTTAGTCCCACGGGCAATTGGGATCCCGCTTGCTGAAGTCTCTCTGCGACCTGCTGACGGGCGAAGTAGATATCTGTGCCATCTTCAAACACGACCGTGACCTGAGACAGGCCGTAGCGTGAGATGGAACGGGTGTGTTCCAGCTTTGCCAACCCGGCCAACGCTGTTTCGACCGGGAAGGTGACCCGTTGCTCGGCCTCCAGCGGTGAGTAGCCCGGAGCTTCGGTGTTGATCTGCACCTGGACATTGGTAATGTCAGGAACGGCGTCGATGGGAAGCTTGCTGTAGTTCCAGATCCCAAGGCCTGAGAGGGCCAGGACCAGAAGGAGCACAAGCCATCTGTGCGCGATAGACGCGCGAATGATTCGCTCTAGCATGGTGCGTCCTTAGTGGTCGTGGCTTGCGCCGGACTTTTCGATGTCGGCACGAATCAGGTAGCTCTGCTCGGAAACGTACCGGGTTCCCGGCTTAAGCCCTTTCAGTACCTCCACGCGATCGCCATCGCGCCTACCCAGTTCAAGCATCCGCACCTCATAGCTGTTGCCCACTTGGGCGAATACCACGGTGAAGTCCCGAAAACGCTGCAGGCCCGATTCCTTTACTGTTAATGGAACCTCCGTTTCCGCGATGACGACTTCGGCGGATACGGCCATTCCTGGTCGCCACCTGCCCTCGCTGTTGGTAAGGGCCACACGTGCCACCACGGTCTGGCCAGCGCTGGCCAACGGAAGGATGCCCTGCAGCTTTCCCGTTGCTTCCAAACCGCCTGTTGCCGAGCGAATGGTCACCATCTGGCCTGGCGACAGTCGCTCGGCATCGCTTCCCAGCGCACGCAGGTCCACCCAGACCTCCGAAAGGTCGGCAATTTCAAACAGCGTGTTGTCGGCAGCGACATCGCCTACCGACGTGCTGCGCGCGAGTACGACTCCACTGAAAGGTGCCGTGACGGAGTAGGTCCGCATGCTGTCATTGCCCTCGACTGTGGCCAACGTCTGACCAGCCGAGACGCGTTGTCCCATCTCGACCGCCACACTGCGGACCACGCCAGGGAAGCGTGCCTTGACCGCAGCAAATCGGCCGGTGTCGACCGCGACGTTGCCCATGAGGGAAACGGTGTCCCGGATGGTCCCCGGTTCGGCGGACTCGACCACGACACCTGCGTCGGCAGCGGCTTTCGGATCTATCGTGGTGCGCCCTTCATAGGAGGCGTAAGACCAGGCGTAGTTCTTTCCACCCACCACCGCATCGGCTTTGACATCAAAGGAATGCGGCTCGACCACCTCCCCGCTGCCGACCAGGTAGTCCTTCTCTGGAATAAAGCTGAAGTTGTTGACTTCGCCGTCCAGACGCTTGAGTTGTATCGTCGCTTTGACTTCTCCAGGTGCCAGCGGTTTGTCGTTGCGATAGGCATACAGCCGGAAATGAGGCGGGGTATTGGTTTCGTAAACAGTTACTTCAAGGGCGAAGTCGCCGTCGCGAAGCATGCGACCGCGATGCGGCCCTCGCTCATAGTCGCCTGCGGTCGCAGCAGTGTCCTCTGGCTTTGCTCGTTGCGACGATTCGTTGCCACCGCACGCAGCCAGGGCAATTGGAAGCAGGATCAGGAATACGTATCGGTTCATGGGCGAATGTCCAAGGCAGAAGCGGTGAGGCGGTCGGCCTCGACCAGGAGACGGAGATAGCGCGCGGCGGCTTCGACTTCCCGTTCGCGAAGATCGAAGAGCCTTTGCTGAGCCTGGCTGAGTACCAGGAAGGAGAAGCGTCCTTCCTCAAAGCCCCTGCGGCTCTGATCAAAGGCCTGCTGGGCCTTTGGCAACTGACGCTGGCGCACTGACTCCACTTCCGATTGCGCTTGCTTGAGCTGTTGGTAGATGCCAAACAGCTCCTGACGCATTTCCAGCATCTGCGCCTGGCGCCGGTATTTGAGAGAGGTGAGTTCGTAGTCCGCTTCAGCCACGGAGAAGTCCGATCGCCGACGGCTCCCCAACGGGACGGAGACGGACATCACCAGGCCGCTGTCCTTGGTGGCTTCCAGTCGGCGGATGCCGAGGCCAACGCTGACATCCGGCTTGGCGCTAGCGCGGGCGATCTCCCTCCTTGCATCTATAACTCCGGCTTGAGCGTCCAAGGCGCGCTGTTGTGGTGTCGTGGCGAGGCGCCGGCTCAGATCATCAAAATCATCCAGAGGGGGAAGGACCGCGGTATCCCCTGCAACCGAGCCGAAATCCGGACTTGGCGCCCCCCACGTGGCAGCCAGCGACATTCGCGCGCTTTCCAGAGCCTGCAATGCCTGCTCCCGCTTCAGCTCGGCATCGAGCAGGGCGATCTCGGCGGATCTCAGGTCCGAGTCGGGATTGCGGGCGGCCGCGACCCAACGGGCCACTTCACGGCGCATGGCGCTGGCCATTTTGATGCGCTCTTCGGCGTGCTCGACATGCTCCTGGGCGGCCAGCACGTCGACGAAACGCCCTGCGGCCAAAGTTGCGATAGCGATACGGGTGACGTCCGCTTCGCTTCGGGCAGCGTCCACCTCGGCGCCGCCGAGCGCTTGGCGCGCAGCCCGCTTCCCACCCAGTTCTAGAACCTTGGAGATGCGGAAGGTGGATTCGGCGGCGTCTAGGCCGCTCAGGCCGCCTGAGCCAGCCACGTTTTCAAGCTCGCCGCCCAGCACGAGCGGCGTAGGCAATGCCTCCCGGCCCGCCCGGCTTCTGACAGCTTCCAGTCGAGCGGTGTCTGCCTGGACGCTGGGATGGGTGCCGAGGGCGCGGGCGACCACATCCTCCAAGCGCAGCACTTCAGCGGCATGGCCAGGCACGGCCACACCGTAGGCGCCGGCTATGGCGAGCGCCCACAAACTACGTAATTTCACGGAAAATCTCCGACGATGGTCATGACGACGCGCTGCCGGCCAACATTGGGTGGACAGCGCGCTCAGGCCGCTACAGCGCGGCAGGTGTCGTCAGACGATCGGAGGTCTGAATGGCGAGCCGCGATGACCAGAGGGCTCATCGACGGAGTGCAGGCCGGGCAGTAAAGATGCCGGCGGAACAGTTGCTAGGTTCAGATTCGAAGACACCAGCATGCCGGCAAAGCTCACATCGGCCTGGTGAAGGACGCTGTGCACGCCCGATGCATGCTTCGGATCTACGTTGTCGCCAGTTCCAGGACCGTGTGAGTGCCCGTGCTCTGCCGTTGCAGCGATGTCGTGCTCGGCAGTATGGAGCTCCTGTTGGATCACGATCGGCCGAACAACGACGCTCAACAGCATCAGCACGAAAAGGCTGAACCGGATGAGTCGACGGTGGCGGGCCGAGAAGGCGGACATGAAAGGAAGAATAGAGGCAGTCAAGCTGAGTTGTCGAGAGCCCTGAGTTGGAGCCCCCCCTGATCCAGTTATGGCTTGGCGCTCGAGGGAGGGCGTCGCTTAAGCCCACTCCGATCAGATCGCATTGCCTCAGGTATCGCCGCGCCTGCTGCCGCTTCTGGCCGATAGCGGCCGCCCAGTAAGGATGGTGCCGGCCAGAGGCTGGAACTGGGCCTCACTGCTCTCTGGAACCGCGTCCTCCAGGCTCGTTCCAACGTCGAATGGGGCCTGGCCCCTCTCTCAGGCGTTGGGCGATTCTGCGCTGCTTATGGGATTCAGTAAGACCATATCCGTACCACTAGGCTCACCGTTGGACTTTCAGGTTAAAAGGGCGCAGCGTTCGCTTCTCGCCCAACAGGGCCATTGATTTCGGAGAGCGCAGGTGAGCAGAACAAGTAATTCTCATCCACTGCAGATTGCGACGCTGCCTATCGGCGTGAATGGCGGTGCGATCGGCGTTACCTTTGCACCGGGAAAATATCAGGACGTCGCAATGACGGGGTCTTGGGCCCGAGACTTGGATATCGATCTGGCGTCGATAGTCGCGTGGGGAGCACAGCATCTGATCACGTTGATTGAGCCGTGGGAGTTCGAAGAGCTACGAATTACCTCCTTGGCAGAGCGTGCCAAAGCGCATGGCTTGATGTGGCACGGCCTACCGATTAAGGATGGTGCGGCTCCTGATGCACGGCTGCTTCTGCCATGGCAATCCACAGGACCCCAGTTCGCAGCCGAGCTCTTGTCCGGAAGCAGGATCGTGGTGCACTGCAAAGGAGGCCTAGGGCGAGCGGGGACCGTGGCGTCGATGCTTCTCATTGACACGGGCTGCGCTCCAGACGGCATCGATGCGATCGCTAAGGTGCGCTCGGTGCGCCCTGGTGCAGTGGAGACTGCGGAGCAGGAAGAATTCATCCTGAATTGGCCTGCTCGCAGAGCCTCAAGTCTGGGGGTAGTCGCAATGCCCGGCTAACCTACCCTTTACCGCCTTGGGCTGGAATACAAGAGGACGGAACTCCGCAGGTAGTCTGTAGGGAAGCC
This sequence comes from Stenotrophomonas sp. FR010, assembly GCF_047520755.2. Classification (NCBI taxonomy): domain Bacteria; kingdom Pseudomonadati; phylum Pseudomonadota; class Gammaproteobacteria; order Lysobacterales; family Lysobacteraceae; genus Stenotrophomonas; species Stenotrophomonas sp. FR010. The sequence goes on along the minus strand of NZ_JAXBQT020000024.1, from coordinate 30,459 downwards.
GCCGTAGGGGACGCAGTGCTGAACACTTTTCCTCGAACACATATAGTGTTGGTGTTCCTACTGCTTCGCGCGCCCTTCCCATGCCTATCTGAACCTGTCACCTGGCCTGGACTTCGAGACCAAGCTGTTCGCCAAGACCAATGCGCCTCAGCTGCTGCGCAAGGAACTGTCGAAACCCGGTTACGTGCCGCAGCCGATCGCGCTGGGCATCAACACCGATGCGTACCAGCCGATCGAACGCAAGTTCAAGCTCACCCGCCAGCTGATTGAAGTGATGCTGGAGACCAGGCATCCGTTCTCGCTGATCACCAAGAACGCACTGGTCGAGCGCGACATCGATCTGCTCGCGCCGCTGGCGGCGGAGAACCTGGTCAGCGTGCATTTCTCGGTGACCTCGCTGGACCCGCATCTCTCCGCGAAGCTGGAGCCGCGTGCATCAGCGCCCCATGCGCGGCTGCGCGCGATGAAGCGCCTGCATGACGCGGGTATCCCGGTGGGAGTCATGGTGGCGCCGGTGATTCCGTGGATCAACGACAGCGAACTTGAAGCGGTGCTGGAGGCTGCGCACGATGCCGGCGCCAGTACCGCGGGCTACGTGCTGCTGCGCCTGCCGCTGGAAGTGGCGCCGCTGTTCCGCGACTGGCTCGATACCCATCATCCCGATCGCGCCGCGCACGTGATGAGTACCATCCAGCAGCTGCGTGGTGGCAAGGACTACGACAGCCAGTTCGGCACCCGCATGCGCGGCCAGGGTGTGTATGCCGATCTGCTGAACAACCGCTTCAAGCTGGCGCGCAAGCGGTTGGGATTCAATGCTCAGAACAGCCATTGGCCGAAGCTGGATTGCAGCCGGTTCCAGAAGCCGCTGCCGCCGAAGAAGGATTCGCCGCAAGGGTCGTTGTTCTGAGGCCATCAGTCGAGCATGGCTCGACTGTACATCAAGGCCGACGAGCAGTTCGGCGTCACCCCCCAAACAACTTCTGCGCACTCTGGAACAGGATCCAGCTGGTGGCGATGAACTTGTCGCCACCCTGTGGCCGATTGCCGCGATGGGTGTGGGTGAACGCCGTCGGCGCAATCAGCAAACTGCCGGTGTGCGGCGCGATCTTCCGCCCCTGGAACAGGAACTCGGTTTCGCCCTCGTCGAAGTCGTCATTGAGGTACAGCGTCCACAGTACATGCCGGTGCAGGGTCTCGGCCTGCGCATCCTTCGGGTACAGCTCGCAGTGCCAGTACGGGTAGCCACCCTCGCCCGCGGCGTACCACTGCAGGTTGATCGCACCCGGACGCAGGCAGGTGCGGGCCAGGTCGGCCAGCTGCTGTTGCGGCATGTCGGGGAAGTCCTCGGCAGACAGGCGTCGCGGTTGGCCATTGCTGTCCTGGATCTGCAACATCAGCGGGGCAATCAACGCCTGTGGATAACGGCGTAGATAAGTCAGCAGGCCGTTGAACACCGCAATCTGCAGCTGCTGATCAACATCCTGCCAGCCGTCCAGGCCACTGATGCGCAGATCCTTGCTGTGCTTGAGTTCCGGGAACACGCCACTGCCCACCGCACCGGGCAGCAGGCCACGCGTGGCACGCATGCGCTCGACGATGGCCGCGCAGACCTCACTGGGGACGGCGTTGTGGATGACCTCGATGAAATCGACCGGGCCCTGCTCGTGCATGCGTGCATTCCTTCGGCGGCAACGGCTTGATGGTGCCGTTTGCCGCCCGCGGTGTCACCCTGGGGTCATGTCATCGAACTGCCATGACCGCCGTCAGGCGTTGAGCCGTCAGCCCTTCGCTTCGTCGTGCGCGTGGTGGTAACGCACCGCTTCGGCCACTTCCTCGCGCGAACCCAGGAACACCGGCACGCGCTGGTGTAGCTGATCAGGCTGGATGTCGAGGATGCGCTCGCGGCCGGTCCAGGCGGCGCCGCCGGCCTGTTCGACCAGCAGGCCCATCGGGTTGGCTTCGTACATCAGGCGCAGCTTGCCGGCCTTGGACGGATCCTTCTTGTCCCACGGGTAGATGAAGATGCCGCCGCGGGTCAGGATGCGATGCACGTCGGCCACCATGCTGGCGATCCAGCGCATGTTGAAGTTCTTGCCGCGCGCGCCTTCCTTGCCGGCCAGCAGATCACTGACGTAGGCCTGCATCGGCGCTTCCCAGTGACGCTGGTTGGACATGTTGATGGCGAATTCCTGGGTGGCCGCCGGAATCTGCATGTTCTCGGTGGTCAGCACGAACTCGCCCTTCTCGCGGTCCAGAGTGAAGGCGTGCGTGCCGTGGCCGACGGTCAGCACCAGCTGGGTGCTGGGCCCGTAGATGCAGTAGCCAGCGGCGATCTGCTTGCTGCCCGGCTGCAGGAAGGCGTCATCGCCCGGCAGCTCGACGTTGGTCGGGCAGCGCAGCACCGAGAAGATGGTGCCGACGGAGACGTTGACGTCGATGTTGGAGCTGCCATCGAGGGGGTCGAACAGCAGCAGGAAATCACCGCGCGGATAGATGTCCGGCACCGGCTGGCTGTGGTCCATTTCCTCCGAGGCGCAGGCGGCAAGGTGGCCACCCCAGGCATTGGCTTCGAGCAGGATCTCGTTGCTGATGACGTCCAGCTTCTTCTGCGCTTCGCCCTGCACGTTGCCGGTGCCGGCGTCGCCGAGCACGCCACCGAGGGCGCCCTTGCTGACGGCGATGGAGATGCTGGTGCAGGCGCGGGCGACGACCGCGATCAGCTGGCGCAGGTCGGCATTGATGCGGCCGGCGTGCTGTTCCTGGATCAGGAAGCGGGTCAACGAAGTACGGGACATGGGCGGGCAGGTCTCGGCAGCGGGAAAACGCCTATTGTCGCCCGTCTGGCGGGGGCGTGCGTGAGCGCGGGAAGGCGTAATCGTTTCCAGATGCGTTGCGCTCGTGGCGCCTTCCTTCATGGAGGCACAGGGCACGGTGTACCTCGCCCTGCGCTTCAGGGTTCGCCGCGAGCGCGGAGGGTGTGGCAAAGGCAGAGGCAAAGCAGAAGCAAAAACAAAGGCGCCTTTCGGCGCCTTTGTTCTCAAACCCGTGCAGCCTTGCTTCAGCCCTTGGCGACGGTGGCCACGGCCTTGGCGACGTATTCCAGGTTGTTCCGGTTCAGCGCGGCCACGCAGATGCGGCCGGTGCCGACGGCGTAGATGCCGAACTCGTCGCGCAGGCGTTCGACCTGCTCACGGCTCAGGCCCGAGTAGGAGAACATGCCGGCCTGTTCGTTGATGAAGCCGAACTGCGGCGCACCGGCAGCGGCCAGCTTTTCGACCAGGCCCTGGCGCAGGGCGTGGATGCGCTCGCGCATCTCGGTCAGCTCCTGCTCCCACATCGCGCGCAGTTCCGGGTTGGTCAGCACGCCGGCCACCAGCGCGGCACCGTGGGTGGACGGACTGGAGTAGATGGTGCGGATCACACGCTTGACCTGCGACTGCACGGCCTTGGCGTCAGCAGCGGTCGGCGCCACCATCGACAGCGCACCCACGCGCTCGCCATACAGCGAGAACGACTTGGAGTACGAGTTGGCGACGATGAAGCTGTCGATGCCGGCTTCGGCGATGATGCGCACGGCGGCGCCATCCTGCTCGATGCCCTTGTCGAAGCCCTGGTAGGCCATGTCGATGAAGGGGAACAGCTGCTTGTCCTTCAGCAGTTGCGCGACCTGCTTCCACTGGGTGACCGTGAGGTCGGCACCGGTGGGGTTGTGGCAGCAGGCGTGCAGCAGCACTACGGTGCCGGCTTCCAGCTTGCCGAGGTCGGCCAGCATGCCGTTGAAGTCGACGCCATGGCTGGCCGGGTCGAAATAGGTGTAATCCAGCACCTCGAAACCGGCCGCGCTGAACACCGCACGGTGGTTCTCCCAGCTCGGGTTGCTCAGCGCCACGGTGGCGTGCGGCAGCAGCTTCTTCAGCACGTCGGCGCCGACGCGCAGCGCACCGCTGCCACCGACGGTCTGTGCGGTGGTGACGCGGCCGGCGGCCAGCAGCGGCGAGTCCTTGCCGAACACCAGCTCTCGCGTGGCCTGCGTGTATGCCGGCAGGCCATCGATCGGCAGGTAGCCGCGCGGTTTGGCGTCAGCGGCAAGCTGCTGCTCGATCTGCTTGACGGCGCGCAGCAGCGGGATGCGGCCGCTCTCGTCGTAGTAGATGCCCACACCCAGGTTGACCTTGGTCGGGCGGCTGTCGGCGTTGTACGCCTCGGTCAGGCCCAGGATCGGGTCGCCTGGGACCAGTTCCACGTTTGCAAAGAAGGACACGGCGGTACTCGTTCGGTAGACGGAAAGGGGGAGGAAGTGCGCTACGCGGTCTGCGGCCTTGCAGCCGGAAACAACCCATCGTAACAAAGCCTGCCGGGGCTGGCCGCCGCCATCGTCATCTGTGGCCCCGTACCATGGCGTGCGTTGCCGCCTGATCCATCAACCTGAATCATGAATCCTGCTGCACGACGCCATTGCCTGCTGCTCGCTGCCCTGCTGTTGTCGCCTTGGGCGGCGCTGGCCGAGCCCGCGCCGACCGCCCTGCCCAGCGTGCAGGTGCAGGCCGCACGCGTGCCCGGCATCGACCCGTTCGCGCTGCCGGCCAGCCAGGACACGGTCTGGATCGACGCCGCGCGTCCCGGCGCCGGCGCACAGCTGTCCGAGGCGCTGGCCGGGGTCCCGGGCCTGGTCGCCCGTGACCGCCAGAACTTCGCGCAGGACACCCAACTGTCGATCCGTGGCTTTGGTGCGCGCTCGACCTTCGGTGTGCGTGGGGTGCGGGTGTTGATCGACGGGGTGCCGGCGACCATGCCCGACGGACAGGGCCAGCTGTCGCATGCCAGCCTGCTCGGTGCCGAACGGATCGACGTGCTGCGCGGGCCGTTCTCGGCGCTGTACGGCAATTCCTCCGGCGGCGTGCTGCAGGTCTGGAGCGCACAGGGCCAGGCCGGCGACCCGTGGCGGCTGCGCGTCAACGCGGGTGCCGACAACACGCTCAGCGTCGGCGCGCAACTGAAGGGTGCCGGCCGTGTTCTGGATTACAACATCGCCGCCAATCACTTCCGCACCGATGGCTGGCGCGACCACAGCCGTGCCCGCCGCGAATCGCTTGCTGCGCGTATCGGTGGCGATCTCGGCGGGGGGCGGCTGGAGCTGCTGCTCAATGCCTTCGATGCCCCCGATGCGCAGGACCCGCTGGGCCTGAGCCGTGCCCAGGTGGCGGCCGATCCGCGCCAGGCCACCGCCGTGGCGCACCAGTACAACACCCGTAAATCGGTGCGCCAGCAGCAGGCTGGCCTGCGCTGGACCCGTGAAACCGGGGCGCAGCGTTGGCAGCTGGTGGGCTATGCCGGCCAGCGCGCGGTACGCCAGTACCTGCCGATCCCGCCGGCAGCTCAGACCAACAGCCCGTTGCATGCCGGCGGGGTGATCGACCTGGAGGGCGGCTATGGCGGGCTGGACGCGCGCTGGGGCTGGCGCGGCGACCTCGCCGGCCGACCGCTGGATCTGGTGGCCGGGCTCAGCGCCGACCGCCAGCGCCAGCATCGCACCGGCTACGAGAACTTCATCGGCAGCACTCTCGGCGTGCGTGGGCGGCTGCGCAGAGACCAGATCGACACCGTGCAGAACGTCGATCAGTTCGCCCAGGCGTGGTGGCAGTGGAGTCCACGCTGGTCATTGCTGGCTGGCGTGCGTCACAGCGCCGTGCGCTTCGAATCCGACGATCGCTACATCACCGCCCGCAACCCGGACGACAGCGGCCACCGCCGCTACCAGGCCACCACGCCGGTGGCCGGAATCAGCTTCGCGGCCAGCCCGCAGTGGCGACTGCACGCGGCGGTGGGCCGTGGCTTCGAGACGCCCACCTTCAACGAACTGGGGTATCGCGCCGACGGGCAGGCGGGACTGGCGCTGGATCTGGCGGCGGCGCGCAGCCGCAGCCTGGAGGTGGGCAGCAAATGGCATGCACAGGACGGAACCCAGCTCGATATCAGCCTGTTCCGCGCAGATACCAACGATGAGTTGGCAGTTGCCAGCAACATCGGCGGACGCAGCACCTATCGCAACATCGGCCGCACCCGCCGCCAGGGCGTGGAACTGCGCTACCGGCAGCCGTTGGCAGAACAGCTGGAACTGCAGGTGGCCTGGACCTGGCTGCAGGCGCAGGTGCGTGCGCCGTACCTGACCTCGAACACCTGGGTTTCCGCCGGCAGCCGCTTGCCCGGCGTACCGCGCCAGCAGGCGTTTGCCCGGCTGCAGTGGATCCCGGCCGACTGGCAGTGGGCGCTGGAGGCCGCCGCCAGCACCGACACCTTGGTCAACGACGTGGCCACCGAACGTGCGCCGGGCTACGCGTTGCTGAACCTGGAAGCCGGTCGTCTCTGGACGCTGCCAGGTGGCGAGCTGCGCGCCTTCGCCCGGCTGGAGAACGTGCTGGACCAGGCCTACATCGGCTCGGTGATCGTCAACGACGGCAACGGGCGCTTCTACGAACCGGGACCCGGGCGCCGGGCCAGCGTGGGCCTGCAATGGTCCTGGCGTTGACTGGGTAGTGCCGGCCGCTGGCCAGCATCGCGCCGCGCAGGGCGTCAGGGGGTTGCCGGCCAGCGGCCGGCACTACCCGTCAGTCGGGCGCCTTGGCCGGTACGAACGGCGAGGTCGGGTCGCTGGCCGGGAAGGTCTCCTCCAGCGCCTCGTCCTGGTTGTCGCTGGCGCGCTGCTTGCGTTCGCGACGCTTGAGCGGGCTTTCCTGGCCGCCGCGATGGCGGTCGCCGCCATCCTTGCGGTCCTGGGCGGCCTGTTCAGCCTCGTGCTTCACCGGCAGATGGTCGCCACCGTGCTCGGCGTCGTAGAAGGGTGCACCGGTGCCGCGGTAGTCGGCATTGTCGGCATCGCGCTTGCCGCGCTGTTCACCGGGAATGGGCGGGTGGTTTTCCCGCAACGGGTCTCGGGAATTCTCTCGGCTCATGGTCTGGCTACCTGCGCTCGGGGCTCCCACTACACCGCGCCACAGGTAAAGCCGCCGCGAACCCGGCGTCATGAACATCTCGCTCACCCCCCGGTAACAGCACCGCGCGTATTCCTGCCCACCCGTCCCCGCTGCAGGAGCCGGCCATGCCCCGTCTTGAACGACCCGCACCGTCCGTGTTCAACGCCCTGCTCGATCCGCTCGGCCAGCGCACCGCACAACGCCGCACGCGCCGCCATGAAGATCCGCAGGCGGTGGCGCAGGACTACCTGCAGTACATGCTCAGCGACTACGAAGAGCGTCGCGGGCAGAACCACCGCAACTGGCGCGATCTATGCCCGGTCTATGCCTTCGCGCTGACCACCCACGCTGCCGACTGGCCGCGCGGTGACGCCGCGGATACGTGCGAGGAACTGGCCGAACACTGGGAACAGATGCGCGGGCAGTCGCGGTTGAGCTGGTCGCAGGCACGGCCGGTGGTGGAAGACGCCTGGCGCGCGCTGGATCATATTCCGGCGGTGGCGGTGAGGCCGTTGCTGCAGTAGTGCCGGCCGCTGGCCGGCAACGTCAGGAAACTTCAGGCCGCGAGCTCTGCCGGCCAGCGGCCGGCGCTACCGTTCTCCGTAGAACCCACGTGCACGGTATCGACACGGGTGGTTTACACCGCCCATCCGAAGCTGGATGCCCTGCCCCGCCAAAGGTACGCTCATGGCCCGCCCGATCTGGACCGGCACGCTGTCGTTTGGCCTGCTCAACGTGCCGGTGTCGCTGATGTCAGGCGAACGCAAGGTCGATCTGCAGTTCCGCATGCTCGACTCCCGCGACCGCAAGCCGATCCGCTTCGAGCGGGTCAACGCCGATACCGGCGAGGAAGTGCCATGGAAGGACATTGTCAAAGCCTACGAGTACGACAAGGGCAGCTATGTCGTGCTGGAGGAAGGCGATATCCGGTCTGCGGCACCGGAAAGCCACGAAGCGGTGGAGGTGGAATCGTTCGTGGATGCCGCGCAGATCGACCCGCGCTACTACGAGAAACCCTACCTGCTGGTGCCCGGCAAGAAGGCCGAAAAGGGCTACGTGCTGCTGCGCGAGACATTGCGCAGTACCGGCAAGGTGGGCATCGCCCGGGTGGTGGTGCGTACCCGCGAATACCTGTGCGCGGTGATGCCGCATGCGGACGCGCTGGTGCTGATGATCCTGCGCTATCCGCAGGAACTGGTGGATCCCGAAGATTACAAGCTGCCCACCGGAAAGCTCGCCGATTACCGCATCAGCAGCAAGGAAACGGCGATGGCCGAGCAGTTGATCGAGTCGATGTCCGGTGATTGGGATCCGTCGCAGTACCACGACGAATTCCGCGAGCGCCTGCAGCAGGTGCTGAACAAGCGCATCAAGTCCAAGGGCGGTACCACCCGGGTGGAGGATGAACCTGCACCGCGTGAGGACGCCAGCACCAACGTGGTCGATTTCATGGCACTGCTGCAGAAGAGCCTGGATGCGAACAAGCGGACGCCGGCGAAGAAGATGGCAACGCGGAAAGCAGCCACCAAGCCGACGGTAAAGAAGGCCGCAAAGAAGGCAACGAAGAAGGCCGCGAAGAAAACCGCTGCACGTCGCAAGGCAGGTTGAGCCATGTCGTTGCACCAGTACCGGCGAAAGCGCCGACTTGGCGGTGGCTTCGGGCAGACACCGGAACCTGACGACACGCCCGCACACGGCAATCCGAAGCGGCGGCCGATCTTTGTCATACAGCTGCACCATGCCACTTCGCGGCACTATGACTTCCGCCTTGAGATGGACGGTGTGCTGAAAAGCTGGGCGGTGCCGAAGGGTCCTTCGCTTCGCGTTGGTGACAAGCGGCTGGCCGTGGAAGTGGAAGACCATCCGCTGTCCTACGCCGGTTTCGAAGGCGATATTCCCGAAGGCCACTACGGCGCTGGCCACGTCGAGGTCTTCGATCACGGCACATGGGCCTGCGAAGGCGATCCACTGCAGGCACTGGCAGCGGGAAAGATCGACTTCGTGCTGCATGGGCAACGCCTGGCTGGCGGCTGGAAGCTGGTGCGCACAGCGATGAAGGGACGCCAGGTACAGTGGTTGTTGATCAAACGCGACGACGGGGAAGCGCGTGATGCCGAAGCAGATGATCTACTCCAATCCCCCATGCCGAAACGCACATCCGCAGTGAGCAAGCGCACGGTGGGCAAGTCGACGCGCGCCGCACCGGCTGCACGATCGGCGACCCGCAAGGCCGATGCGCGTTGGCATGCGCGAGCGCTGAACCTGGACGGCGCGCGTGACACGCCCTACCCGCGCGCCTTCAAGCCACAGTTGACCGATCATCGCGACAGTGCACCGGACGGCGCGCGCTGGTTGCATGAGATCAAGTGGGATGGCTATCGCCTGCTGGCCGATCTGCACGAAGGCAAGGTGACGCTGCGCTCCCGCAACGGCCTGGATTGGACCGGTGATTTCCCCGAGGTGGTACAGGCCGTGCAGGCACTGCCGGTGCGGGATGCGCGCCTGGACGGCGAGCTGGTGGTGCTGGACAAGCAGGGGCGCAGCGACTTCGCCGCGCTGCAGCGTGTGATCGACGGGAGTTCGAAGCAACCGTTGCGCTACATCGTGTTCGATCTGCCGGGTGTGGCCGGCGTGGACATCAGTCGTTCACCGCTGCTGGAGCGCAAGGCGCTGCTGAAGGATCTCATCGGACCCACGCCCGGAACCCTGGCCTTCAGCGAGCACGTGATCGACCATGGCCCGCAGGTATTCGATGCCAGCGGCAAGGCGGGATTCGAAGGTATCGTCAGCAAGCAGGTGGATGCGCCCTACGTGAACACCCGTGCACGCAGCTGGGTGAAGGTGAAGCATGAAGACACCGACGAGTTCGCGATTGTCGGCTACACGGCACCGAAGGGCTCCCGGGTAGGGTTCGGCTCGCTGCTTCTCGCCACGCCGGACAACGGCGGATTGCGCTATGTGGGGCGGGTCGGCACCGGCTTCGACGACGAGAGCCTGCGCGCGCTGCACAAGGCGCTGCAGCCGTTGGCGGTGAAGACGCCTGTGCTGCAGCTGCCGGCGCATGTGCCGTTCCGCGCCGCCAGCGTTCGCTGGGTGAAGCCGGTGACGGTGGCGGAAGTGGCCTTCCGTGGCTGGGGCAAGGAAGGCCTGCTGCGCCAGTCCAGTTTCAAGCGGCTGCGCATCGACAAGCAGAAGGAGGACCTGGGAGTGGCCGTATCGAGTGCTGAAGCCGGGGGCGAGGTCCAGATAACCCATCCGGAGCGGGTGGTGTTCCCAAGGCAGAAGCTCAGCAAGGGCGACGTGGCGGACTACTACCAGCGCATGGCGCGCTGGATCCTGCCCGAAATTGCCGGGCGGCCCTTGTCACTGCTGCGCTGCCCGGATGGCGTGGGCAAGGACTGCTTCTTCCAGAAGCACCATGGCCCCGGCCTGGGGGATGCCGTGCACGCGGTGCCCCTGCAGCAGAAGAGCGGCCGCGAGGACTACGTCTACATCGACGATGTGCGGGGCCTGCTGCAACTGGTGCAGATGAACACACTGGAGCTGCATCCGTGGGGCGCAACCGTGGCCGATCCCGAGCACCCGGATCGCTTGGTGTTCGATCTCGATCCCGGTGAAGGGGTGGGCTGGGCGGAGGTGAAAGCCGCTGCGCGTGATGTCCGTGACCGCCTGCAGGAAGTCGGCCTGAAGAGTTTCGTGCGGCTGTCCGGTGGCAAGGGCGTGCACGTGGTGGTGCCGCTGCGGCCCAAGGCCGACTGGGAACAGGCCAAGGCGTTCTGTGAGGCGTTCGCCCGGGCGATGGCGGAGCGGGCGCCGGACCGCTACGTGGCCACAATGAGCAAGGCCAAGCGTGGCGGCGTCATTTTCATCGACTGGCTGCGCAATACGCGGGGTGCCACCAGTGTGTGTTCGTGGTCGTTGCGTGCGCGCGATTCCGCCGGTGTGGCAGTACCGCTGCGCTGGGATGAACTGGCTCGTATCAGTGCCGCCGACGCATTTTCCATGGGCAAGGCGCTGGCGAGGGCGCAACGCCTGAAGAGTGACCCATGGCAGGGCATCGCGCAGTTGAAGCAGACGCTGCCGTCGCTGAAGCGGTAGTGCCGGCAACGGCAGGATGGCCGAGGTTGCCGGCCAGCGGCCGGCACTACCTGCATGCGCTCAGCGCGGATCGCGCGAGGCGCGACGGCCGAACCACCAGCCGGCCAGCAGTTGCAACGGCAGCGACGCCAGCAGTGAAATGACGAACCAGAACGGGAAATCCGCACCCGCCGTCCACATGGCGTAGCCACAGCCCAGCGCGACCAGCGACCAGATCGAGAAGCCGTGCGATCGCGGCCAGCAGGGCGCGTAATAGGTGGCAAAGGAAACCCCGGCGATGCCACCGAGCACGCTGAAGGTGAGATCCCAGCCCAGCTGCACGCTGTTGTTGTCCGGCGACAGGCCCAGCAACGGTGGCAGCCAGCTGGCGACGCTGCTGACCAGCGCAAGCGACAGCACACCGCCGATCAAGGCAACGAGGGACAGGAACAGGGTCTTGAGCACGCCAGGCATGCGCGCATTGTACGGCGGCCACAGAGTGCCCGCGTTGCCGGCCAGCGGCCGGCACTACCGATGAATCGGCATGGCCGCCGCGTCCGTGGGAGAGGGGGACGGAGCGACGGCGGCCATGCACAGGCGGTCAGGCAGCGAAGTCGAGCACCACGCGGCCTTCGATGGTGCCCGCATGCATGCGCGCGAACACGTCGTTGATGTTTTCCAGGCGGTCGGTGCTGACCGTGGCCGCGACCTTGCCCTCGGCGGCGAACTGCAGCGATTCCAGCAGGTCCAGGCGGGTACCGACGATCGAGCCGCGCACGGTGATGCCATTGAGCACCATGCCGAAGATGTCCAGCGGGAAGTTGCCGGGCGGCAGGCCATTGAGCGAGACAGTGCCGCCACGGCGCACCATGCCCAGCGCCTGCTCGAACGCCTTCGGCGACACCGCGGTGACCAGTGCACCGTGGGCGCCGCCGATTTCCTTCCTGAGGAACGCGGCCGGGTCGGTGGTGCGCGCGTTGACGGTGACCTGCGCGCCCAGCTGGCGGGCCAGTGCCAGCTTGGTGTCGTCCACGTCCACCGCGGCCACGTTCAGGCCCATCGCGCGGGCGTACTGCACGGCCATGTGGCCCAGGCCACCGATGCCGGAAATCGCCACCCAGTCACCGGGCTTGGTGTCGGTGACCTTCAGGCCCTTGTAGACGGTCACGCCGGCGCACAGCACCGGCGCGATCTCGACGAAGCCCACCTCCTTCGGAAGCAGGCCGACATAGTTGGCATCGGCCAGTGCGTACTCGGCGAAGCCGCCGTTGACCGAGTAGCCGGTATTGCGCTGCGTCTCGCACAGCGTTTCCCAGCCACCCAGGCAGTGTTCGCAATGACCACACGCCGAGTACAACCAGGGGATGCCGACCCTGTCGCCTTCCTTGACGTGCCCTACCCCGCCTCCCACGGCCACGACGTGCCCCACGCCCTCGTGGCCGGGGATGAACGGCGGGTTCGGTTTCACCGGCCAGTCGCCCTCGGCGGCGTGCAGGTCGGTGTGGCAGACGCCACAAGCCTCGATCTTGACCAGCACCTCGCCCGCCCCCGGGCGCGGTACCGAGACTTCCTCGATCACCAGTGGCTTGCCGAACTCACGCACGACAGCGGCCTTCATGGTGGAATTCATGTTCGGATCTCCGTAGTGCGCTTGCCCACAGAATGACGCCGGCGCGAGGCCGGCGCTTTGATCACGATCAAACCTTTGAAGATCCGCGAAGCAGGTTCAGCTGGCCAGCACCGAGGCCTCGCGGGCCAGGCGCTCGATGGCGTCCCAGTCGCGGGTCTGCAGCAGCGCCGGGGTGGTCAGCCACGAACCGCCCACGCACAGCACGTTGGGCAGGTGCAGGAACTGCGGCGCGGTCTGCGCGCTGATGCCGCCGGTCGGGCAGAAGCGCACATCGGCGAACGGGCCGTGCCAGGCGGCCAGCAGCGCGGCGCCGCCGGCCTGCACGGCCGGGAAGAACTTGAAGGTGTCCGCGCCGTGCTCCAGGCCCTGGATCAGGTCCGAAGCGGTGGCAGCACCGGGCAGGTACGGCAGATCGGCATCACGCGCGGCCGCATACAGTGCCGGCGTGGCACCGGGGGAAACGGCAAAACGCGCACCGGCCTGCTTCGCCGCCTGCATCTGCGCGGCGTTGAGTACGGTGCCGGCACCGATCACCGCGTCCGGCACGGCCTCGACCATGGCCTTGATCGCATCCAGCGCCTGCGGCGTGCGCAGGGTCACCTCGATCACCGGCAGCCCACCACGGAACAGTGCCTGGGCTACTTCGACCGCTTCATTCACATCTTCGGGGGTGTACACCGGGATCACCGGTGCCAGCTTCAACAGCGCGCGCAGGCGCGGATCAGCGCTGGACATCGTCTTGCTCCTTGCCCGCCAGGGCATCGCGGATGCTGCCGGTGCCGGCAGCGCAGCGGCGCATGATGCCATGCGGACCGCGATGGTGCCCTGCTCCGCACCGCGCCGGATTCAGGCCGGGTCGGCCTGCAGCGCCTGGATGCGGCGCTGGTACCAGTCGCCACCGAGCGGATCGAACACCGCCGAGCGCTCCATCTGCGCCTCGTACACGTGTACCGAGATCGCCAGTGCCTCATCGCTGGCATTGCGCAGGGTGTGGTACTCATGCGGGGGGATCAGGCTGCCGGCACTGCCGCAGCCCCCGCGCAGCGCGGCGTGGCGGCGGAAGCGCCAGTGCTCGCCGGCGCACTCCAGCAGCTCGTAACGGGTGATCTCCAGCTCGCCCAACCACACGCCCTCCACACACCACATGGCATCGTGGTCGTGCAGCGGCGTGCCCTGCCCTGGGCCCCAGCTCATGGCAATCACGCTGTAGCCGTGTTCGCGGCTGTGGTACAGCGGACGTCGCGCGTAATGATCGCTGACCGGCCGATGCACGCATTCGGGCAACTCGATGCGGCTGTCGGTTATGGCTTCCTGCAGCGCCAGCTGCAGGTCGGTCGTGATGCGCTCGGGATCACCGGAGCTCATCGCCGCGTCGACTGCGGCGATCAACCGGTCGCGGCCGCGGAATGACGGAAACGGAGAAGTCTGCAGGTCCATGCCTCGAATGTAGCGGAGCATGGTTAAGGGAATGTTGGCGTTCGCGCGCGTCGCGTCCACATCCAGGGTGAATACGCGCGGAAGAACGGTTCAGATGTAGAAGCAGTAGAGCGATCACAATGGAACCTTGCGCAGCAGAACCTGTCGAACACGACACGATTCAGATCCGCTGCGACATTCCGCAACTTCGCGCCCGACGGGCGCAAGGCTAGAATTCTCCGACTTACCTGGTTCTATACATGTCAGTGCGAACTATTAGCGATGCCGCGTTGCCGGCATCGAAGGGCAAGGCTGCCACGATCAACGACATCGCACGACTGTCGGGAGTTTCCAAGAAAACGGTTTCAAGAATCATCAACAACTCGCCGCTGGTGCGCAAGGACACCCGCGACAAGGTCGAGGCGTTGATGCGCGAGGTCGGTTACGTGCCCGATCCTCTCGCGCGCGGGCTGGCATTCCGCCGCTCCTTCCTGATCGGCCTGGTGTATGACGACCCGGGTGCCCAATGCATTGTCGACCTGCAGCACGGCGCGCTGGACGCGCTGCGCGGCACTGGCTATGAGCTGGTGGTGCACCCCTGCGACAGCCAGGATCCGGAATGCCCGCAGGGCGTGCGCCGTTTCGTGCAGCAGCAGAAGCTGCACGGCGTGATCCTGGGGCCGCGTGCGTCCGAATCGGCTGCGCTGGCGCAGATGCTCGATGACATCGACTGTCGCTACGTGCGCATCAACGCGCATGCCTCGGAGGATGAGAACCATGCCGTGGTCACCCATGACCGCGATGGTGCTGCCGCTGCGGCGGGCTACCTGCTTTCGCTTGGCCACCGCGACATTGCGGTGATCGCCGGACCGGGTGACCGGCGTGCCGCGCGCGAACGGACGCATGGTTTCCTTGATCGGCTGGCGCAGGTCGGCCTGATCCTGCCCGGCGAGCGCGTGCTGGAAGCGGGCGACACCTTCGAGTCCGGCGTGCATGCCGCCGAACGGCTGCTGATGGGCGAGCAACGCCCCAGCGCGATTTTCGCCGGCAACGACGAAATCGCCGCAGGCGTGTACCAGGTGGCATTGCGTGCAGGCATCGCGGTGCCGCAGCAGTTGTCGATCGTCAGCTACGACGACAGCCCGTTGGCATCGCGGCTGTGGCCGCCGCTGACGTCGGTGCGGCGCCACGTTTCCGACATCGGCCGCACCGCCGCCGCCATGCTGGTCCAGGCCGACGTGCCCGACGCACCGACCGCCGCCAGCGTGCATCCGCAGTTGATGGTGCGCGGGTCCTGCCGGGCCGTGGACGCCTGAGTGCCCTGCCCTCGCCTGCGTCGCTGCAGTGGCGCAGGCAGGCAACAACGAAAACGGCGCACCCATGTGCGCCGTTTTCAGTGCAAAGCCGTGCGCGTTGTGCGCTTACACGTCGCCGCCGTCGGCCCAGCCTTCGCCGGTGCCCTTCTGGAACACGCGGTCGTCGCCCTGCACTTCACCGGCCGGCAGATGCGCCTGGTTGGCCAGTGCCGCGTAGATCGGGGTGAAGTCCGGCGAGGTCGCCTGCATCAGCTGTTCGAAGCTGTCGATGACGAAGTAGGTCTTCTGGAAGGTGTCGATGCGGTACTTCGTGCGCATGATCCGCTGCAGGTCGAAGCCGATGCGGTTGGGCGCGGCCGATTCCAGCGAGTACAGCGACTCGCCCTTCGACGACACGATGCCGGCACCGTAGATGCGCAGGCCCTCGGGCGTGTCGATCAGGCCGAACTCCACGGTGTACCAGTACAGGCGGGTCAGGTTCTGCAGCGCATCCGGACCGATCGCATGCGCTTTGACGCCGCCGCGGCCGTACGCCTCCATGTAGTCGGCGAACACCGGGTTCATCAGCAGCGGCACGTGGCCGAACAGATCGTGGAACAGGTCCGGTTCGGCGATGTAGTCGATCTGGTCCGGGCGGCGGATCCACCAGGTCACCGGAAAACGGCGGTTGGCCAGATGGTCGAAGAAATCCAGTTCCGGCAGCAGGCCTTCAACCCCGACCAGGGTCCAGCCGGTGGCGGCGCCGAGCACCTCGTTGAGCTGGTCGAAGCGCGGAATCATGTGTGCGCTCATGCCCATTTCGTCCTGCGCATCCAGGAACTCCTGGCAGGCACGGCCGACCAGCATCTCACGCTGGCGCTGGTACAGCGTGCTCCAGGTCGCGTGGTCGTCGGCGCTGTAGGTGTCCCATGGCTGCTCGACGAGCGCGGTGGTATACACCGGCACGTAGCCCTTGTCGGTCTGCTGGTGTTCGACGCGGCGGGGCTGGGCGAGGTCCATGCGGCACTCCTGGATGGGATACCCACGATGCTAGGGCAGGGGACGCGCAACAGGGTTGCAAAAGTTGCGCCGATTGGCCTTGTTGGCGCAATATCCTTGCGTACTCACCATGTTGCGGGGCAACAATGGCCGGAGAAGTCCAGTTCGATCGCACGGATATACGCCTGCTGGCCGAAATCCAGCGGGATGGGCGCGCCACCAACGCCGAACTGGCGGCGCGGGTGAATCTCTCGCCTTCGGCCTGCCTGCGGCGGTTGCAGCGGCTGGAAAGCGAGGGCGTGATCGTCGGCTATGGCGCGCGGCTGGAGCCACGGCAGCTGCGGCTGGGCCTGCAGGCCTTCGTGCGCGTGCAGCTGGAAAAGCACGACCAGGCCGCCATCGGCCACTTCGTGGACAGCGTGCAGGCGTGGGACGAGGTGGTGGCCTGCCACGCGCTGACGGGTGACATGGACTACCTGCTGCACGTCTACGTGCGCGACCTGGAGCACTTCTCGCGCTTCCTGCTGGACCGGCTGCTCAATGCCGGTGGCGTGGCCGATGCCAATTCCAGCTTCGTACTGCGCACGGTGAAGGGCTTCCAGGCGTTGCCGCTGTCGCAGCTGGAGTCCTGAGCGACCACCGGGCGGGCCCGGTGGCCTGGCTTCAATGGATCAGCACTTGTCCTTGCGGCCCATCAGCTTGCCCAGGCGCGAGGCTTCCTCGCACTTCGGCGCGGCCACCGGCGCCGGTGCCGCCGCGGCGGCGCGTGCGCGCTGCAGCTGCTGGATCTTCGCGCGGATCTGCGGCATCGCTGCCATCGCGGCCTTTTCGCCTTCCAGGATCGCGGTGCCACGCTGGCTGAAATCGGCGGCACCGATGTCCAGTACCTTCGGGCGGATGACGATGTCGGCGCGCGCCAGTTCCTGCTCGCCCAGGCGCTGGCCCATGATCGAGATGGACTGGTTGACGATACCCAGCATGTCGGTTGGCGCCTTGCCGCTGGCCTTGCTGGAGATGTCGACGGCGATCACGAAGTCGGCGCCGAGCTGGCGGGCAGCGTCCACCGGTACCGGGCTGACCACGCCACCGTCGATGTAGTTGCGGCCGCCGATCTTCACCGGCTCGAACACACCGGGGATGCTGCTCGACGCGCGCACGGCCTGGCCGACATTGCCGCGCACGAAGATTGCGCGCTCGCCGGTTTCCAGCTGGGTGGCGACGGCGGCGAACGGCCTTTTCAGGCGCTCGGCAGGACGGTTGGCAACCTGTTCGTTGACGTAGTCCTGCAGCTTCTGGCCCTGCACCAGGCCACCGGAGAACAGGCGCACATCGCGGATGCTGGCTTCATCAAGCGCCACGGCCCTGCTCTGCATCTGGAAGGCATCCATGCCGCTGGCATACAGCGCGCCGACCACGCTGCCGGCACTGGTGCCGGACACCACCGCGGGCTCGAAGCCATTGGCTTCCAGCATCTTGATCACGCCGATGTGGGCGAAGCCCTTGGCCGCGCCACCGCCGAGCGCGATACCGATCTTCACCGGCTTGGCCTGCGGGACCACGGTCGGCGCCGGCGGCGGCGTGGGGCGGACCGGGTCGCCACCGCAGCCGGCCAGCAGGCCGATCAGGGCGACAGACAGCAGCATGCGGGGGCGGAACAGGCTCATCGGCAGTGCGCGCACGGCGCCGGATTCAGGAAAGGGCGCCAGCATACCGAAGCTGCGGCGGGGCGGGCAGGGTGGGAAATATCGCCCATTCATAAAGGTAGTGCCGGCCGCTGGCCGGCAACCATAGGGAAACTGGCAACGGTCCATGGGGCTGCCGGCCAGCGGCCGGCACTACCGGGATGCGCGCCAAGGTCCATGAGGCTGCCGGCCAGCGGCCGGCACTACCGGGATGCGCGCCAAGGTCCAGGAGGTTGCCGGCCAGCGGCCGGCACGACCGGAGGCGGTCAGAAGCGGTTATCGCCATCCAGCATCCGGCCCAGGCCGCCCAGCACCGAGCCTTCGCCGCGGCTTTGGCCGCCGCCCTGCGGTGCGGCCATCCACATGCGGCCGGCCAGGCGTGAGAACGGCAGCGACTGCAGCCAGACCTTGCCGGGGCCGGTCAACGTGGCCAGGAACACCCCTTCGCCGCCGAACAGCATGCTCTTGATGCCGGCCACCCGACGCACGTCCATGTCCACCGTCGGGTGGTAGGCGACCACGCAGCCGGTATCCACATCCAGGCGCTCGCCGGCGGCCAGCTCGCGCTCCACCACGCAGCCGCCGGCGTGGATGAACACCCAGCCGTCGCCCTCCAGTTTCTGCATGATGAAACCCTCGCCCCCGAACAGGCCGGTCATGATCTTGCGCTGGAACTGCACGCCGATCTGCACGCCGCGCGCGCCGGCCAGGAAACTGTCCTTCTGGCAGATCAGGCGGCCGCCGTGCTGGTCCAGTTTCATCGCCAGCACCGTCCCAGGGTAGGGCGCAGCGAAGGCGACCTTGCCCTTGCCATGGCCGCTCTGGGTGTAGACGGTGGCGAACAGGCTTTCGCCGGTCAGTACGCGCTTGCCGGCAGCCATCACCTTGCCCATGAAGCCGCCGCCCTGGTCGCCATTGGCGGCGCCGAACACGGTATCCATCTGCACCGTGGCGTCCTTGAACATCAACGCGCCGGCCTCGGCAATGGCGCTCTCACCGGGATCAAGCTCGATTTCCACGAACTGCATCTCATGGCCGACGATGCGGAATTCGATGTCGTCGGCGCGGCCGCTGGCGGTGGCGGGGACCGGGGGTGGGGTGTGGGGCATGCCCGGGGCCGCGGATTGCAGTTCGGGCACTTCGGCAATCGAGGTCCATCCGCTCATGCCCTGGCACCAGGCCAGCGCGCGCGGGTTGGCCTGCGCGTAGCGGCGCGCGGCCGGGTCATCGAGCGGTCCGATTCGGTCGGCCTGGGCCGAGGCATGGAAGTACCACTGGGTCATTGCGGCGGCTCCGCGGCGCTGGAAAACCCCGAGTCTAGCGAGCGCCCCGGGGGGCAGGGCGACGGGGCCATGAACGGCCGGCATTTGCGGGGCAGGTGCTGTATTGCAACAATTATCTGGTAGCGCCGTTTTACCACCCCTCCAAACACAGCCTACCGCCATGTCCCCGACCCGCACTTCCCGTGGCCGCCTTCCGGTCGCGCGCCCTCTCGTTGCCGCTCTTTCCGCCCTGCTGCCGTTGGTAGCAGCCGCCCAGGAAACCCCTGCCGCCAAGGATCCGGTTGCCCTCGACACCCTGCAGGTCACCGCGCAGCGCCGTGTCGAGAACGCCAAGGACGTACCGGTTGCAGTCAGCGCGATCCAGGGCGAGAAGCTGGATGTGCTCGGTTCGGCCGGCGATGACATCCGCTTCCTGGCCGCACGCGTGCCGAGCCTCAACATCGAGTCGTCCTACGGTCGTGCCTTCCCGCGCTTCTACATCCGCGGCCTGGGCAACACCGATTTCGATCTCAATGCCTCGCAGCCGGTGTCGCTGGTATACGACGACGTCGTGCAGGAAAGCCCGCTGCTGAAGGGCTTCCCGCTGTTCGACCTGGCCAACGTGGAAGCGCTGCGTGGCCCGCAGGGCACCCTGTTCGGCCGCAACACGCCGGCCGGCGTGGTCAAGTTCGACTCGGCGCGCCCGTCGCAGGATGCCGATGGCTACCTCCGCGTCGGCTATGGCAGCTACAACAGCTGGAACGTGCAGGGCGCCTACGGCGGCCCGCTGACCGACCGCTGGTCGGCACGCGTCTCGGCGATCTACCAGCGCCGCGACGACTGGGTCGACAACACCCGTGTGGGCGCGCCCAACAGCGGCTTCGAGGGCTACGACGAAGCCGCCGGCCGCGTGCAGTTCCTGTACGAAGGCGATGACTTCGAGGCGCTGTTCAACCTGCACAAGCGCAAGCTCAACGGCACCGCCCGCCTGTTCCGCGCCAACATCATCCAGAAGGGTGGCAATTCGCTGGTCGAGAACTTCGACCGCGACAAGGTGGCCAACGACGGCGTCAACTTCTCCGACCTGGAGACCTGGGGTGGCAGTGCGCGCCTGCAGTGGAACCTCGGCTCGGTGACCCTGCACTCGATCACCGGCTACGAGACCGCCGAATCGCTCAACCGCGGTGACATCGACGGTGGCTACGGTGCGGCCTTCCTCGGTGACGGCAACTACGGCCCGGGCCTGATTCCGTTCTCCTCGGAGTCGGCTGATGGCCTGCCGCGCCATCGCCAGTGGACGCAGGAAGTGCGCGTCGAGTCCAACGAGTGGGGCCGCTTCGACTGGCAGGCCGGCGTCTTCTACTTCGATGAAGACGTGACCATCAACAACTTCAACTACGACTCGCTGGCCCCGGGCAATCCGCAGACCGGCCACGTGGTGCAGAACCAGCGCAACAAGGCCTGGGCAGTGTTCGCCTCGGGTGACTTCGACGTCACCGACCGCTTCAAGCTGCGTGCCGGCGTGCGCTACACCCAGGACAAGAAGGACTTCAGCGCCAGCGTGCTGCAGGCGGTTCCGTTCGGCACCCCGGTCAGTGGCCCGTACCTGGCCAACACCGACGTCAACGACGTCAGCTGGGACCTGAGCGGCGTCTACAAGCTGACCGACGACATCAACGCCTACGCCCGCGTGGCCAAGGGTTTCCGCGCGCCGTCGATCCAGGGCCGCCTGGCCTTTGCGCCGGGTCTGTCGCAGGCCGATTCGGAGAAGGTCATCTCGTACGAGGCCGGCATCAAGGCCGACCTGTTCGAGCGCCGCGCGCGCCTGGGCCTGAGCGTGTTCCGCTACGACGTCGATGGCCAGCAGCTGATCGCCGTGGGCGGTGCCAACAACACCGCCACCCTGCTCAACGCCGACAAGACCATCGGCCAGGGCGTCGAGCTGGACCTGGAGGCCTACCTGGCCGACAACGTCCTGCTGACCTTTGGCAGCAGCTACAACGACACCGAGATCAAGGACAAGAACCTGGCGGTGGCGATCTGCGGCGGCGGCTGCACCATCACCGACCCGACCACGGTGATCAACGGCCAGACCTACGCGCTGGTGAACGGCAACCCGCTGCCGCAGGCGCCGAAGTGGATCCACAACGCGACCCTGCGCGTGGGCTTCCCGCTCAGCGATGGCAGCGAGCTGTACGCCTACACCGACTGGGCCTACCGCAGCGCGGTGAACTTCTTCATCTACGAGTCGCCGGAATTCCGCGGCCGTAGTTCGCTGGAAGGCGGCCTGCGCCTGGGCTACAACTGGGGTTATGGCCAGTACGACGTGGCGGTGTTCGGCCGCAACCTGACCAACCAGACCCGCGTCGTCGGTGCCATCGACTTCAACAACCTGACCGGCTTCCTCAACGAGCCGCGCACCTGGGGCGTGGAGTTCACCGCGAAGTTCTGATGCGGTGGCTGCGGTAGTGCAATGAAGAAGGGCCGGCGCAATGCCGGCCCATCTGTTTCCTGCGTTCTGTAGAGTCGAGCCATGCTCGACTGCCATGAGCCGAGCATGGCTCGGCTCTACAGAGGCATGGCTTACAGCGCGCTCTGCGGGCGCACCTTCAGCACCGCATTCTCGGTGGCGCAGTCGCGGCTGGAGTGCCGACCGGCCTTGCGCGCCGCCTCGATCTCCTTGCGTGCGGCCAGCAGGTCCTTGTTGAACGCCGCGTTGTCGTGCAGGCGGGCCACGGCGGCGGCGCCCATGAAGCGGCCTTCGAGGATGTCGCTCTGCCAGTGCACGTTGCACACCAGGCGGCTCTCGCCGTAGTTGCGGCCGCGGGCCTGGATGGCATCGGCGCGGTCCGGCGCGATCTCCGACAGGATCAGTGCCCAGGCCCAGCCGATCGAGGTGTGGCCTGATGGATAGGAACCATTCCTGCGCAGGCCATCCTCGTCCTTCGGCGAGCAGGTCGGCTCACCGTTGACCATGAACGGGCGCGGGCGCTGGTAGTGGTTCTTGGCCGCCTTGGTGGCGGCGCTGGCGTCGATCCGGCTGCGCTCCAGCAGTCGATACAGCGCCGGAGTCTTCACCGCATCGACGTCGATGTCGGCGGCGCAGGAGAAGTGGTTTGCACCCTCGGGGAAGCCGAGTTCCGCATCGACGCCGGCCTGGGCGAAGCGCGGGCTGCCTCGCAGCGCGCGGGCTTCACGGCTGACCTGTTCGTCCAGGGCGAGGGCGGCCGAACCGGCCACCGGCGGTGCCGGCACCAGATCGAGGCTGGCCGGAACAGCGCTCTTGTCCAGATAGCCCACGGCCTTGGTGGTGATGTTGGCTTCGACGGCGGTCGGCTTGGTGGCCGTGGCAGCACAGCCGGCCAGGGCCACGGCAACGGCGAGGCCGAGCAGCGGGCGGGCGGGGTGGGAAATCAACGACATGGACGGGCTCCGGAGGAAAAACATCGCGTCATGATCGCAGCCCGTATGCGGCACTGCAGTGGCCATCGGTCATACGGCCAGACCCGGCATGGTCATCACAGGAGATGAAGAACGTCATCGAAGGGTGCCAGTCTGCTGAATCCGGGCGCAGCGCACGGACTTTCACGCGGCCGCACCGTGAGCATCGGCACATCGGCAGGCACCAGGGGCCGTCCAGTTCCAGCCGGGTCGGGGGGATCCGAAGACAGAGGGAGAGAAGCGATGCGCAGCACCGCAACAGGAAGTACCGTCCTGGCCCTGCTTCTGGGGCTGGCAGCAGCACCGACGCAGGCCGCCGACGTGGTCGGCGTGGCCTTCGTGCATGGCACCGGCGCGCAGACCAATGCCACCCAGGACTACTGGCAGCCGGCGATCATCGACACCGTGCGCCAGGGCCTGCCGAACAGCAGCAACTATGTGGTCATCAACTGTGACTTCACCCAGTACATGTGGAAACCGGAGGCCGCCGGCTGCCTGGCCAACCAGCTGACCGGCTTCATCGACAGCCGTGGCATCACCCAGCTGGTGGTGATCACCCATTCCAACGGCGGCAACGTGATGCGCTGGATCCTGTCCAACCCGACCTACGACAGCCGCTATCCGAAGATCATCCGCACGGTGCGCAAGGTCACCGCACTGGCACCGTCTTCGGCGGGCACGCCGCTGGCCGATGCGGTGCTCAACGGCAATACCTTCGAAACGTCACTGGGCTGGCTGCTGGGCTACAAGAACGACGCGGTACGCCAGCAGCAGGTGGCCAGCATGGCCACCTACAACGCGCAGAACCTGTACGGCACGGCCGGTCGCCCGGCGCTGCCCAAGCCGTTCCGCGCGGTGGTCGGCAGTGACGTGGAATCGGCGGTGTGGGACAGCAACAGCTACTGCGGTGGCTATGCCGCCAACGTTGGCCTGGAATTCACCCAGAACTGGTTGTCGTCCTGCTCCGATGGCTTCCTGGAGTGCAGCAGCCAGAAGGCGGCCGGCACCACCTGGTTCACCGACAAAGCGCGCACCCAGGGCGCAGAACCGCTCAGCCACAACCAGAGCCGGCGCGAGTGCTTCGGCCTCGGCACCCTGCTGCGCAACGACCTGACCCAGTGAGAGAGATGACCATGACGACCCATTCCACCCTGCTGGCCAGTGCGGTGCTGGCAGTACTGTCCCTTTCCGCCGCGCAGGCCGCGCAGCCTCTGCAGGCGGCCCGCGCGGGCGATCAGGTGCCTGCCGCATTGGTGGCCGCGCCGCTGCCTGCCGATGAAAGCGAACACGCGCCGTTGTCGTTTGCCTGGGCGCTGGACCCGGCACAGCCGCTGCAGGCGGCCACGCCATATGCCTCGGTCAGCCGCAGTTACTGGCAGCAGGTCGATGGCACGCAGCTGCAGCGCGGCCTGGACCTGCCGCTGACGGCGCCGGATGCGGTGATCCAGCTGAGTCCGGCCGCAGGAGCCCGCGCGCTGCCGGCCAACACCCTGCAGGTGCGCGACCCGGCTGGCCGCAGCAGCGTGGCCCGCAGTGTCGATGCGCGCGCGCTGCAGGATGCCGGCATGCCGGTGAGTGATGGCAGCAGCATGCTGCGCACCGGCGCGACCAGTGCCGCCGGTGCGTACACCCTGCAGAGCACGCAGGCGCAGGGCCGCTATGTGGTGCAGGTGCTGGAGCCGAACAGCCCGCTGCGGTTGGAAGTGCAGGCCAACCAGGCGCAGGTGCTGGCCGGTGGCAACGTGCAGCTGCAGGCACGCCTGCTGGAAGACGGCGCCACCAGCGCGCAGCTGGCATCGCGTCGTGGCGGCCTGGGGGGGTGAAGCCCTGCTGGTCGCACCGGATGGCCGCAGCTGGCCGCAGCGTCTGCTGCGCACCACCGATGGCAGCCTGCGCGCGCAGGTGCGGATCCCGACCGACGTCGGCACCGTGCAGGGGCTGTGGGAGCTGCAGGTGTTCGCCCAGGCCGATGGCGTGCTGCGCGATGGCAAGGTGGCCTTCGCGGTGGCACGGCCGACCGCGCGTTTCAGTGGCCAGGCAGCACCGGACCCGTCCAACCGCCAGGTGGCGCTGCCGCTGCAGGTGGCTGCGGCAGGCCGCTACGAGGCACGCGGCACGCTGTATGCCACGGCCCGCGATGGCCGGATGAAGCCGGTCGCGCAGGCACATGCAGCCGCGTGGTTCGATGGCCCAGGCGCCGGCCAGCTGGTGCTGCCGTTCGGCGAGGTCGCGTTGCCGGCCGGTTTTGGCGCACCGTACGAGCTGCGTGACCTGCAGCTGCAGGACCAGAGCCGGATGGCACCGATCGAGTCGCGCGCGCTGGCGTTGCGGTTCTGAGCACGACGGTGGCGGGCCGGGATATCCGGCCCGCTGCATTGCATCCTGTAGAGCCGAGCCGATGCTCGGCTGCTGTTTGTCGTGATCAGGAGCAGCCGAGCATCGGCTCGGCTCTACAACGGCATGCCGATCACCCCGCGTATGCGGTCAGCCGGCCTTCCTGCTCGCAGACGGTGATCGCGCCGCCGAACACCGCCGACAGCGGTTCGTTGCGCAGCAGCTCGGCGCGGGTGCCGTCGGCCAGCACGCGGCCATCGCGCAGCAGTACCACGCGCTCGATCTCGGGAATGATCTCTTCGATGTGGTGGGTCACCAGCACCAGGGTGATGCCCTGCTGCGCCAGCACCCGCATGGTCGCCACCAGCTGCTCGCGGGCGACCAGGTCCAGCCCGGTGGAGGGTTCATCCAGCAGCAGTGCCTGCGGCCGGTTGACCAGCGCGCGGGCGATCAGCACGCGGCGGGTCTCGCCAGCGGACAACTCGGCGTAGGCGCGGTCGCGCAGGGACAGGGCGCCGGTCATCGCCAGTGTCTCGCCCACGCGTGCGCGCATATCGGCGGTCACTTCGCGGAAGGCCGGCACCACGTAGCTGGCGAAGAAGCCGGACAGCACTGCCTGTTCCACGGTCAGGCCCGGCATGTCGGCCAGGTTGCTGCTGAGATCGCCGGTGACGATACCCAGCTGCGATCGCAGCCGGTCCACCTGCCAGCGGTTCTGCCCCAGCACCCTTACCGCCACGGAGCCGTCGACCTGCGCCAGCGGGTACAGCTCGCGGGTGATCAGCTTGATGAAGGTCGACTTGCCGCAGCCGTTGGGGCCGAGCAGGGCGGTGTGCTGGCCCTGTGCGATGCGCAGGCTGAGCCCGTGCAGCACCTTCACCTGGCCGCGCACCACGGTGGCGCGGTCCAGTTCGATCAAGGGGGGCAGCTCCGCAACGGGCGGGGCGGCAGTCATGGTGCTGGCGCGTGGATCAAGGCTCGACAACTCAGGTCCCCAACTGTGAACGGTGCCACGGATGGCGATGCGATACATCGCCGCAGGGATGCAGTTTGCAACGCAAGCGCCCATCATGTCTGCCATCCCCGCGTCGATCCGGAGAGCTGCCATGTCTGATGCCCTGATGTCCCTGTTGACCGGTGGTGTGCTCGGCCTCGGCTGGTGGGCCATGTTGGGCGTGCTGCTGGTCTTCACCCAGATCACCATCTTCTCGGTAACCCTGTACCTGCACCGCAGCCAGGCCCATCGCGGGGTCGATTTCCATCCGGCGCTGGCGCACCTGTTCCGCTTCTGGCTGTGGCTGACCACGTCGATGATCACCCGCGAGTGGGTGGCCATCCATCGCAAGCACCACGCCAAGGTGGAGACTGAGGACGATCCGCACAGCCCGGTCACCCGCGGCATCGGCAAGGTGTTCTGGCATGGCGTGGAGCTGTACCGCGAAGCGCGCGGCATGCGCGCGGACATCGAGCAGTACGGGCGCGGCACGCCGGACGACGCGATCGAGCGCCATCTGTATACCCCGCACGCCACGCTGGGGCCGGTAGTGCTGCTGGCGATCAACAGCGTGCTGTTCGGCCTGCCCGGCGTGGCGCTGTGGGCGATCCAGATGGCGTGGATCCCGTTCTGGGCGGCGGGCGTGGTCAATGGCCTGGGCCACTGGTGGGGGTACCGCAACTACGAGTCGGCCGATACCTCCACCAATCTCACGCCGTGGGGGTTCTGGATCGGTGGCGAGGAGCTGCACAACAACCACCATGCCTTCCCCAGTTCGGCGCGCTTCGCGATGCGGCGCTGGGAGTTCGACATCGGCTGGAGTGCGATCCGCCTGCTGCAGGCGCTGCGACTGGCCAGGGTGCTGCGGGTGGCACCGGCCATGGACGTGCGCCCGAACATCGCCGTGCCCGATGCCGAAACGCTGAAGGCGCTGCTGTCGCACCGCTTCCAGGCGATGACCGATTACCAGCGCAACGTGTTCATGCCGGCCCTGCGCGAGGAGGCCGCGCAGGCCGGGGCCAAGCTGCGCCGCCTGCTGCCACGCCGGTTGCGCCGTGGCCTGGTCAACGATGGCCGCTGGCTGAAGCCGGACAGCCGCGCCCAGCTCAGCGCATGGGTGGCGCAGCGGCCGCGCATCCGCACCTTGGTCGAGTACCGCGGGCGATTGGCTGCGCTGCTGGAAGCCCGTGGCCACGACGCCGCCGAGCGCCTGCATCAGCTGCAGGCGTGGTGCCGCGAGGCCGAGGAAAGCGGTATCGCGGCGTTGCAGGCCTACGCCGCACGCTTGAAGGGCTACAGTCTGGTGGGCGCGTGAGGGCAGGGTACGGGCTTCTGCTGGCGGCGCTGCTGCCGGGTGCGGCGCTGGCCCAGGTCACCGACACCGCCAGCTATCTGCAGCGGATGGACAGCGATGGCGACGGCAAGGTCAGCGAGGCCGAGTACGTGCAGTGGATGCTGTATGCCTTCGATCGCATGGACCGCAACGGTGATGGCGTACTGAGCGCCGACGAGCTGCCCGGCGGCAAGGGCAGGGCAATCCGCCGCGAGCAGCAGCGGCAGGTGATCGTGCAGCGCTTCCACAAGCAGGATGCCAACGGTGATGGCTTCCTGGATGCCCGCGAGCTGTCCGCGCCGCCGCGTTGAGCGGGCGTAGAATCGCACCATGCCTGAACTGCCCGAAGTCGAAACCACCCGCCGCGGCCTGGCGCCGCACCTGCAGGGCCGGCGCGTGCATGGCGTGATCCTGCGCCGCGCCGACCTGCGCTGGCCGATTCCACCGGAAGTGGCCGAGCTGCTGCCGGGGCAGCGCATCGAGGACATCCGCCGGCGCGCCAAGTACCTGCTGCTGGATACCGCCATCGGCAGCGCCGTGCTGCACCTGGGCATGTCCGGCAGCCTGCGCGTGCTGCCCGGTGATACCCCGCTGCGGGCGCATGACCACGTCGACATCAGCCTGGACAACGGCCGCCTGCTGCGCTTCAACGACCCGCGCCGCTTCGGCAGCCTGCTCTGGCAGCCGGCTGGGGAGATCCACCCGCTGCTGCAGGGGCTGGGCCCGGAGCCACTGGACGACGCGTTCGACGGCGACTACCTGTTCGACCGCAGCCGGGGCCGCAGCGCGCCGGTGAAGACCTTCCTGATGGACCAGGCGGTGGTGGTGGGCGTGGGCAACATCTACGCCGCCGAGAGCCTGTTCAAGGCCGGCATCAGCCCGTTGCGCGAGGCAGGAAAGATCTCGCGAGAACGCTACCAGCGGCTGGCCGACGCGGTGAAGGAAATCCTGGGCTACGCCATCACCCGCGGCGGCACCACCCTGCGCGATTTCATCAGCCCCGACGGTGCGCCGGGCTACTTCGAGCAGGAGCTGCTGGTGTACGGCCGCGACGGGCTGCCGTGCCCGAACTGCGGGCGCGCGCTGAAGCACGCCACCATCGGCCAGCGCGCCAGCGTCTGGTGCAGCCACTGCCAGCGCTGAGCCGGCGACCAGCGGCAGCTGAACGGGCAGGGCGCGTCTCCGCTGCCCGTTAACGTTTGTCTGCCTATCATGGCCGACCTTCCCTCTGTGCCTGACGCGCCTGCATGCAACGACGCGACTTCATCCGCAATGCCTCCCTCGCCCTGGCTGCATTCGGCCTGCCGTCCCTGCCCGCGTGCGCGGCCAGCAGGAGCGGCCAGATGGGCCTGCGCCGCCTCGGCCAACCGCAGCCGTTCGACTTCGCCACCCTGAAGGGCCAGGCGCGCGCGCTGGCACAGGCGCCCTACAAGAGCCACAAGCGGGTGTTGCCGGGCCGCCTGGAAGGCCTCGACTGGGACCAGTACCAGTCGATTGGCTACCGCCAGGACCATGCGCTGTGGGCCGACCAGCCCGGCAAGTTCCAGGCCAAGTTCTTCCACCTGGGCCTGTACTTCCATTCGCCGGTGCGCATGTTCGACGTGGTCGACGGCAAGGCGCAGGAACTGGCGTATGACGGCGCGGCGTTCAACTACGGCAAGAGCGGCATCAAGGATGGCGAGCTGCCGGCCGATCTGGGCTTCGCCGGGTTCCGCCTGAACACCCGCAAGGACACCGACCGCGACTTCGCCGCCTTCCTTGGCGCCAGCTACTTCCGCGCGGTCGGCAAGGAGGGCCAGTACGGGCAGTCCGCGCGTGGCTTGGCGATCGACACCGGCATGGGCAAGCCGGAGGAATTCCCGGATTTCATCGCCTACTACCTGGAACAGCCGTCGGCTGATTCGGACACGATCGTGGTCTACGGCCTGCTGGATTCGCCCAGCGTGGCCGGAGCCTATCGCTTCGCGATCACCAACGGTGACGTGCTGCTGATGGACATCGACAGCGCGCTGTACCCGCGCAAGACGATCGAGCGGTTGGGCATCGCCCCGTGCACCAGCATGTACCAGGTGGGCGAGAATGACCGCCGGATGGGCTGGGACTGGCGCCCGGAGATCCACGATACCGATGGCCTGTCGCTGTGGACCGGTGCCGGCGAGTGGATCTGGCGGCCGCTGCTGAACCCGCGCAACCTGCGTTTCAACATGTTCGTGGACCGCAACCCGCGCGGCTTCGGCCTGCTGCAGCGCGACCGCAATTTCGACCATTACCAGGACGACGGCGTGTTCTACGAGAAGCGCCCGTGCCTGTGGGTGGAGCCGAAGGGCGAATGGGGCGAAGGCTCGGTGCAGCTGGTGGAGATTCCCACCGTGGACGAGACCTTCGACAACATCGTGGCGTTCTGGAACCCGAAGGAAAAGCCGCAGCCGGGCCAGGAGCTGCTGGTCGGTTACCGCTTGTACTGGGGCGCCGAACCGCCGGCACGCCCGCCGCTGGCGCACTGCGTGGCCAGCCGCACCGGCCTGGGCGGTGTGGTCGGCAAGAAGCGCGAGTACTTCAGCTGGCGCTTCGCGGTGGACTTCGAAGGTGGCGAACTGGCCAGGCTGATCGACAAGGCCGAGGTCGAAGCGGTGGTGGAAGCCAGCCGTGGCCGGGTCGAGATCGTTTCGGCGCGCCCGCTGCGCGAGATCAACGGCTATCGCGCGATGTTCGACCTGGTGCCGCCGGAAGGCAGTACCGAGCAGATCGACATCCGCCTGTTCCTGCGCAGTGGTGGCAAGACCCTCACCGAGACCTGGCTGTACCAGTACACCCCGCCGCCGGTGGGTGCGCCGGAGCGGACGCTGTACTGAGTGGTTTGGGATTGCAGGGCTTGCAGCCCTGCACCCGCTTCAAGCCAAGGCAACGTCAAATGCGTGCATTCCGTGGGATGGCGGGGTGGGTCCGGTTGCGGGGGACGCTGCAAGTACGTCCCTGTAAGCTCGGTCGCCGCATCCATGCGGCTCACGCCCCCGCAACCGGACCC
>NZ_JAXBQT020000023.1:0-84124 GCF_047520755.2 Stenotrophomonas sp. FR010 | reverse complement strand
CGGGGACGCCGCAAGTACGTCCATGTAGGCTTGGCAGCCGCATCCATGCGGCTGACACCCCGCACTCCGACACCGCCCCACCTCTGACAGATTTCCGCGATCTGATGGATCCACGCCATGCGTGGATGAATCTCCATCGAGTTCGAACATTTCGACAATTGATCGAAGAGCATCCACGCATGGCGTGGATCTACCGTATCGACCAAGGTCGACACCCACCGACCGCACCAGCACCGACAGATCGCCGGAAACTGTCAAAGGCGGGGTGGGTCCGGTTGCGGGGGCGTGAGCCGCACGGAAGCGGCGACCGAGCTTACATGGACGTACTTGCAGCGGCCCCCGCAACCGGACCCACCCCGCCATCTCACGGAATGCACGCTGTTGCTGTTGCTTTGGCCTCGGCGGGTGCAGGGCGCAGCCCTGCCAAAGCCCTACCCCCTGGCCATTGCCTCCCACCACTGCGACAGCAGCTCCGGCCTGCGCAGGCGCTCGCGCCACCAGCGCAGTGCCGCGCCATCCTCACCGGTGCGCCAGGCCAGCCAGAACGTTTCCTCCGGCTTGTGTTCCTCCACCTCGCGGATCACCAGCTGGCCACGCGCCACCGCAGCACGCGCGCATGGCTCGGGCAAGAAGCCGAAGCCCACGCCTTCGCACTGCAGCTTCAATTTGCTGGCCATGTCGGGCACGGTCAGCATCTCCTGCCCCATCAACAGGCCCACCGTGCGCGGCAGCAGCCTGCGCGCCGAATCGGAAACGGCGATCGCGCAATGCTCGACCAGCTGCTCACGGCCCAGCACGCCCTGCACGTTGGCCAACGGATGATCGGGTGCCACCGCGAACACGAACGCCACCGTGCCCAGCGGCTCGACCACATAGCCACCACCACTGGGCCCCTCGCCCGGCGCGCCGACCAACAGGTCGGCACGGCGGTCGAGCAGAGCCTCCCAGGTGCCGGACAGGGCCTCGCCGATCAACCGCAACCGGGTTGGTGCCTCGGCCTCACGGAATGCGGCGATATCCGGCCCAAGCAGCCAGGTCGGGAACACCGAATCCACCGCCAGGGTCAGTTCGGTCTCCCAACCCGACGCCACCCGGCGCACCCGCAGCTCCAGCTCGCGGGCCGCGCGCAGCAGGTGTCGGCCTTCGTCCAGCAGCGCGCGCCCGGCCTCGGTCAGCTCTGCACGTGGGCCGACCCGGTCGAACAGCTGCACGCCCAGATCCTCCTCCAGCTTGGCCACGGTATAGGAGATCGTCGAGGGCACCTTGTGCAGGGCCTTGCCGGCGGCGGCAAAGGAGCCACGGCGGTCGATGGCATCCAGGATCTGCAGGGCATCGAGGCTGAGCTTGAGCATTCGAATTTTTCGATGATGGCTGTCAAAACTATCCGTTTTTAAAACCCCGGGCGCAAGCGGATACTTCTCTCCAACGGGGAAACACAGCGGCTACTGGTCCACCCCGCCCCATCGAAACCATCGAACAAGGAGATTCCATCATGCTGCAGATCCGCAAGAGCGCTACCCGTGGCCTGGCCGAGCATGGCTGGCTGTCCTCGCGCCATACCTTCTCCTTCGCCAACTACTACGACCCCCGCTACGTCAGCTTCGGCCCGCTGCGGGTGATCAACGAAGACAAGGTGATCGGCGGCCAGGGCTTCGGCACCCACGGCCACAGCAACATGGAAATCATCTCCTACGTGCTGGGCGGTGCGCTGGAACACAAGGACTCGATGGGCACCGGTTCGGTGCTGCGCTATGGCGACGTGCAGCGCATGAGCGCCGGCAGCGGCGTCACCCACAGCGAATTCAACCACTCGGCCGACGAGACCGTGCACTTCCTGCAGATCTGGATCTTCCCGGACACCGAGAACATCACGCCGTCCTACGAGGAGACCCACTTCGCGCCGGAGACCAAGCGCGGCCAGCTGCGCCTGATCGCCTCGCCGGACGGTGCCGACGGTTCGCTGCGCATCCACCAGGATGCCCGCATCTTCGCCAGCATCCTCGATGGCGGCCAGAAGCTGCACCACGCGCTTGGCAACGGTCGTGGCGCCTATGTGCAGGTGGCGCGTGGCCAGCTGCAGGTCAACGGCATCACCCTGGAAGCCGGCGATGCGCTGCAGGTCAGTGACGAAGCCCAGCTGACCCTGGAAAACGGCAACGACGCCGAAGTGCTGGTGTTCGACCTGCCGCTGTAAACACGCCCTGTCCTGAAGACGTGGCCCGGCGATGCGGAAAGGCATCGCCGGGCCCGCTGCGCCTGATGGACGGCCCGCAATCGTATTCGGCCTTCGGTGACCCGAATGCCTCTTGCTCGATGCGACTGGAAACGCTTTCATGGCAGCGTTTATCCGGACCCGCCCTCGCATGACGCCTTCATCTCCGCGTGCCCAGCAGCACGCCACCCGTGCCGCCTTCTTCATTCCTGGATTCGCCACCGCCGCGTGGGCGCCGATGGTGCCTTACGCCAAGGCCAAGGCCGGGCTGTCCGACGCCAGCCTGGGCGCCGTGCTGCTGTGCCTCGGGCTCGGCTCGCTGCTGGCGATGCCGCTGGCAGGTGCACTGACGGGGCGGTTGGGTTGCCGCCGGGTGATGGTGATCACCTGCGCGATGATGCTGTGCGCCCTGCCTTTGCTGGTGCTGGCACCCTCGCCGGTGTCGCTGGGCGCGGCGCTGTTCGTGTTCGGTGCCGGCGTCGGTGCACTGGATTGTGCGATGAACATGCAGGCGGTGGCGGTCGAGCGCGATGCCGGGCGCGCGATGATGTCCGGCTTCCACGCCTTCTACAGCATCGGTGGATTCGTCGGTGCTGGCTGCATGACCGGGCTGCTGATCCTCGGCACGCCGCTGTGGCTGGCCGCGCTGGTTTCGGTGGTGGCACTTCTGCTGGTTGCGATGCTGTCGGCGCCGCATTGGCGTCCGCAACGGATCCTGCACGAAGGCCCGCTGCTGGCACTGCCGCATGGCGTGGTGCTGTTCATCGGCGTACTGGCCTTCGTGGTGTTCCTCGCCGAGGGCTCGATGCTGGACTGGAGCGCCGTGTTCCTGGCCGAAGTGCGGCAGGTGCCGCGTGACCAGGCCGGGGCCGGCTTCGCGTTGTTCACCCTGGCGATGACGGCAATGCGCCTGTTCGGTGACGGCATCGTCGAGCACCTCGGCCGCACCCGCACCCTGGTCTTTGGCGGTATCACGGCCGCGGCAGGCTTCACCCTGGCCACGCTGGTGCCCTCGTTTCCGGTGGCGCTGGCCGGCTACGTACTGGTCGGGCTGGGCTGCGCCAACATCGTGCCGGCGCTGTTCTCGATGGCAGGCCAGCAGCGGGTGATGCCGGAAAGCATCGCCATCACTGCCGTGACCACACTGGGTTACGCCGGCATCCTCGCTGGCCCGGCTGCGATCGGCGCAGTGGCGCACGCCACCAGCCTCGGCTTTGCCTTCCTGTGCGTCGCCGTACTGCTGCTGGGCGTAGCCGCCTCCGCCCGCTCACTGGCCCGACGCGTGGCCTGACAGAAAAAGGGGACGGAGGGGATTAAGTCGCACCTGCCCCGAGTGTGCTGCAAACGACTTAATCCCCTCCGTCCCCTTTTTTCAGCCGTGTGCCAGCCATTCGGCCTGGGCCGGCAGCTGTGGGGCTGGGCACGCGCCCTGCGGGTGGCGCTGGTCGCGCGCCATCCAGTCATCGACCACGCCGGCCAGCAGGTCCAGCCGCAGCGGCAGGGTGATGTGGTCCTCTCCGCGCATTTCGATGTAGTGCGCGCGCGGGTTGGCCTGCGCAAGCTGCCGGCCCTGGCTGACTGGAATATGCTGATCACCCTGCCCGTGCAGCAGCAGCACGCAGGCGCGGGTATCGGCCAGCGCACGCGCGACGTCGACGCGGTCCAGATCGACATCGATACGGCGGCTGGCGGCGGCGATCACCTGGTTGATGTCCTGGCCCCCATAGCGCCAGCGTGCGTACGACGCCACCGCCTGCGCCTTCAGGCCCTCCGGCTGCAGTCCCATCAGGTGCGGGATCATCGTGCGGATCGCCGCACCGGCATTGGCGAACGATTCCATCGCCACCACACCGGCTACCTGGTCACCCAGCTTGTCGGCGGTGAACACCGCCGTGGCCGCACCATAGGACACACCGAACAGGTACAGCGGGCCGGTCACTTCGCCGCGCGCGCGCAGCTCGCCGATGACATCGACGACGTCATCCGATTCATAGGTGCCATAGCCGGACGGACCTGCACCGGACTGGCCATGGTTGCGAAGGTCGAGCGTGACCACGCGGTAGCCGGACTCGGCCAGCTGCAGCGACCATGGCAGCATCGAATCACCATTCATCATCCACCCGTGCAGCAGCACCACGGTGCCGCGTGGCGCCTGCGCGCGGAACGGCTGCGGCACGGCCAGACTCAGGCCGGTATCAAGAGGCAGGCCGTTCTCATGACGCTGCGGAAGGTAGTGGTAGTGCGCGCCGTAGTCGCCGGGGTCGAACGCGCGCCAGAAGATCGGCACGCCATCGCGACCCGCTGCGAAGCCATGCCGGTTGGGCAGCCCGGCAATGGCCGCGGCGATGCGCGGGCGATCGAGCAGGGTCGACACGCCGCCTGGCGCGATCAGCCGGTCGGCAAGCGAGGTGGACGAGGCGTTGATCGAGGATGAGCATGCAGCCAGCCACAGGCCGGCGCACGCCAGCAACAACAGCAGCAGGCGCTTCATGGGCAATCGGGAAAGGATGCGACAGCGTGGCAGGTTAACGACGCGGGCGTGGGCCATCTATCGCGCGTGGATGACGGCTTGATGACAATGCGGGATCGATTCAGGTTGTCACAATGGCGCGATCGACCTCGGCATTGATCCGGATCAATGAATACGCCGGCATGCTTGCCCACAGTGCCCCCATGCGCACCTCGTTCAAGCTCGCCATTGCCCTGGCCGCCACGCTGGCCGCCGCCTATGGCATCGCCCGCAGCGCGCCCTACTGGTTCGCACCTCGGCAGGCCGCGCAGGTCGACATCCACGACCCGGCGCTGATCGCACAGGGGCAGTACCTGTCGCGCGCCGCCGACTGTGCGGCCTGCCACACCGCGCCGGGCGGCAAGCCGTTCGCCGGTGGCCTCGGCATGCAGACGCCGATGGGGACGATCTACTCGACCAACATCACCCCCGATCCGGAAACCGGCATCGGCGCCTACGACTATGCCGACTTTGAACGCGCGGTACGTCGCGGCATCCGTCACGATGGCCAGCCGTTGTATCCGGCAATGCCGTACGCCTCGTACGTGATTGCCCGCGACGCCGAGATAAAGGCGCTGTACGCCTATTTCATGGGCTCGGTGCAGCCGGTGAAGCAGGACAACGCCGACAGCACGATTCCATGGCCAGCCAACATGCGCTGGCCTCTGGCATGGTGGCAACTGCTGTTCGCACGCCCACGCAGCTTCAGCCCGGATCCGTCGCTGGACGCCGGCCAGCAGCGTGGTGCCGAACTGGTGGAAGGCCTGGCGCATTGCGGTGCCTGCCACACGCCACGCGGGCTGGCGTTCCAGGAAAAGGCGATGGCCGATGATGGCAGCCGCCAGTTCCTGTCCGGTTCGGTGCTGGAAGGCTGGTACGCGAAGAACCTGCGCAACGAATCGACCGGCCTGGCCAGCTGGAGCGAAGGCGAGATCGTCGACTTCCTGCGCACTGGCCGCACCGATCGTTCGGCGGCTTTCGGCGGCATGGCCGATGTGGTCGAGCACAGCACGCAGTACCTGTCCGACGCGGACCTGCTGGCGATGGCACGCTACCTGAAGCAGCTGCCCGCCCGCGAAGGACGCAGCGCACAGTGGTCGCCCGGTACTGACACCACCACCGCCGCACTGCGCAGCGGCGACTACCGCGTGGCCGGTTCGCTGGCCTATGCCGAGCACTGCCAGGCCTGCCACCGCGCCGACGGCCGCGGCATGCCGCGCGTCTATCCGGCCCTGGCCGGCAACTCGATCGTGTTCGCCGACGATCCCAGCTCGCTGGTGCAGGTGACCCTGATCGGCGGCCGCACGCCACAGACCCCGCACGACCGCATGGCCTTCACCATGCCAGGCTTCGAGCAGCTGCCGAACGCGCAGCTGGCACAGATCCTGACCTTCATCCGCAGCAGCTGGGGCAATCAGGCCAGCGCAGTGAGCGAGGTCGACGTGGCGCGCATGCGCCGGGTGGTGCGCGACAAGCCGGTGCACTACGTTCCGCAGGAGGCCGCACAATGAAGCGTTCGCGCACGCGTTCCCGCCTGCTGATCGGTAGTGCGATCACCCTGGTGCTGCTGGCCGGCGCCGGTACCCTCGCTTACCGTCATCTGTACCCGGATCTAGATGCCGCCGTGACCGGCACGATCGATATTCTCGATGCACAGGGCAAGGTGGTCGGCGCCTACCATGCGCCGAGCGCCGAAGAAATCGCCGGGCTCGGCAATGCCGAGTCGGTGATGCTCGGCCGCCGCATCCTCAACGAAACCGCACGACTGCTGCCGGACAACGTCGGCAACGATCTGAACTGCAATTCGTGCCACATGGCCGAGGGCAAGCGTCCCTTCGGCAACCACTACTTCAACACCGGTGGCGGCGCCTATCCGCGTTACATGCCGCGGCCTGGCAAGGTGATCGGCCTGACCGAACGCATCAATGGCTGCCTGCAGCGTTCGATGAACGGCAGGCCGCTGCCGAAGGACGCGTCACAGATGCGCGCGATGCTCGACTACATGGCGTGGCTAAACAGTGCAGTGCCGGACGGTGCAAAAGTCGCCGCGCCAAGCGAAGGGCCCATCGACAGCACGCTCGCCCCGGATCCGATCCGCGGCCAGGCGCTGTACGCCGTACAGTGCGCTGCCTGCCACGGCGACAACGGCGAAGGCCGGCGCGACGCCAGTGGTGACATCGCCTTCCCGCCGCTGTGGGGCGACCACAGCTTCAACATCGGCGCCGGCATGGCGCGCCTGTATAAGGCGGCCGGTTTCGTCAAGCACAACATGCCACCGGCAGTGACCCGCGAACCTCCGCTGGGGCAACAGGTGATGCCCGACCAGGATGCGGTGGACATCGCCAGCTATTTCATCAACCAGCCGCGGCCGGACTTCGCCAACAAGGCCAAGGACTGGCCGCGCGACCCGAAACCCAAGGACGCGCGGTACTGATGCCGGCAGCAGCTGCGGGCCGTCACACAACACGGTTCCTGCATCTTCGCGTCATGCCGATGTCATTGGCGCTGCCGACACTCCGGGGCTTCCCTCTGCTGAAGGTCCGGTTTCGATGCGAACGATTGCGTGCTTTCCCCGTGTTTCGCTGCTTGCCCTGCTGATCGCCCCTGCACTGGACGCCCTGGCCGAAGCACCGCAGGGCGATGCGGCCGAGGCGCGCAGCACTGATGCTCGTACCCTGGACCAGGTGCAGGTGATCGGCCAGGCCACCAGCTACGCCAAGACGGCGGTGCGCGCGGAAACGCTGAACCGGCAGACCGTGATGAGCAGCGTCAACGACGCGCTCAATGAAGTGCCCGGCGTGGTGGTCAGCGAAGCCGATGCCACCGGCTCATCGGTGTGGGGCACGCAGATCAGCATGCGTGGCTTCGTCACCAACCGCGACACACAGCAGATCGGCACTACCATCGACGGCCTGCCCAACGGCGGTTCCGGTTACGGCGGCGGCTCGCTGGCCAACCGCTACATCGACACCCTCGACCTGGAAACGGTGGAAGTCAGCCAGGGCACCGCTGATATCTCCTCGCGCTCGAACGAAGCGCTGGGCGGCACCCTCAACTTCCTCACCAGCGATCCGCTGCAGGACAGCCGCCTGCGCTTCGTGGTCGGCGCCGGTGACAACGAGGCGCGCAAGTACTACGTGCGCTACGACACCGGCCTGCTCGGCGGCCACACCCGCGCCTGGGTCAGCGCCTCCTCGTCGAAGGTGCACGACTGGATCGACGGCACCGGGCACGCCAGCAACGACCACATCGCCGGCAAGTTCATCACCGAACTGGATCGCTGGACCCTGACCGGCTACCTGTCCTACAACGATGCGGACGAGCCGGAATACACCAGCGTCTCACCGAAGGGCTTCGCCACCAATCCTGATCGTGACAACCTGGTCGGCACCCTCACCGGCATTCCCTACCTGGACCAGAACTACCGTTCCGGCTCGCGTGCGCTGCGCGAGAACAGCTTCGGCTACCTGCGCGCGGCCTTCGACGGTGGCAACGGCTTCAAGGCCTCGGTGGCGGCTTACGGACACCGCATGGAAGGTCGTGGCGACTGGCTGCCACCGTACCTTGCGCAGGTCAGCGATGACGGAGCGGGCCGCCCCGAGTCGGAGTACGTCGGAGGAAAGACCGTGTACGGCGGCAGCAACCGTGGCCAGATCTTCTTCGTCAGTCCCGACGGCAGCGCCGCGCAGCGCCTGGCCAACTGCACACCGCAGCTGGGTTTCACTGCCGAATATGATCCGAACTGCTACGCCGGCAACGTGCTGGGCGCGCAGTCGTATCGCCACACGCACTACGACAACGACCGCATGGGCGTGACCGCCGACGTCGAGTGGCGGCAGACCTTCGGCACGGTCGACAACACGATCCGTGGTGGCCTGTGGGTGGAGAAGCTGGACCGATCGGCACGCCGCGACTGGCATCGCCTGCTCAACGTCGGCCAGGATATCGCCTTCGACCATCAACCGTACTGGGTACAGTTCGAGGACAAGTACAAGGTTGACGAGCAGATGTACTACGTCGAGGACGTGGCGAGGTTCGGGCCGTTCAGCGCACGCCTGGGCGTGAAGCAGTTCTTCGTCGACCAGTCGCGCCGCCGCGTGATCGGTGCCAGCGAGCAGGTCAGATCCGATTCCAGGTCCGACCCGCTGCTGTCCACCGGCTTGACCTGGGCGCCGGGCGTGGAAGGCATGGAGCTGTTCGCCGGCTTCTCGCAGAACTTCGCCGCGATTCCTTCCGGCGTGCTCGGCGAGACCGACCCGCAGCGCTTCCGCAACGTCGAGCCGGAGACCGCCGACAACATTGAAGTGGGCATGCGCATCAGCCGCTGGCCGCTGACCGCCTCGGTCACGCTGTACAACATCAAGTTCGACAACCGCATCGTCTACCTGCCGGCCGGCTTCGTCAGCGGCATTGACTACCTGGGCGAGACCGACGGTGTCTACGAGAACTTCGGCGGCGTGGAAAGCAACGGCCTGGAAGCGGCGTTCGGCTATGGCTGGGACAACGGCTGGCGCCTCAACGCCGCCTATACCTACAACCGCTCCAAGTACCTGGGCAGTGGCGATGCCGCGCGTGATACCCAGCTGGGCATCGTCGACGGCGCCAAGGTGATCGGCCAGCCCGAACAGACCCTCGTCCTGTCGGCGGACTGGCAGGGTGAGAACTGGAACTTCGGCCTGTCCGGCCGTTACCTGGGCACGCGCTATCTCGACGCCGCCAACGTCAACAAGCTGCCGTCGGCCACCGTGTTCAACGCCAACATCGGCTTCGACCTGCAGGGCCTGTCGCCGCGCCTGAAGGGCATGGGCGCCAACCTGGTGGTGAGCAACCTCACCGATAAGCGGTATCTTGCAGGGGTGGACGGCCGCGACAACGCCTTCATCGGCGCTCCGCGCACCGTCGGGATCTCTTTCCGCGTGGACCTGTGAGTGAGCCCGTGACCGATATCGGCCGACGCCGGTTGTTGCAGGCCGGCGTTGCCGCCGGCTTTTCTCCACTGCTGCCCAGCATCGCCCGGGCCGCCGCGATCGCCCCCGCCGCGCAGACGCGCAGCCTGGAAGACCTGCAGCACATCGTGGTGTTCATGCAGGAGAACCGTTCGTTCGACCACTACTTCGGCACGCTGCCGGGCGTACGTGGCTTCGGTGATCGGTTCGTCGCCCCGGCCGCCGCGCTGCAAGCTGGTGACCGCGTCCGCAGCCTGTGGCTGCAGCCCGATGCCAGCGGCAAGCGCGCGATCGCGCCGTTCCCGCTGGATACCGCCGCGCATTTCGGCTACATGCGCGTGGAAGGCACGCCGCATACCTGGCCCGACGCGCAGCGCGCCTGGGACCAAGGTCGCATGGGGCAATGGCCGAAGGCCAAGCAGAACCACTCGATGGGCTACTTCCAGCGCAGCGACCTGCCGTTCCAGTTCGCGCTGGCCGATGCCTTCACGATCTGCGATGCCTACCACTGCGCGATGCAGGCCGGCACCAACCCGAACCGGGTGTTCCTGTGGACCGGCCACAACGATCCGCAGGCCCACGCCGGTGGCCCGGTGATCGCCAACTCGCACGACAATTTCCCTGAACAGGGTGGGCATCCGGCGTCGTACCGCTGGACCAGCTATGTCGAGCGCCTGCAGAGGGCCGGCGTGTCCTGGCAGATCTACCAGGACATGGCCGACAACTTCACCGACAACCCGCTGGCGGGTTTCGAGGCCTTCCGTCAGGCCCACCGCGCGGCGCCAGGGCATGACCCGCAGCTGCGCGCGCGCGGGGTCAGCACGCGGGGCCTGACGCAGCTGCGCCAGGACGTCATTGACGGGCGCCTGCCGCAGGTCAGCTTCATCATCGCCGACGCGGCCGGCAGCGAACATCCCGGCCCGTCCAGCCCGGCACAGGGCGCGGCCTATACCGCACGCGTGCTGGATGCGCTGACCGCCGATCCGGACGTGTGGAGCCGCACCGCCCTGCTGCTGATGTTCGACGAGAACGATGGCTTCTTCGACCACATGCCGCCCCCTGCCCCGCCTTCGCCGGTGGACGGTGGCTGGGCGGGTGTGTCCTCGGTCAGCACCGAAGGCGAGTACCACCGGCACCCGGCACCGGGTGACGAAAAGTACGATCTCGCCGAACTGCGCGGGCGCCCGTACGGTCTGGGACCGCGCGTACCCCTGTACGTGATCTCGCCGTGGAGTCGCGGCGGCTGGGTCGATTCGCAGGTGTACGACCACACCTCGGTCATACGGCTGATCGAGCGCCGCTTTGGCGTGGCCGCACCGGACATCTCGCCGTGGCGCCGCGCGGTCTGCGGCGACCTCAGCAATGCGTTCGACTTTGCCCAGCGCGATACCCGCCCGTTCGTCCGCGGCCTGCCCGACGTGAGTGCGGTTGCCGCACGCGCCGCTGCCTTGCCGGGACGCACCGTGCCTACGCTGCCAGAGGGGCTGAAACCAGCGAAACAGGAAAGCGGTGTACGCCCGGCGCGCGCCCTACCCTATCGTCCGCAGGCATCGATTGCCGCAGTCGATGCCTCGGGTGTGGATCTGACGCTGTCCTGCGAAGGCGCGGCGGCCGTGCTGCATGTCTACGATCGGCTGCGGCTGGATGCGGTACCACGCCGCTACACGCTGCTGCCAGGTACGCCACTGCGCGAGCGCTGGCCGCTGGACGCCCAGGGCCGCTATGACCTTTGGCTGCTTGGTCCGAACGGCTTCCACCGCCACTTCCAGGGTGCGGTCAAGGCGCCTGCCGTGCAGGCTTCGATCGAGCGCGCGGACGGCCAGCTACGGCTGCACCTGCGCAATCTGCACAACAGCGCGCAGAATGTGCGGGTGCAGGCCGGCGCCTATGCCAGGCACATGCCGGAGCAGGCGCTGGTGCTGCCGGCGCATGCTGAGGCCACGGTGGCGTGGGACGCGGCGCCCACCGCAGGGTGGTACGACCTGCGCATCGGTGCGGGCGACAGTGCACTGCGACTGGCCGGCCGCGCCGAGGATGGGCGCCCCGGCACCAGTGACCCGGCAATGGGCAGCGAGCCATTGCGGTTCGAGCACGATTGAGGAGCCCTCTGTAGAGCCGAGCCCACGCTCGGCTACTTCTCGCCCTGGTCGCATTGCACCGAAAAAGCAGCCGAGCGTGGGCTCGGCTCTACAGCGCAGACCGGTAGATTCAGGCCTCCTGCAGCCCCGGCCGGCCGTGCTCCACCGCATAGCGCTTCCAGCTCTGCAGCGCGCCATTCGGCTGCATTACGGTATCCAGCGTCTTCATGTCGCCGATCCACGCATCGCGGGTGACATCGCACAGCACGTAGCCACGCTTGTCGGTGGTCGCCTTCAGGTAGGGACTGTGCGCAAGCTGGTTCATGGCATACGCGTCAACGCCCTGGCCGTCGGCACCGGAAGTGATCGAGGTGGCGAGGAACTCGCTGGAGACCACACCCGAGTCACGGTGGTCCTGTACCAGATCGCTGGCGTAGTGGCGATGCGCGTCGCCGCAAGCGGTCACCACGTTGCCGAAGCCCACCTTCTGGATGTGATCGAGCAGGCGTCGGCGGCTGTCCAGATAGCCCGACCACTGGTCGTCGGACGACTGCACTACCCCGTCCTTCTCGCGCATGTAATTGCCCAGCGCCACCTGGTGGGCGATCGTGTGCCAGCGCGGCGCGGCATCGGACAGGCCGTCGAACAGCCAGCGCTCCTGCTTCGCCCCCACAATGCTGCGCTCCGTCGATTCCACCTCCTCACGCAACGCCATGTTCACCTGCTTGCTGCGGTACTGGCGGGTATCGAGCAGGTGCAGGTCCATCAGCGTGCCGTAGCGTGCGCGCCGGTACATCTGCATGTGGCCATCGCGCGGGAATGCCGAGCGGCGCAGTGGCATGTTCTCGTAGTAGGCCTGGAACGCTTGTGCGCGACGCAGCAGGAACACTTCGCTGGGCGTGTCATCCTGGTCTTCGGCACCGGCCCAGTTGTTGTCCACTTCATGGTCGTCAAAAGTGACGAACCACGGTGCCGCCGCATGCGCGGCCTGCAGGTCGGGATCGCTCTTGTACTGGGCGTAGCGGCGGCGGTAATCATCCAGCGTGTAGATCTGCGGGCCGACGTGGTTGCGCAGGTTGGTGAACGGCTGGCCGTTCATCTTCCGCGGGCCCGGCTGGCTTTCGCCTTCGTAGATGTAATCGCCATAGTGGAAGACGAAATCGAGCGGTTCCTCGGCGATGCGTCGCCACGCGGTGTAGTGGCCTTCTTCGTAGTGCTGGCAACCAGCCACCACAAAGCGCACCCGGTCCACCGCTGCCGTGGCTGACGGCAGCGTGCGCGTACAACCCACTGCGCTGGCGTGGCCGCCTACGGTGAAGCGATACCAGTAGGGTCGGCCCGGTGCCAACCCTTCCAGCTCCACGTGCACCGCGTGGCCGAGTTCGGGATGCGCCATTGCCGAGCCCTGGCGTACCACCCTGCGCATGCCTTCGTCTGCTGCCAGCTGCCACTCGACCACCATCGGCCGGGCCGGCATGCCACCACCGAACACCAGCGGCTCGGTCGCCAGCCGTGTCCACAGCACCATGCCATCGGCCGACGGATCACCCGAGGCCACGCCCAGGGTGAAGGGCGTGCTGGCAAAGCGCGGCGAGGCCAGCAGGTTGCGTGGGTTCAGTGCAGTGGCTTCGGTCTGCGCGGCCAGTGCGCGCGCCGTGCCCATCCAGGCCCCTGCGGCCGACAGGCCGGCCAAGGCCAGGAATCGCCTGCGATTGATCGTCTCCACGGATGACCCCTCAGTTGTAGATGATGTGGAAATAGAAGAAGCGGCCGTAGTCGTCGATCTCGGTTCGGAAACGCCCGTTCGGACCGGTGCTGTAGGTTGGCTGGGTGTTGAACAGGTTCTTGGCCTCGTACTTCAGCGTTACGTGCTTGCCGACCTTGTGGCTGAAAGCCATGTTGAACGTCATGTATGGGTCGTAGTACGAATCCAGCCATTCGGTGTCACCGAAGTCGACCAGCATCCGGCTGCGGTAGGTTCCGGACAGGCGCAGTTGCGAGCTCTTCCACGGCATGCGCCAGATCACCGACCCATTGAGCGACCAGTCCGGCTGGTACAGCAGGCGGTCCAGGCGCCGCTCGGTGCCATCGGTGATGCGGTAGTTGGTCTGGCCTTCCAGACGCGTCGCGTTGAAGTACATGT
Source organism: Stenotrophomonas sp. FR010 (assembly GCF_047520755.2). Taxonomy (NCBI): domain Bacteria; kingdom Pseudomonadati; phylum Pseudomonadota; class Gammaproteobacteria; order Lysobacterales; family Lysobacteraceae; genus Stenotrophomonas; species Stenotrophomonas sp. FR010. Next base: position 70,236 of record NZ_JAXBQT020000023.1, on the reverse strand, counting down.
CGAAGCGCTGGCGGCCCCACTGCAGATTGCGATTGGCCACCGCGAACTCAACGCCACGCAGCTTCGACTCGTCGGTGTTCATCGGCTGGGTGACCCGGTAGCGGGTGTCCCCCACGTTCTCGAACGTGGTCAGGGTGTAGATATCGTCCTTGATCACCTTGTCGAACAGCGCTACCGAGACCAGGCCATTGTTGCCGTTGAAATACAGGTCCCACGCCAGGTCGACGTTGGTGGAACGGCGCGGCTGCAGGTTGGCATTGCCCTGCTTGATGGTGCAGAAGCCCCTGCCCTCCTCGTCATCGCCACAGCTGGTGCTGGTGGCCTGGGCGATGTTGCTCGGCGTCGGCCGGCCCAGCGTACGGCTGGCGGAGAAGCGCAGGCGCTGGTCCTCGCTCAGCTTGAACGTCGCATTCAACGAAGGCAGCAGGTTGTTGTAGCCACCGCTCGTGTTGCGGAAGGCGGAGGTATACGTACTGCCGCCATCATCGCTGAACGGGCTGTAGGCATCGAAGCGGGTGTGGTCGTAACGCAGGCCGCCGATCAGCAGCAGCCGGTCCCAGGCGTAGTGAGCGGACACATAGGCATTGGTGATGTCCTCCACGTACTTGTAGTCGCTGGTGAAGTTGGCATTCGGATACGCCGCATTGTTGTTGCCCAGCTTCGGCAGCAGTTCCTCGTTCCACTTGCGGTTGTCGATCAGAGGGAAGCCCGGCACGCTGCCCAGCAGCGTCGACCCCGGGTACAGGTAGTCGTTGAGCGTGGCACTGCTCCTGAAGTAGTCGAAATCGATGTCCTGCCAGATCTTCAGGTGGCGGTACTCGGCACCGGTGGCCAGGCCGAAGCCACGCGCATCGGCGTCGATGTTGTAGCTGAAGTCCGCGCGCAGGTTGTCGATGCTCTCCTTGGCATCGCGCGGGGAGACATAGGCCTGCGCCGGATTGAGCTTGAACGCGGAGCTGGTCAACAGGCTGGAATCAGAAACCGCTACCGCGTTTGGGAACCCGTGACTGTCATTCTCGTAGTCGACGAACAGATTGCTTGGATAGGCACGCACACCCCAGTAGACCTGGTTGTTGTGGAAGGTCTCTTCGGTGTGGCCACCACGCAGGGTCAGGCGCGAACGGTCGCCGACGTCCCAGTTGAAGCTGGCGATGGCGCCACGGTTGCTGCGGTCCCAGCGGTCGTGACGGTTCTTGATGTAGATGCTGTTGATCTGGGTGGTGCCGCTGTCCTCGGTCTGGTTGCGGATCGGAAACTTGGCGTTGCCATACAGATCCGTCTTGTTCATCGTTGAGTTCTCGTAGAACCGGTACGAGTACAGCAGCAGCGATGCGTAGAACGGATCATCCGAGGGCTTCCACTCAAGCTTGGCGGAGCCACCGAAGTTGGTGATGAAGTTGGTATAGGTGCCGGTGCTGAAGTTGCCAGGCGCACGCAGGCCGTTCCAGCCCTTGGCCTCGCCCGGACCGGTGGTGCCGTCGGTGAGGTATTTTCCAGCGTCGTTGTAGTAGTAGTTCGACTCCACCCAGCGCTTGACGCTGTTGCGTGAACGCTGCTCATAGCGTGCCACCGCAACGATGCCGAATTCCTGGTCGGCGCCGAACTGGTTGGAGAACACCATCTTGGCGCTCTTGCCGAAATGGCCCAGGGTCTCGTGGTTGCCGCCGGCGCTGCGCTCGACGTTGGTCTCGGCAGTGGAATAGATGCCTGCCACATCGGCAAACACGTACCTGCCGGACCGGTCGAAGGCACTACGGCTGATGATGTCGATCACACCGCCGATCGCATCCGGTGCCTGCTCCGCACTGAAGCTCTTGTAGATGTCGGTTCGGGTACCGATGTCGCTGGGAATCAGCTGCAGGTTGTTCATGCGCTCCCCGGAGCCACTGCCCCCCACGCTGGCGATCGCGATGCCATCGATGGTGGTGTAGTTGAGGTTGGCCTGCACGCCGCGCACGGTCACGTAGCGTGGTTCGCCGGCATCCTCCACCGCACTCAGGCCTGGAGCGGCCATCAGGCTCTCGGCCAGGGTCTCGTCGCCGTAGCTGTCCATCTCGTCGTAGACCACCGAATCCTTGATCACCGGCGACGACTTCTTCTGGTCGATGACCTCATGCGCGGCAATCACCTTCACCGTGCCCAGGGTCGGCGCCAGCACCGCCCCGGCCTCGCGCGGCATCGGCGCGGCTGGCTTCGGCGCATTGCGTGCGGGTGCCGGATCGATGGCGATGACATTGCCATCCACTACTGTGTAGCCAAGACCGGTACCCGCCAGCAGTGCGTCCAACGCCTGCTTACGGTGGCGCCCCGCGGCACAGCCCCGGCCATGTGCGCTTCACCGCTGCCCGAGTACAGGAACTGCACGCCGGAACTGCGCGACAGCTGCTCAAGTGCACGTGCCAGCGGTTGCGCCGCGATCGCCGCCGACACGCGGGTTTCAAGGCCATCGGCAGTGGCCGCGGCCGCCATTGGCACACTGCAGGGAGACAGGGCGAGGATGATCGACAGGTAGAGCGTGTTGCGCATCACGGGTCCTTGGAAGAGAGAAGGCAGCAGGCGCAGCTGCGTGGCTCGGCAGCGGCTTCTTCCAAGTAAGAGCCCGCTTCCACCGAAGTGGAGAACGCGGATTCGATGAATTTTTTCTGACAGCTCACGACCGCGCGGGCCTCAGCGACTGCCGACCCGCACTGTGTCGCCTTCGCGCCTCACCACGAAGCGTGGGTCGCGTTCGAGGAAGGCCTGCAGCGCACCGATGCGATGCGCATCGAGGCTGCCCGACAACCGTGCCGATGCTGCGCCTTCGTCCAGCACGCGCACCTGCACCTGGTTGTGCCGGTTGAAGGCAGCTGCCACCTCATCGAGCCGCTCATCGAGGAAGGAGACTTTGCGCTGCTGCCAGTCCAGCAGCATTGACAGCGGCATGTCCACTGACTCGACGGCATGGCTTCGCGCGTCGACCTGCACCACCCGGCCCTGCTCCAGCTGGGCCAGGCGGCGGGCACCCGCGCCCTGGCTCCAGACCTCGACCTCGCCGGAGACCACGCCGATGCGGGTGCTCTGCAGCCGTCGCGATACATCGAATACAGTGCCGATATCCCGGATCTCCAGGCCGTTCACTTCCACCTCGAACGGACGGCGGTCGCGGGCGATGTCGAACGTGGCCTCCCCCTGCAGCAGCTCCACCCTTCGACTGAACCAGCTCATGCGTACCCGCAGTCGGCTGTCCGCGTTGAGCCGCACCTGGGTCTGGTCGGGCAGCACCAGGTCGCGGAGTTCACCATGCCCGGCACTGTAGAGCTGCTGGGTGGGCATCATCTGCGAAACCAGGCCCACGCCGAGCAGGGCAACACAGGCCGCGGCAGAGACCGTCCACCAGCGCACGCGACCGCGACGCAGCACGGCGCGGGGCGGCGCGTGCGCACGACCGAACAGCGGCACCACCTTGGCGGCGACCTGCTGCGGTGGCACCAGCGCCGCATCAGCCAACGGCGATTGCAGCGCCTCGCCCACCTGCCGGTGCAACGCGAGCGCGCGCATGTAGGCGCGAACATGCTCGGGCGAGCGCTTCATCCAGTCCAGGAACGCGACACGCCCGGCCTTGTCCAGCACCCCCTCGCGATTGCACAGGAACCAGTGCGCCGCCTCACGTTCGATCGTGTCGTCAGGCCTGCGTGATGGATACCGATTCATGTGAGCTCCCTGGCGCCCAGCGCCTTCCTGCAGGCGTCCAGCCCCTTGCCGATATGCTTGCGCACCATGTGCACCGACACCTGCAGCTGCTGGCTGATTCCCGGGCAGTCCAGCCCGTCGCGGTAGTGCAGCTCCATCACCCGGCGCGTGGTCGCCGGCAACCGCGCGATGGTGCTGCGGATGTCGTTCCAGCGCTGCGCACGCTCGAATTCGCCCTCGATGTCTTCTTCGCTTTTCAGCACTTCGGCCAGCAGATCGACGTCCTCCAGCGGCGGTAGCGACGACCGCGCTCGTGCATGCTCGCGCGCCAGGTTGGCCGCCACGGTGAACAGGTAGGCTTCCGGGTTCTCGACCGCGTCGGCATCCTCGCCGGTGCTGCGCAGCAGCCGCAGGTAGACCTCCTGCGCCAGGTCTTCGGCATCCTCGCTGGCCGAACCGCGACGCAGGAAGAAGCCACGCAGCAGCCGGCGCCGCAGTTCGTAGCTCTTCTCCCAGATCCTCACGCTGTTCACGGCCGGCCAACCACCCCGAGGCTGGAAAGCCCAGCAGGGTGACCGCCATCGATGACAGTGGCGTTTCAACGACGGGAAGGCAGCCGCTAGAATGCGGCCCCTGCATTGTCCCGGCAGCCCGCACAAGGAGTGCTCCCATCAACGCACGCACCGCCATCAACACCTTCAGCAGCCTGCTGTTCCTGCTGCTGGTCGCCCACACCACCGCCTACCAGCAGCAGATGTGGCCACCCAGCCGGGTCATCCATGTGCATCCGGTAATCGTCGTCCTCGCCTATGCGCTGGGTGTGCTCACGCTGCTGTTGTGGATCAGCGGTCGTCGTGCGCCGGAACCCGCCCAACGCCTGGCGCGCTGGTTGCCCATCGTCGCCTGGTGCCTGCTGGGCATCGGCGTGGCGATCATCCCGGTGTTCCTGCCGGGGCTGTCCCCGGCCTGATCAGCGGCAGCGCCCAGCGCATCGGCCCATGATACGGCGCGCGGCACCAACCCTTGCTTGCCAGAGACCCAAGCCCCGCCCGCCTACCGAAGCGCGGGGGGCAGGCCTACGCTTGTCTTCTCGGTGGCCGCCACGGTCGCCCTTCGCGTCACGGCGCCCGCCGTTGCGACCCCGCTCCAGTGCTGTGCGCCCTGCCGGTGTTGTCGCCCAGGCAGACGTCCGACCGGCGCCCTCTGGAGACAGCCATGAACCAAGCCCTCATTCCCTTCGATACCGATCCGCTGGAAACCCAGGAGTGGCGTGAATCGCTGCAGGCGGTGACGCAGGCCGGTGGCCGGCCACGCGCGCACTACCTGATCGACCAGCTGAGCGGGCTGGACGCCCAGCAGCACGGCGACCTGCATACCCGCGCATGGACGGCCTACGTCAATACCATCCCGCCCGAACGCCAGCCGGCCTATCCGGGCGACCTGGCCGTCGAGCGCCGCCTGAACGCGATGATCCGCTGGAACGTGATGGTCATGGTGCTGCGTGCTGGATGCAGGACGCCATGGGCAGGTATGGCATCGACACCGGCAAGCGCGACCCGGCCCCGGTGTAAGGCGGCGGTGTTCACCACGCCCGTTGTGCGGGCGTGGTGAACGCAGGATCGCTACGGCATGCGTTTGAACAGGTTGGTCTGCAGGATCGGGGTCCCGTCGTGAGCGTAGAACGCCTTGGTCTCGGTCATCGTTGCCTGGTCATCGGCGACGGTGTAGATACGGGTGGAGGCCGGCGTACCGTGGTCCACCAGCTGCATCACCAGGGTGTTCGGCGCCGGCAGCTTCAGGTTGGCCTTGTCCGCGCCATAGGTGCCGGACAAAGGGCCCGGCGTACCGTCCAGCGCCAGCGTGCCGTCGGACTTCATGGTATTGCCATCATGCAGGACGATATCCACGTGCGAGCTCCAGCGGCCACCACCGGCGTCCTTGAACTCCAGCACCACCCGCTTCGGACGCTGCGCCTCGGGCAGTGCCGAGGTCGCGGTGTCCAGCGACCAGCGCCCCAGCAGCGGCGACGGGGACGCTTCCACCGCCAGCGCCAACCCGGCCGGCAGCGAACACGCACACAACAACACAGCGGACAACAGCTTCATACGTTGCTCCGTTCCAGTGAAGAAGGTGCTGCGTGACGCGTTGTGGGGCGCAGCGCTTCGGATCGTGCACAGCATCGGAGCCCCGCACAAGGCAGGGCGCTGAACGCGCGGCAACCTCGTTCGCGCCTCCCGCGATTCAGGTCTGGCGGCATGGCCTCATCACGTCCTTGTCGATACATATCGTTACGTTATAACATTTCATTTCTATTTCACGAGTCCTGCTATGCTTCGCCACCTGCTTGCTGCTGCCATCCTGCTCGCCGTCCACACCGCCCAGGCCGCGGACGAGCCCACCCTTCCCACCCTCCAGGTCCAGGCCTCCCCGCCCTCGCGCGTCGACAACCGGGTCACCGTCGACAATCCACAGGCGCAGAACCGTACCCTCGGAAGCCTGCTCGAGCATGTCTCCGGCGTGCAGAGCAGCGCCTTCGGGCCGAACGCGGGCGCCCCGGTCATCCGCAGCCTCAGTGGCAACCGCGTGCAGATCCTGCAGGATGGCCAGTCCATTCTCGGCATGAACGCGATCAGCGGCGACATCAACATTCCGTTCGATCCGCTGTTCGTGCGCAGCGTCATCGTCAACAAGTCCTCCGATACCGTGCGCTATGGCGGCAATGCGATCGGCGGCAGTGTGGAGATCGATTCCGGCCTCATCCCGCGCAGCATGGAAGACACGGAGCAGTCGATGGAGCTGGTCCTGCGCCAGGGCTTCAATGCCGCCGACGCGCAGGGCTTCCGCATGAACTTCAACAACCAGCGCAACCTCTCGACCAACCTGCAGGTCTCGCGTCAGCGCATCTCGCACTACGACATCCCGGGCAACAGCAAGGCCGCCGTCTGCAACACCCGCCTGTTCCCGCCGACCGGCGGCGTCAACTCGGCGCTGGCCGACAGCTGCCAGAAAGAGGCGCGCGTCCAGCAGATCTACAACAAGGCCTCGCAGCCCTACATCGACCAGTTCATGAGCGAGAATCCGGACTGGGCCGATGGTGACTTCTCGTTCTACACCAACCATCCGACCTCGGTCTGGCAGCGCCGCACCTACATCAATCCGGCCAACCCGGCCTACGTGCCCGGCACGCCGTCGTACGTGCAGAAGCAGATCAACAACGATGTCACGCCCGACTACCATCACCGGCTGGGCAACAGCTACGCACGCAACTCGCAGGTGGCCTTCGGCTCGACGCTGTTTTTCGACCGTGGCTACGTGGGTGTCAGCATCGATGCCAAGGACAGCGAATACGGCGTACCGGGCTTCTCGATGCAGAACCTGTCGTTCGGTTCCAACCATGCCGATGGCCTGCCGGTGGGCGTGGTGATCAAACAGGAACGCTACGCACTGGAAGCCCTGCTGCGCGATCCGCTGCCGTGGTTCGAGCGCGCGGAGCTGCGAGTTTCCAGGCTGGACAACACGTCGGGCGAGCGCCTCGGTGCATCCAAGGCCAATGACTACGACTTCGAAAGCTCCCAGGCCGAGCTGCTTCTGAGCCATCAACGCGTCGGTCCGCTCAGCGGCCTGCTCGGCTTCAGCCACCAGTCGCGCCAGGTCACCGGCAGCGGTTCACTGCGCTACCTGCCCGACGTCGACACCCGCAGCAACGCGGTGTTCCTGAAGGAGACGCTGGACTTCGGCTGGGCCAGTTTCGATGCAGGCGTGCGCCACGAGCGCGTTGACCATGACCTGCAACCAAGCCGCTTCAAGACAGCGCGCAATGCCGCCAACACGAAATTGCAGGACCGCGACTACCGGCTCAACAGCTACACCCTCGGATCGTATGTCGAGCTAGGCCCCTTGTTCGCCGCCAAGGTGCGCTACGCATCCTCGCAGCGCGCACCGGAGATCAACGAGCTGTATGCCAGCAACGCACACTATTCGGTGATGACCCAGGAAGAAGGCAACCAGAACCTCAAGCCTGAGCGCGCGAAGAACCTGGAGCTGACCGGCCTGTTCCACATCGGCGGTTTCGAGCTGTCGGCCACCGCTTACCGGATGAAGTACGAGAACTATCTCTACCTCGGCCATTCCGGCCTGCAGACCGCCAACCGTCTGCCGCTCAAGTACTGGAAGCAGACCGACACCACGGTGAAGGGTTTCGAGATCGACGCATCTCAGGTGCTGGACCTGGGCCGGTATGGCACGTTGAACATCTCTGCCTTCGCCGATCTGGTGAAGAACAAGGCCGACCACCCCGATCCGCTGCGCGCCCACAACGATGGCGAGTACCTCCCGAACATGCCGACCAACCGCTACGGTGCCAACCTGCAATGGCAGCGCAAAGGCTGGAAGGCGCAGCTGTCGAGCACCTGCTACGACACGCAGAAGTACCTCGGCCGCAACGTCAGCGAGGAAATCCCGCTGGACGCGTTCAACCTGGTTGATCTGCAGGTCAGCCGCGAACTGCCGGTGCGCAGCAGCTACATCGCCGGCATGGAAGTGTTCGTCAACGGCAGCAACCTGCTCAATGAGGAAGCGCGTCCACACAACTCGCCGCTGAAGTACATCGCGCCGCTGCCGGGGCGGGGCTTCCAGGTGGGTGTGACGGTAAAGCTCTGAGGAGAGCCTGATTCAGTCGCCATCAGCGATCAATGATCGCTGGATGGCACGCCGGGACCCTGCATCCGCGCAAAGAAAAACGCCTGCAGATCGAGGATCTGCAGGCGCTTCTTTGTATCTGGCGGAGTGAGAGGGATTCGAACCCTCGATAGAGCTTTTGACCCTATACTCCCTTAGCAGGGGAGCCCCTTCGGCCACTCGGGCATCACTCCGGGGTTTTCTCCGCGTCTGGTGCGTTGCACCTCAGCGGGGCGTGAATCATAACGTTAATCGAGTGCGAAGGTAAAGCGTTATTCGGCAGAATTTTCGCTACCGGTGCCACCGGCTTCATCACCACGCTGGATGCGCTGATAGATCTCTTCGCGATGCACAGCGACGTCCTTCGGCGCAGTGATGCCGATACGCACCTGGTTACCCTTGACGCCAAGCACGGTGACGCTCACCGAGTCTCCGATCATCAGGGTTTCGCCGACGCGGCGAGTCAGGATCAACATTTTTGTAAGTCTCCATGGAACCGTGTGGAAGGGTATCCCCCACCGGCTTGACGCTCCGTCAAGAAGCGCTACCACGACAAAGGGAAAAGATTCGCAATGGTACCGTCAGCCGTCCCGCTCCTACAAGGAGGGGGACGGCCAGGTTCATCACAGGCGGGGGCTGACCCATTCGACGACTGCAGCCAGCGCAGTGGCAAGGGCGGGCCCGTCCTCGCCACCACCCTGGGCGAGGTCCGGGCGTCCGCCGCCCTTGCCCCCGATCTGACCGGCGATATGGGACAACAGTTCCCCGGCCTTGACCTTGCCCATTGCGCTGCCGTTCACGCCTGCGACCAGGGCTGCCTTGCCGTCCTGGGCGCCGGCCAGCACGATCACCGCGTCGCCCAGCTGCTGCTTGAGGCGATCCATGGCGTCACGCAGGGCCTTGGCGTCGAAGCCCTCCAGGCGGGCAGCCAGCACCTTCACGCCAGCGACCTCGACGGCCTGGCCGGACAGGTCGGCCGTGGCACCCGCAGCAACCTTGGCCTTCACGGCCTCCAGTTCGCGCTCCAGCTGCTTCTGGCGCTGGCCGAGGGCACGGATCTTCTCGACCACGTCGGCGGCGCTGCCGCCGAGCAGCTCAGCGGCCTCGGCCAGGCGGGCCTCTTCGGCGTCCACGTAGTCCAGCGCGCCCTGGCCGGTCACGGCCTCAATGCGGCGCACGCCCGCGGAGACGCCGCCCTCGGAGGTGATCTTGAACAGGCCGATGTCGCCGGTACGGTTGACGTGGGTACCACCGCAAAGCTCGGTGGAGTAGTCACCCATCTTCAGCACGCGCACGTGCTCGCCGTACTTCTCGCCGAACAGGGCCATCGCGCCGAAGTCCAGCGCTTCCTGCATGCCCATGGTGTGCACTTCGGCGGCGTTGTTGGCGCGCACCTGCTGGTTGACCTTGCGCTCGATCACCGCCAGTTCGTCGGCACTGATCGGCTGGAAGTGCGAGAAGTCGAAACGCAGGCGGTCCGGGGCGACCAGCGAGCCCTTCTGCTGCACGTGGGTGCCCAGCACTTCGCGCAGGGCGGCGTGCAGCAGGTGGGTGGCCGAATGGTTGAGGATGGTGGCGCCGCGGCGCTCGCCATCGACCTGGCCGGAGAGCACGTCGCCGACCTTCAGGCCGCCGCCGGATAGGGTGCCGACGTGGCCATGGAACTGGCCGGCGAACTTCTGGGTGTCTTCCACGACCATGCGCACGCCGTTGCCGGTCAGCACCCCGGTGTCGCCGACCTGGCCGCCGGACTCGGCGTAGAACGGGGTCTGGTTGGTGATGACGATGACTGCGTCACCCGCATCGGCCGACTGCACCGGACGACCGTCCTTGAGCAGGGCCAGCACGCCCAGGCCGTCGGCCTGCAGGCGGTCGTAGCCCAGGAACTGGGTCGGGCTGAGGGTCGCCACCAGCTCGGCTGGCAGGGTTACGCCGCCACCGAACTTGCCGGCCGCGCGCGCGGTCTCGCGCTGCTGCTCCATCGCGGCATCGAAGCCGGCGATGTCGACGGTCAGGTCGCGCTCGCGGGCGATGTCCTGGGTCAGGTCGAGCGGGAAGCCATAGGTGTCATACAGGCGGAAGGCGTCAACGCCCGGGATCACGCCATTGCTGGCCTTGCCGGCCACGTCTTCGAAGATCTTCATGCCGGCATCGAGGGTTTCGGCGAAACGCTCTTCCTCGGCCTGCAGCGCACGGATGACGGTGTCCACCGCCGCCGGCAGTTCCGGATAGGCCTCGCCCATCTGCTCGACCAGCGTCGGCACCAGCTTGCTGAAGAACGGCTGGCGCACGCCCAGCATCCAGCCGTGGCGCAGGGCGCGGCGGATGATACGGCGCAGCACGTAACCCCGGCCTTCGTTGGACGGCAGCACGCCGTCGACGATCAGGAACGAGCAGGCGCGGATGTGGTCGGCAATCACGCGCAGCGACTTGTTCTCCAGGTCGGCGGTGCCGGTCAGCTCGGAGGCCTTGCGGATCAGCGCCTGGAACAGGTCGATCTCGTAGTTGGTGTGCACGTGCTGCAGGATCGCAGCCAGGCGCTCCAGGCCCATGCCGGTATCCACGCACGGCGCCGGCAGCGGCACCAGGGTGCCGTCGGGCTGGCGGTCGAACTGCATGAACACCAGGTTCCAGATTTCGATGAAGCGGTCGCCGTCTTCATCCGGCGAACCCGGGGGGCCGCCGGCGATATGGTCGCCGTGGTCGTAGAAGATCTCGGTGCACGGACCACACGGACCGGTGTCGGCCATCTGCCAGAAGTTGTCCGAAGCGAACGGCGCACCCTTGTTGTCGCCGATGCGCACGATGCGCTCTTCCGGCACGCCGACCATGTCGCGCCACAGCGCATAGGCTTCGTCATCGGTCTGGTAGACGGTGACCAGCAGGCGTTCGGCCGGCAGCTTCCAGACCTGGGTCAGCAGTTCCCAGGCCCAGGCGATCGCGTCCTTCTTGAAGTAGTCGCCGAACGACCAGTTGCCCAGCATTTCGAAGAAGGTGTGGTGGCGTGCGGTGTAGCCGACCTGGTCGAGATCGTTGTGCTTGCCGCCCGCGCGCAGGCAGCGCTGCACGTCGGCCGCGCGCACGTAGCTACGCTTCTCCGCGCCGAGGAACACGTCCTTGAACTGCACCATGCCGGAGTTGGTGAACAGCAGGGTCGGATCATTGCCCGGCACCAGCGGCGCCGAGGGCACGATGGTGTGGCCTTTGCCCTTGAAGAATTCAAGGAAGTCCTTGCGGATCTGGGATGTCGTGAATTTGGCGGATGCGTTCATTGGGGGCTGGCAGTCTGCGGGCCGGCGGACCCGGACCACCGACCGTGTTGGCCAGAGTCGCGAGGGACCGCCGAAAACCTAAAGGGTATCAGGCCCGGCGCCGCCAGTCTCAGTCATCCGGGTCGTAGCGGGTCGCACGGCGGATGCTGTCGCCGTCGAAGCCCCGTCGGGCCAGCAGATCGGCGGCCTTGCGCCGCTGCGTCAGGTCCTGCGGACCGGCCTCGCCAAAGCGTCGGCGGACCAGATCACGGGCGTTCTCCTGCCAGTCGCCTTCGTAGCTGTCCATCGCTGCAGCAATCGCGGCACTGTCCAGGCCGTGGGTCCCCAGCTCGGCGCGGACATGGATCGGCCCATAACCGGTGTTGGCGCGCATCCTCACCAGGTTCTCGGCAAAACGGGTGTCGTCCTGCCAGCCCGCCTCGGTCAGCTTGGCGACAGCGGCCTGCGCGGCTTCGTCTTCGATGCCACGGGCGGTCAGCTTGCGGGTGAGTTCCTTGCGCGAGTGCTCGCGACGGACCAGCAGGCCCAGCGCCCGTTGGACGGGAGTCTGCTCACGCTGCCGGCGCTTGCGGCCGGTGGGAATGTCTTCGGCGTCGGACATCGGTGCTCCAAGGGTGGCGCCGTCCTTGGCGCCCTGCCCATCCCTGGGCGATTCGAACCTGCGGGACAGGGCGACGTCACTGACGGCGCCGCCCTGCCCCACAGCAAGCCTTACTCGTCGTCGCCTTCGTCGTCGCCTTCCTCGCGGGCCGCTTCGGCCGGCTGGAATTTCTCACGCAGCTCGGCCTCGAGCTTGGCGGCGACGGTCGGGTTGTCGCGCAGGTAGCCGCGGGCATTGTCCTTGCCCTGGCCAATGCGCTCTTCACCATAGCTGTACCAGGCGCCGGCCTTCTCGACCAGCTTGGCATCCACGCCCATGTCGATCAGTTCGCCCTCGCGGCTGATGCCTTCGCCGTACAGGATCTCGGTGATGACCTGCTTGAACGGAGGCGCCAGCTTGTTCTTGACGACCTTGATCTTGGTCTGGTTGCCGATGATCTCATCGCCCTTCTTGATCGCACCGATACGGCGGATGTCCAGGCGGACCGAGGCGTAGAACTTCAGCGCGTTGCCACCGGTGGTGGTTTCCGGGCTCTGGCCCGGCATCATCACGCCGATCTTCATGCGCAGCTGATTGATGAAGATCACCAGGGTGTTGGAACGCTTGATGTTGCCGGTCAGCTTGCGCAGCGCCTGGCTCATCAGGCGGGCCTGCAGACCCGGCAGCTGGTCACCCATTTCGCCTTCGATTTCGGCCTTCGGGGTCAGCGCGGCGACCGAGTCGACCACCAGGATGTCGACCGAGCCCGAACGGACCAGCATGTCGGCGATTTCCAGCGCCTGCTCACCGGTATCCGGCTGCGACAGCAGCAGGTCGTCCACGTTCACGCCCAGCTTCGCGGCGTAGATCGGGTCAAGCGCGTGCTCGGCATCGATGAAGGCCGCGGTACCGCCCATCTTCTGGCATTCGGCGATGGCCTGAAGGGTCAGGGTGGTCTTGCCCGAGGATTCCGGGCCGTAGATCTCAACGACACGGCCCTTCGGCAGACCGCCAATGCCCAGTGCGATGTCGAGCATCAGCGAACCGGTCGGGATGGCTTCGACGGGCTCGACCACGCGGTCGCCCATGCGCATCACCGAGCCCTTGCCAAACTGCTTCTCGATCTGGCCCAGAGCAGCAGCCAAGGCGCGCTTCTTGTTCTCGTCCATCGTATTGGTCCTTGCAGAGGTCATGTCGTTGGGGGTGCTGTCTTTGGGGGTCTTCTTTGCCATGGGTTCACTTTAAGTCGGACGCATCGCACAGGCTGAGATTCTGCCCGGCGCTCTGAAAAGAATTATCGGACATCCGTACCAACCTCAGTGGAACCAGAGAATCGCCACAAAAGACCGCCGGGTAATGCACTATGGAGCGGGTCAACGATTGGGCCGAAGCAGGCCGCAATAGAGGCCTTCGATCGCAAAATCCTGGTCCGGCAGCACCTCGATCGGCTTGTAATCGGGATTGCGCGGCAGCAGGCGGATGCGGTCCTTGGCGATCTTCAGCAGCTTGACGGTGATCTCGTCATCGATGCGGGCCACCACGATCTGCCCGGAACGGGCGTCGCGGGTGCGGTGTACGCCGATCAGGTCGCCGTCGAAGATGCCCTCGTCGATCATTGAGTCGCCCTGCACTTTCAGCAGGTAGTCCGGCGCCGGCGAGAAGAACACCCGGTCCAGCACCACGAAATCGTCGGAGCCGATGTCGGCACCGATCGGCAGGCCGGCAGCGACCCGGCCCAGCACCGGCAAGCGCAGCACACTGTCCGGAAGGCCCGGCTCGGCGAGCTTTTCGACCGGCGGTGCCTGCACCAGGCGGATGCCGCGAGCCTGGCCCGGGATGCGACGGATCGCACCGGCCTGCTCCAGGGCTTCCAGGTGGTACTGGGCCGCGCGCACGCCCTTGAAGCCGAACGCACGTGCGATTTCAGTCTGCGACGGCGGTGCGCCTTCGCTCTCGATACGCTCGGCGATCAACTGCAGGATCGCCTGCTGGGTGTCGGTCAGGTCCATGGTTAGTAGTATTACTACTAATGCGCACAACTGCAAGTGCCGGGTCTGTAGTGCCGCGCCATGCTCGGCAGTTGGGCCAATGGCCGGGCGGCAAAGGCAAAAAGCAGCCGACCAGCGATTGGCCCTACCGGAATCGCGCAGCGATTCCGCGGTTCCAGTGGGGAACCGCTGCGGCAAGCACACTAGGTATGCTTGCCGCTCCTCCATATCGAGTACAGGATCCACACGCCACAGAAGCCGGCGCCGATGAACCCGCACACCCCCAGCGCCAGCAGCCAGCGACTGGAGACCCCGCCAACGCTGTGCATGACGATCGAGGACCCGATGATCAGCGCGGCGGTGACGATACCCATCACCAGCCGGTTCGCTGCCCGATTCACCTGTTCGCCGAAGCCCTGTAGCGCGGTGGTCTCCACCTTCAGCTGGAGGCGGCCGCGGCGTGCCGCCTGGACCAGCTTGCGCAGGTCGCGCGGCAGTTCCCCGGCGAAGTCGACCAGGCCCAGCAGGCTGCGTCGGCCACGCTTGAGCAGCGCCTTGGGCGCATAGCGCTGCAGCACCACCCGTTCCAGGAACGGGCGCGCGGCACTGGCCATGTCGAAATCCGGGTCCAGCTGGCGACCCATGCCTTCCAGGGTCAGGAAGGCCTTGATCATCAGCGCCAGATCGGCCGGCAGGGTCAGGCTGTAGCTGCGCAGCAGCTGGGTGATATCGCCCAGCATCAGGCCGATGCGCAGGTCCTTCAGCGGCACGCCGCGATACTGGTCGACGAACTGGCTGATGTCGTGCTGCAGGCGGTTCTCGTCCACTTCCACGCCGCCGGCCCAGTCCAGCAGCACATCGGCCACGATCTGCGGGTCCTGCTCGACCAGCCCGTGCAGCAGCTGCGCGACCTGGAAGCGGCGCACTTCGGACAACGCGCCGACCATGCCGAAGTCAATCACGCCGATGCGGCCGTCACGCAGGTAGAAGATGTTGCCGGGGTGCGGGTCGGCGTGGAAGCAGCCGTCCTCCAGCACCATCTTGAGCACGATGCCGGCACCGCGCCGAGCCAGTTCGCGCCGGTCCAGGCCCGCCGCATCGACGCCGGCCAGGTCACGCCCGGGAATGCCGTCGACGAAGTCCTGCACATTCAGGCTTTCACAGGTCCACTGCCAGTGCACGCTGGGGATCAGGATGTCGTCACGGCCGTTGAAGTTGCGCGCGATGCGCTCGGCGTTGCGGCATTCGGCGGCGAAATCCAGCTCGCGTCGCAGCGACACGGTGAACTGCTGCACGACCTCGGCCGGACGATAGCGGCGCAGGTCCGGCAGCCGCGCCTCGACGATTTCGGCCAGGCGCGCCAGCAACCGCAGGTCGGCCTCGACCACGTCGCGGATACCGGGGCGCCGCACCTTCAGCACCACCTCGCGGCCGTCATGCAGGCGCGCGCGATGGGCCTGCGCCAGCGAGGCGGCGGCCATCGGGATTTCATCGAGGAAGGCGAACACGTCTGCAGGCGAGGCGCCCAGGTCGGCCTCCAGCTGCTCGCGGATATCGGCATACGGCAGTGCGGGTACCGCGTTCTGCAGCTCGGACAGTTCAGCGATCCATTCCGGCGGCAGCAGGTCGACGCGCGTCGCCAGCACCTGCCCGAGCTTGACGAAGGTCGGGCCGAGATCCTGCATCGCGCTGCGTACGCGCACCGGCGCGGTCATCCGCAGCAGTTCCTGGCGATCCTCGTTCCAGTGCAGAAGGCGTCCAGCGCGCTCCAGCGTGGTGGCCAGGCCGATGCGCCGCACCACGTCACCGAAGCCATAGCGGATCAGGACGACCGCAATTTCCTGCAGTCGGCCCAGGTCACGGACCGTGCCCAGCGTTTCCCACATCATGCGTGCTCCGGACGATTACCGGAGCAGCATGTCACAGCTGGGCGTCGATGCCGCGCAATGCCGCCGCTACGGTTTGCCGGCGGATGGCTTCGCGGTCGCCCTCGAACTGGAACAGCTCGGCGCGGGCGTAGCCGCCGCGCCGCTTCCAGCCGATCCAGACGCTGCCGACCGGCTTGCCAGGGCTGCCACCGCCCGGTCCGGCAATGCCGGTCACCGCCACCGCGATGCCGGCACCGGAATTGACCAGCGCGCCCGACACCATCTCCAGCACGGTTTCGCGGCTGACCGCACCAAACTGCTCCAGCGTCTGTGCGCGCACGCCGAGCAGGCGCTGCTTGGCTTCGTAGCTGTAGACCACCATGCCGCAGTCGAAGAATGCCGACGAACCCGCGATGTCGGTCATGCACTTTGCAATCCAGCCACCACTGCAGCTTTCAGCGGTCACCAGCTGCAGCGAGGCCTGCTCCAGGCGCTGCCCAAGCGCGGCGGACTGGCTATTGAGTTCAGCGTCGGTGGGGATGGACATCGGCATGACGGTGGGGTGAAGAACCTGCACGTTGTACCGCAGATGACAGCCAGATGTCGCGCCCATCCGGGATGGTTGCGCTGCCGGCCGGCGGCCGGCACTACCGGGCATCGGCCGCTACCTCACCACTCCGGCGGTTTTTCCGGCAGCAGCGCGCGGATCGTGGCGCCATCGGCACTGCCGGCCAGCTTCTCGGCTTCGGCAATCGGCAAGTCGACATGCAGCAGCCAGCCTTCCTCATCAGCCTGCTCACTGCGGATCACTTCCAGCTGGTGCAGGCGCGCGCGCAGGCGGCCGGCATCCGGCGGCAGGCGCAGTTCGCCGGAGACATGCTGCAGGCCCAGGCGCTTGCCCAGCACCGCCTGCAGCAGCTCCAGCCCCCGCCCGTCACGCGCGGAAATCCAGACCCGCTCACGACGCGACTCATCCGGGATACCGTCCTGGCCATCGTGGCGCACGTCGGCGCCGTCGATGCGGTCGATCTTGTTGAACACCAGCAATTGCGGCAGGTCACCGGCACCGACTGCGGTCAGCACCTCGTCGACCTGGGCGATGCGCTCCTCGCGGTGCGGATCGGCAGCGTCGACCACATGCAGCAGGAAGTCGGCCTCGCGCGCCTCGGACAGGGTCGAGCGGAACGCCGCGACCAGATCATGCGGCAGATCGCGGACGAAGCCGACGGTATCGGCCAGCACCACGTTGCCCCCCGGCACCGCGATGCGGCGCACGGTCGGATCCAGCGTTGCGAACAGCTGGTCGGCGGCATAGGCCTCAGCGCCGGTCATGGCGTTGAACAGAGTCGACTTGCCGGCGTTGGTGTAGCCCACCAGGGCCACGCGCGGCAGCTCGCTGCGCACACGCGCACGGCGCATCTGGGTGCGCTGCACTTCGACCTTTTCCAGGCGCTTCTGCAGCTGTTCCACCCGCTTCTGCAGCAGGCGGCGGTCGGTTTCCAGCTGGGTTTCACCCGGGCCGCGCAGGCCGATCGAACCGCCGCGCTGGCGCTCCAGATGGGTCCAGCCGCGCACCAGCCGCGTAGCCAGGTGGCGCAGCTGTGCCAGTTCGACCTGCAGCTTGCCTTCGTGGCTGTGCGCACGCTGGGCGAAGATGTCCAGGATCAGGCCGGTGCGGTCGATCACGCGGCGCTCGAGGAAACGTTCCAGGTTGCGCTCCTGGCCCGGGCTCAATGCATGGTTGACCAGGATCAGGTCGGCCCCGCTGGCGTCGGCCGCTGCCTTGATCTCGTCCAGCTTGCCGCTGCCGATCAGGGTCGACGGATTCGGACGGTCCAGGCGCGCAGTGATCGTCGCGGCGATGCTGGCCCCGGCCGAGCGGGCCAGATCACCGAATTCTTCGAGCACATCGTCTTCCAGCTTGCCGAAATGGGGCTGGATCAACAGGGCGTGTTCACCCTTCTTCGAGCGGTCAAACATTCACCGCTCCGGTATTACTCGTCTGCTTCATCACCTGCCTGACCACCTTCACCCGACTGCACGTAACCGCCGCCCGGACCGACCTTCACGTTGCGTGCCGGAACGACGGTGGAAATGGCGTGCTTGTAGACCATCTGACTGACCGTGTTGCGCAGCAGGACCACGAACTGGTCGAACGACTCGATCGTGCCCTGCAGCTTGATGCCGTTCACCAGGTACACCGAAACCGGCACGCGTTCGCGCCGCAGTGCGTTCAAGAAAGGATCCTGCAGCGATTGCCCCTTGGACATTGCACACTCCTGATTATTGTTCTTATTGGGTTGCCGACGGTTGCCGCGGCCCCCGAGCCGCCCGCCGACCGATGATGTTACACGGCTGGCGGGGATTCAGCGTGCGACGAAGGTCGACACCGCGCTGGCCAGGCGCTCACCATCAACATGGGGGTCGAACCAGCGCGCATCAAGCTCGCCGCGCAGCCAGGTCAGCTGGCGCTTGGCCAGTTGCCGGGTGGCAAAGATCGCCTTGTCACGGAAACGGGCGGCATCCCCCTCCCCGTCCAGGTACTCCCAGGCCTGCCGATAGCCGACCGCACGCACTGCCGGCAGGTCCAGGGGCGCCGCCACGGCGGCCATTTCCGGCATCGCGCGCAATGCCCGCACCTCGTCGAGAAACCCCTGCCCCAGCATGGCGTCGAAGCGCGCCTCGATGCGCTGGTGAAGAACCGCACGGTCGCGTGGGGCGAGGATCAGCTTGAGGGTGCGCACCGGCAATGGCGCTACGCCCGGCCGGCGCTGCCATTCAGTAATGGGGATACCGGTCAGGCGATAGACCTCCAGCGCCCGCTGGATGCGTTGCGGATCGGTGGCATGGATGCGTGCGGCGGCGGCCGGGTCGACCTTGGCCAGCTCGGCGTGCAGTGCCGCCCAGCCACGCTCGGCCGCCTCGGCGCTGAGCGCTTCGCGTATTGCCGGGTCGGCCTCCGGCATCGGCGACAGGCCCTGCAGCAGCGCCCGGAAGTACAGGCCAGTGCCACCGGCCAGGATCGGCGTCCTGCCACGCGCCACGATGTCGGCCACGACCCGCCCGGCATCGGCGGCGAACTCGGCCGCCGAGTAGGTCTGCCAGGGGTCACGCAGGTCCAGCAGATGGTGCGGCGCCTGCGCGCGCTCCGTCGCATCGGGCTTGGCCGAACCGATGTCCAGGTGGCGGTATACCAGTGCCGAGTCGACGCTGACGATCTCACCGTCCAGCTGCCGCGCCAGGGCGATCGCCGTGGCGGTCTTGCCACTGGCCGTCGGCCCCATCACGGCGATCGCCAGCGGCCGCCGGTCGATGCCCATCAGTCTTCGTCCGGCCAGCGGATCGTCGGCGTGGCGTCGGCGCGCGGCGTTGGCACGGCCTCGACTGCCTGCCAGATCTTCAGCGCATCGACGGTGGCGGCCACGTCATGCACGCGCACGATGCGTGCGCCGCGCTGCACCGCGATCAGGTGCGCGGCCACCGAGGCGGCCACGCGCTCGGACGGCGTGTCGCGACCGGTCAGTTCGCCCAGGCTGCGCTTGCGCGACAGACCCGCCAGCATCGGCACGCCCAGCTCCAGGAACCGCTCGGAGCGTGCCAGCAGGGTCATGTTGTGGGCAGTGGTCTTGCCGAAACCGAAACCGAGATCGATCAGCAGGTTCTTCTTCGCAATGCCCGCCATCTCGGCAGCGAACAGGCGCTGGACCAGGAAGCCGTGCACCTCGGCGACCACGTCGTCGTAATGTGGATCGACCTGCATGTGGCCTGGCTCGCCCTGCATGTGCATCAGCACCACCGGCACGCCGGTTGCAGCGGCGGCGTCCAGCGCCCCTTCCTGACGCAGGCCGAAGATGTCGTTGATCATGCCAGCGCCAGCCGCCACCGCCGCGCGCATCACTTCCGGCTTGAAGGTGTCGATGCTGATCGGCACCCGGGTGCGTGCGGCCAGCTGCTCGATCACCGGAATCACCCGGCGCAGTTCCTCCTCCACCGATACCGGCGCAGCGCCCGGCCGGGTCGATTCGCCGCCGATATCGAGAAGGTCCGCGCCCTCCTCGACCAGCTTCAGGCCATGAGCGACTGCGGCCTCGGTGGTGTCGTGCGCGCCGCCATCGGAGAACGAGTCCGGGGTGACGTTGACGATGCCCATGACCTGGGCACGGTCGAGGCGCAGGATGCGGCCGGCGCAGTCGAGCTGGGGCGAGGTATCGAACATGGGCAATCCTGCAGGGACAACGGTGGGTAGTTTAGTTCGGCAGGGCGGCGCCCTGCACCCGCAGAGGCAACGGCCACAGCAAAAGCCCAAGCCACAGCAGAAGCTGGTTTCCTGAGGGTAGGCGGGGTGGGTCCGGCTGCGGGAGACGCCGTAAACCCCGCTCCGCGGTCCGGCCCAGCCGCTGGCGGCTGTGCGTTCGGGCGCTTGCGAAGCAGTGCTTCGCAAGCAAAGCGCCCTCACCCATGGGGGCTTGGCCGCGGCATCCATGCCGCGGACACTCCCGCAACCGGACCCACCCCGCTTTCGACAGATTTCCGCGATCTGTTGGAACAAATACCGGGGTCAGATCCGTTTTCCGGAGGAAAACGGATCTGACCCCATATTGATTTCGATATCTGACAGAGATTCATCCACGCATGGCGTGGATCTACCGTGTCGACCAAGGTCGACAGCCACCAACAGCAGCAGGAATCTGTCAGAGGTGGGGTGGTGTCGGAGGGCGGGGTGTCAGCCGCATGGATGCGGCTGCCAAGCTTACAGGGACGTACTTGCAGCGCCCCCGCACTCCGACACCGCCCCGCCATCCTACGGAAAGCCCGCTGTTGCTGTTGCTGTTGAGGTTGACGGCCAGCGGCCGGCACTACCGCGGGTGCAGGGCGCAGCCCTGCCGACACCCCCTCAACGGCGGCGGCGCTTGCGGTCCACGTACAGGGTCTTGGCGATGCTCAGCACGATGCCAACGGCGATACCCACCACGCAGCCCAGCAGCAGATTGTCGGCTCCCAGGCCCACACCGACGCCGACCACGGTGGCGATCACCATCTCGGCGGTGTGGGAAATCGGTTCGGGCTTCGGGGCGGACATGCGGGCTCCAGCGTCAGTTCGGTTCTTCGGAATGGGCCGGTAGCCCGGAAACGACGAAGCCGGGTTGCCCCGGCCTCGTCTGGTGTCACGCGCAGCGGGCCGTCAGTGCGATTCGGCCGGGCCCGCGATCGGCGGCAGCGGACGGGCGTCGCCGCCCTTGTCGTTGCCACCATCCTTGTTCGACTTGCTCCAGCCGGCCGGCGGCGGCGGATCGCGGCCTTCCATGATGGCGTCGATCTGCGGCGCGTCGATCGTCTCGTACTGCAGCAGCAGCTGGGACATCGCGTGCAGCTTGTCCAGGTTGGCCGTCATCAGCTCGGTGGTGCGCGCGTAGGCTTCGTCGAGGATCTTGCGCACTTCCTCATCGATGCGACGCGCGGTGTCGTTGGACACGCTCTTGTGCTGGGTGACCGATCGGCCCAGGAACACCTCGTCATCCTCTTCGCCATAGGCGATCGGGCCGAGCTGGTCGGACAGGCCCCACTTGGTGACCATGTTGCGGGCCATCTTGGTGGCGCGTTCGATGTCGTTGGAAGCGCCCGTGGTGACCTTGTCGGCACCGAAGATCAGCTCCTCGGCCACACGACCACCGTACAGCGAGCACAGCTGCGACTTGATCGCCACGCGGTTCATCGAATACTTGTCGCCTTCCGGCAGGTACATGGTCACGCCTAGCGCACGGCCGCGCGGGATGATCGTGACCTTGTAGACCGGGTCGTGCTCGGGCACCAGGCGGCCGACGATGGCGTGGCCGGCTTCGTGGTAGGCGGTCAGGGTCTTCTCTTCTTCGCTCATGGCCATCGAGCGGCGCTCGGCACCCATCAGGATCTTGTCGCGGGCACGGTCGAAGTGGTCCATGCGGACTTCCTTCTCGTTGCCACGCGCAGCGAACAAGGCGGCCTCGTTGCAGAGGTTGGCCAGGTCGGCGCCGGAGAAGCCCGGGGTACCGCGCGCGATCACCATCGGCTCGACGTCGTCGGCCAGCGGCAGCTTGCGCATGTGGACCTTCAGGATGTGCTCGCGGCCCTTCACGTCCGGCAGGCCGACCACGACCTGGCGGTCGAAACGGCCCGGGCGCAGCAGCGCCGGGTCCAGCACGTCCGGACGGTTGGTCGCGGCGATCACGATCACGCCTTCGCCGCCTTCAAAACCGTCCATCTCGACCAGCAGCTGGTTCAGGGTCTGCTCGCGCTCGTCGTGGCCGCCGCCCAGGCCGGCGCCACGGTGGCGGCCGACAGCGTCGATTTCATCGATGAAGATGATGCACGGGGCATGCTTCTTGGCCTGCTCGAACATGTCGCGCACGCGGCTGGCGCCGACGCCGACGAACATTTCCACGAAGTCCGAACCGGAGATCGAGAAGAACGGCACCTTGGCTTCGCCGGCAATGGCCTTGGCCAGCAGCGTCTTGCCGGTACCCGGCGGGCCCACCATCAGCACGCCGCGCGGAATCTTGCCGCCCAGCTTGGTGAACTTGGACGGGTCGCGCAGGAAGTCGACCAGCTCGCCCACTTCTTCCTTGGCCTCGTCGCAGCCGGCGACGTCGGCGAAGGTGACCTTGATCTGGTCCTCGCCCTGCAGCTTGGCGCGCGACTTGCCGAAGGACATCGCGCCCTTGGCACCGCCACCGCCGCCCTGCATCTGGCGCATGATGAACAACCAGAAGCCGATGATCAGGATGACCGGCAGGAAATTCATCAGGATCGCGCCGAGGGAAATGCCGCTGGACGGCTCCTCCTGCACGATCTCCACGTTCTTGGTGCGCAGCACGTTGATCAGGTCGCGATCGAACGGTGCGGTGATGGTGGATGTCTGCCCGCCGCGGGTGGTGTAGGTCAGCTGGCTGGTGCCGCCGCGCATGTCGCCGCCGAAGGCGACCTTCTGCACGTTGCCGCTGTCCACCTGGTCCAGGAACTGCGAGTACGACGCGCCCTGCGCGCCGGCTCCGGAGGACTTCGGCGAGAAGCTCTGGAAGACCACCATCAGCACGACGGCGACGACCACCCATAGCAGGAGGTTCTTGGTCAAGTCGTTCATCCTCATTGGCTCCGGTGTTCCTCTCAGTGCTGGCGTTGCGTGGGGGTCGAACTTGCGTACATTGCGAGCTTACTTCATGTGGGCGCGTTTTCCCTGACCCAAGGCATACACCTCGGGAGAGCGCTTGCGCGAGGCTTCCGGCTTGCGGATGGAGACCTTGTCGTACCGGCGGCGCATGTCGCGCACGTAGTCGTCAAAGCCTTCACCCTGGAACAGCTTGATCAGGAACGCCCCACCGGTCTTGAGGTGGTTGTCGGCAAAATCCAGGGCCAGCTCCGCCAGATGCATCATCCGCGGCTGGTCGACCGCGCCCACACCACTCTTATTGGGGGCCATGTCCGACAGCACAAGGTCTACCGGCTGGTCCCCGAGCATGGCTTCAAACTGCGATAGGACGGCTTCTTCCCTGAAGTCACCATGAAGGAACTCCACGCCGGCCAGCGGCGGCATGTCCAGGATATCCAGGGCCAGCACCCGGCCGGTATCGCCGATCTGTCTCCGCACCTGTTGAGACCAGCCGCCCGGGGCCGCGCCGAGGTCGACCACCACCATGTGCGGCTTCAGCAACCGGTCACGTTCCAGCAGCTCTTCGAGCTTGTAGGCGGCACGCGAGCGCATGCCTTCGGCCTGCGCCTTCTTCACGAAGCGGTCGGAGAAGTGTTCCTTGAGCCAGCGCTGGCTGCTTTTGCTGCGGGTAGCCATTGAAAATAGGGGCTGATGGGGTCCTCATGATACCCTGATCGCCCCATTCAACCGTCTTTTCCTGCATGTCCATCGCCCTGACCGCCTCCCAGACCCGTTTCCTGCGCGGCCAAGCCCACGACCTGAAGGCCCTGCTGCAGACCGGCGGCAAGGGTGTGACCCCGGCCTTCATTGCTGAGCTGAACGAAGTGCTGGAGCGCCACGAGCTGGTCAAGGTGAAGGTCGCTGCCGAAGACCGCGAGGCCCGTGACGTGATGATCGGCGAGATCGTCGAAGCCACCGAAAGCGCGCTGGTGCAGCGCATCGGCCACGTCGCCGTGCTGTACCGCCCGAGCAGGGAACAGCGCCAGATCGTGCTGCCGCGCGGCTGATCGCCCTACCGTCATGCAGCTGAACCACGAACCGCCCGACTACGCCTACAGCCTGCGCGCCGCCGATGGCCGCTCGGCCAAGGTCAATGACCAGGTGCTGGACGGCAGCTTCTTCCTGACCCCGGACCAGCTGGTCGCGCATTGGCCGGTGGCGAGTGCCGCTGCGTTGCAGCTGGCGGACCTCGAGCCGATCCTGGCGCTGAATCCGGCGCTGATCGTGCTGGGTACCGGTGACCGCCAGGTGTTCCCGCCGGCGGTGGTAATGGCCGCCTGCCTGTCCCGCGGCATCGGCCTGGAAGTGATGAACAATCCGGCTGCTGCACGCACCTTCAACATCCTGGCCGGCGAAGGCCGCAAGGTTGCGGCTGCTTTCATCCTGGAAGGCTGAGTTCTCGAGCCACCGGCGCCTCCGGCCGCTAGCGGCCTGAAGGCGCGCAGCGGAGTGCCGAGAACTCCTGGAGCCGGCCGATCAGGTGGCCGCCCTGCCCCCATCGGATATCCATGACCTTCCAGTCGCGGTCCTGCCGCTGCAGCAGGACCCGGTCGGTCCAGCGATAGTCGCCCACTGCCATGTCGACGCGGACCCAGGTCGCGTCACCCCTCGATTCGGGCATTCCCACCGCTACCGTGTCCGGTCGATCCGGCGCCAGCAGATACGGACTCTGGTCGAGCATGTGCGGTTTCTCATCGTGCGCGGCCAGCGCGGTACAGGCCCGCTCGTAAGCATGCTGCGCATCGACCGCTGGCCGCAGTGCATCGCCCAGCAGCGAAGAAATGGCCGTTTCGTTCGACGTCGGCGCCTGGATGGCGTCGTAGAGACGGGTGACCACGTCACGTGGATCGCTGGCGGCGGTCGCCAAAGGCGCGACGATGAGCAGCACGAAAAGGGCTGTTGGTCGAGACATGCGGCACCGGATCGGGGGGGCTGGTTCCGTTGAAGCATGCCGCTTCCCTGGCTTGCCGGGAAGCTTGAGATGCGCCACTGAAGATCGCAGATGGCCACTCGCGGCGGCCAGCGTACAGCGAGTCGAGCATGGTTCGACTCTACAGGTCAGGAACGCCAGGCATGGCCCGGCATTCCCTGTTCCAACCGCGTCACCGTGCCGGCAGGTACTGCTGCGGATCGACCGGCTTGCCGTTGTAGCGAATCTCGAAGTGGACCATGTCGCGGTTCGCACCGGTGCGGCCCATTTCGGCGATCTGCTCGCCAGCCTTCACGCTCTGCCCTTCATTGACCAGGCGCTTGCGGTTGTGACCATAGGCGGACAGCCACTGGTCGCTGTGCTTGATGATGATCAGTTCGCCGTAGCCGACCAGGCCGGCACCGGAGTACACCACCACACCGTTGGCGGTTGCCTTGACCGGCTGGCCGCTGGTGCCGGCGATGTCCACGCCCTGCTTGGTCGCGTCACCGGCCACGTAGCGGCCGACGATCGCGCCATCGGCTGGCCAGCGCCAGGCGATGTTGCTCTTGACCGGCCCGACCGGCGCCGGGGCCGGCGCGGTGCTGCCGCCACTGCTGCCAGCCGAACGCGGCGGGGTGACCACCGTGGTCGGCGCACGGCCGCTGGTGGCCCCCTGCGGATACAGGCGGATCACCTGGCCGGGGTAGATGGTCGACGGGTTGTCCAGACGATTCCAGGCAATCAGGTCGGCCGGGGTGATGTCATGGATGCGGGCCAGCGCATAGATGGTGTCGCCCTTGCGCACCACCACGGTCTGCCCAGGCTTGGGTACCGAGGTCTTCGGCGTGGTCACGCCACCAGCGTTGCCGCCGCCCGGGCGGACCACGGTGGCGGTACCGCAGGCGGCCAGTGTGGAAACCAGCAACGCCAGCGCGCCGATGCGCACTCCCTTGCTCAGACGATCAGGATTCATGCGAACTTCGACCTCCATACAAGCCAGGCGATCAGCACCACCACCAGCACGGTGGCGATCCAGCCCAGCGGTTCAATCCAGCGACGCAGCGCCGCTTCGGCACGCGCACCACCGATACGGATGACCGCGGCCAGCACGAACACGCGCTTGCCACGACCGATCAACATGCTCAACAGGTACTGCGGCATCGGTACGCCGACGATACCCGATGCCCACGTGAAGACCTTCATCGGGATCGGCATGAAGCCGCCCAGCACCAGGAAGGTGAACACCGCCCACGGTGATTCGGCCATCTTCGCCTGCACGGTGGTGATGCCCTGCTCGATCGCTGGAAGCATGCCCAGCGCCTCGAACACTGGCTTGATCGCCTCGAAAGCGTAATGACCCAGCGCGTAACCCACCAGCGCGCCGACCATCGAGCCCGCCAGGCTGAGGGTGGCGAACCACCAGCCACGCTTGGGCTGGGCCACGCACATCGGTGCCAGCATCACTTCCGGCATCACCGGGAAGATGATCGCTTCAAAGAAACTCAATACCGTCAGATAGGTCGGCGCGCGTTCGTGCGCCGCCCACTTCATCGCCCGCTCGTACAGCGGCCCGAAAATCTTCATGCAACCCTGCTCCGTGGATTAGTCGAGCATGCCAGACAGCAGCGGCACGAACGTGACCGGCGCCAGCACGCGTTGTTCGATGCTGCCATCGGGCTTGCGGTCCAGCTGCACCAGCGACTGTCCGCCCGGGCCACCCACCGGCGCCACCAGGCGCCCCCCTTCAGCCAGCTGCCCGACCAGTTCATCGACCAGTGCAGGCGCCGCGGCGGTGACCACGATGGCATCGAACGGACCGTGCTCGGCCCATCCGGCGCGACCGTCGTCATGCTTGGTGCGGATGTTCATGCCCAGTGCGCGGAAGCGCTTGCGTGCCTGCCGCAACAGGTCACCGATTCGCTCCACGGTGTAGACCTCCAGGCCCAGCGCGCCCAGGATGGCGGCCTGGTAGCCCGAGCCGGTGCCGACTTCCAGCACGCGCTTCGGCGCGACCTGGAGCACTGCCTCGGTCATCCGGGCGACCACCCAGGGCTGCGAGATGGTCTGGCCATGGCCGATCGGCAGCGCGGTGTCCTCATAGGCACGCGAGGCCAGTGCTTCATCGATGAACAGGTGGCGCGGCACTACCCGGATTGCGTTCAAGGTGGACTCGTCGACGATGCCAGCTTCGCGCAGGCGATCGACCAGACGGTCACGCACGCGCTGCGAGGTCATGCCGATGCCGACAGCTTCCGGCTGCAGTCGCAGGCGTGGACTCATGCCGGCCGGTCCAGCGCGGCGCTGAGGCCACCCACCCAGCTGGCCACTTTCTCCAGCGCCTGGTAGCGGGTCAGGTCCACCTGGATCGGGGTGATCGAGATGTGGCCGGTACGCACCGCGTGGAAGTCGGTGCCCGGGCCGGAGTCCTGCTCGCGCCCGGCCGGGCCGATCCAGTACACCTCGTTGCCGCGCGGATCCTTCTGCGCGATGCAGCCTTCGGCACGATGGCGGTTGCCGAGGCGGGTGACCTCGAAGCCCTTGACCTCGCTCCACGGCAGATCCGGCACGTTGACGTTGAGGATGGTGTCGGCCGGTAGCGGATCGGCCTTGAGCCGGGCGACGATCTCCACTGCGGCACGCGCGGCGGTGTCGAAGTGCTTCGGATCGTGGTTGCGGGTGACCAGCGAGACCGCCACCGCCGGCAGGCCGAGGAAGCGGCCTTCCATCGCCGCCGAGACGGTGCCGGAATAGATCACGTCGTCGCCGAGGTTGGCGGCGTTGTTGATGCCTGACACGACGATGTCCGGCTCGAATTCAAGCAGGCCGGTCAGCGCCAGATGCACGCAGTCGGTCGGCGTGCCCGCCACCGAGACGGTGTAATGGTCGATGCGCTTGAGCCGGATCGGCAGGTCCAGGGTCAGCGAGTTGCTGGCACCGGAGCGATCGCGGTCAGGCGCGACCACCGTGACTTCGTGTCCGGCCTCGCGCAGGACCGAAGCAAGCATCCGGATGCCTGCGGCGTCGACACCATCGTCATTACTGACCAGGATTCGCATCTTCGATTTAACCGCTTGATTTTCCAAGAATTCGATTCCGTCACCGTGCAGTGTGGGCGGGACCGTCGTACTCCCCTGCGGAAGCCGTCGACCCTGCAAGGGCATCGTCTATTGTGCCGCATGCGAGCCGCCGGTCCTACCCTGCCGGCGGTCACGACCGACATCGAGCCGTCATAGGCAGACCCGCGCCGGCGGTTTACCCTGTGCGCATGTCGCACCCTGAAGACGAAGATCCGGCCGCGCTGTTCCGTGCGGCCATCGGTGAAGTGACGCCGCTGCGCAAGGATGCCGAACCGGCGCCTGCTGCGCCCCGGCCAAAGCCGCGCGCACGCATGGCCGAACGCGACGACGCCGAAGCCGCGGGCGAGTTCGCCCGGCTGCTGCGCGACAGTACGCCGCTGGAAGCGGGCGACGTGGCCAGCTACCGCCGCGACAACCTGCCACCGCGCCTGTTCCAGCGTCTCAAGCGCGGCCAGTATTCGGTGCAGGATGAGCTGGACCTGCACGGCGCCACCGCCGCGCAGGCGGAAATCCTGCTGCGCCAGTTCCTGCTGGAAGCGCATGCACACGAGTATGGCTGCGTGCGCATCATCCACGGCAAGGGCCTTCAATCCGATGGCGGTGCACCGGTGCTGAAGAACCTGGTCGATCGTCTGCTGCGGCTGCGCAACGACGTGCTGGCGTTTCATTCGGCGCCGGCCGGGCAAGGCGGCACCGGCGCGGTGCTGGTGCTGCTGGCACGGCGTTGAGAAACAGGGACGGAGGGAATCAAGTCGTTTGTGCCACAAACGACTTGATTCCCTCCGTCCCCTTTTTCTATCAGGCCTGCGCGGCGTCTTCGACGGGGCCGAGTTCGTGCAGCACGGCGGTGGCGTAGCAGCCCGGCGGCAACGCGAACGAGAGTTCCAGTACATCACTGGCCAGCCACTGATGCTGCAGCAATGCCGGGCGCAGGCGCAGCGCGCGGCGCTCCTGCTTCAGCCGTGCGTCTTCCAGGCCAGCGCGCAGCGCCTTCGATTCCTCGTCGTCCAGCGCGGCCAGCTCCAGCTCACGTGCAGCGTCGGCGCTGCGCAGCTCGCCTTCGCCCCACAGCGGAGCGCTGGGATGGATGTCGAAACGCGCCAGGCGCTCGGCCAGCACGTCGGTGTAGGGTTCGGGGCCGAACACGCTGCGGCTGCCATCGAGCATCCACACTTCACCGTCCAGCGGTTGATCCCAGTTGCCCTGCTCCACGCGCGCGGCGAGCACACGATTGAACAGCGCCGAGCGCGCGGCTGACAGCAGCAGCGAACGCTGGTCCTTGCGCATGCGGCGGCCACCGAACATCGCCAATGCCGCAGGCACGTTGCCGCCGTCGCGGCCGAAGCGCTGCTCGCCAAACCAGTTCGGCAGGCCGCGCCCGGCGATCTGCTGCAGGCGCTCGCTGATCGCCGCAGCATCGCCCTGCACCTCGCGCAGCACCAGCCTGAAGCGGTTGCCGGCCAGTGCGCCACGCTGCAGCTTGCGGTTGTGCCAGGTCGCTTCGAGCACTTCGATCTCGTCACTGGCCAGCTCGGCCAGGTCCGGTGCGATGCGCTTGGGCAGGTGCACGCTGAAACGCTGGGTGGTGACGGCATGCCGATCCTTCATGCCGGCGTAGCTCACCGCCATTTCCGGCAGGCCCGCCCACTTGGCCAGCAGCTTGGCCACATGCACGGTGTTGGCGCCGCGCTTGCGGATGTGCAGCAGCAGGTGCTCGCCTTCACCGGTTGCCTCGAAGGCCGGTAGTTCATCCACCTGGAAATCGTCCGGCGTGGTGCGGATGCGTGCCGTCAACAGCGGCGCACCAAACGCCAACGGCAGCGGGATCATGCCGCCACCAGCAACACGACCGCCTGCGCGGCGATGCCTTCACTGCGACCGGTGAAGCCCAGCTTCTCCGAGGTGGTGGCCTTGACGCTGACCGCGTCCAGCGGCAGCTGCAGCAACCCACCAATGCGCTCACGCATGGCCAGCGCATGCGGGCCAACCTTCGGCCGCTCGCAGATCACGGTGATGTCGGTGTTGCCAACGCGCCAGCCACGCTCGCGCAGCAGGCTGTCGCAATGGCGCACGAAATCGCTGCTGTCGGCGCCCTTCCAGCGATCATCGCTCGGCGGGAAATGCTGGCCGATATCGCCCAGCGCCAGCGCACCGAGCATCGCATCGCACAAGGCGTGCAGGATCACGTCGCCGTCGCTGTGCGCCAGCACGCCGCAGCTGTGCGGCACGTTCACCCCGCCGAGCATGATGTGATCGCCTTCACCGAAGGCATGGACGTCGTAGCCCTGGCCGATACGGACGGGCGGGAACGGTGCGGTGCTCATGGATGCAGCCCTTGCAGCAGGGCCGCGCAGGCAGTCAGCCGGCGCGGCGGGAAAGTACGAATTCGAACCGGTCCAGGTCGGCCGGGGTGGTGACCTTGAAGTTGTCCTCGCTGCCTTCCACCAGCAGCGGGCGCTGGCCCTGGCGCTCCATGGCCATGGCCTCGTCGGTGACTTCAACACCGGCAGCGGCGGCGTCAGACAGCGCGCGGCTGAGCTGGTGGCGGCGGAACAGCTGTGGTGTCAGCGCACGCCACAGCCGCTCGCGCGGTTCGGTGCCATCGATGCCACCGTCGTCGCCCGCACGCTTGAGGGTGTCGCGCACCGGTGCGGCCAGGATCGCCCCGACCGGATCGGCACGCCCGACTTCAAGCAGGCGGCCAAGATCAGCCAGCGACAGGTTGGGTCGCGCGGCGTCGTGGACCAGCACGAATTCGTCGGCGCGCACCGAGTCCGGCAGTGCCTGCAGCCCGGCCAGCACCGAGGCGGCACGGGTCGCGCCACCGATGCAGGTCAGTACCGGTTTGCCGGCCCATTCGCTCCAGCCCGGCCAGTCGCCGTCGTCCTGGCCGATCACCACCATTGCGCCGGCCACGGCCGGATGCGCCAGCAGCGCGTCCAGGGTATGGGCGAGCAGGATCTGCCCGCCCGCCTGCAGGTACTGCTTGGGCAGCGGCGCACCAAAGCGGGCGCCACGGCCGGCAGCCGGAACCACCACCCAGATCGCCGCGCTCATGGCACGTCCGCCGGGTGATCGCCGGCCTGGACAGTGACGCCTGCAGCGGGCTGCGCCGGACGGACCGGCGCATCCTCGACCACGCGGTAGAACTTCTCGCCGGGTTTGATCATGCCCAGCTCGCTGCGCGCGCGTTCCTCGATGGCGGACTGGCCTTCCTTGAGGTCCTTCACTTCGGCGGCCAGCGCGTCGTTGCGCTGCTGCAGGCCCTCATTGTCCCGCTCCTGGTTGGCGACCTGGGCTTCGAGCATCATCACTTCACCCGAATTGCCCGGACCGAACCAGAAGCGGTACTGCAGCCAGCCCAGCAACAGGGCCAGCACCAGCAGCATCCAGCGCCAGTCGCGCATTGGCTCAGCGCTTCAGCGAAACGAACGCGTCACGACCGGCGTAACGCGCGCCGGCGCCGAGGGCTTCCTCGATGCGCAGCAGCTGGTTGTACTTGGCCACGCGATCGCTGCGGCACAGCGAGCCGGTCTTGATCTGGGTGGCGGTGGTGGCCACCGCGATATCGGCGATGGTGGTGTCTTCGGTTTCGCCCGAGCGGTGCGAGACCACGGCGGCATAGCCGGCGCGGTCGGCCATGGCGATCGCTTCCAGCGTTTCGCTGAGGGTGCCGATCTGGTTGACCTTGATCAGGATCGCGTTGGCGGTGCCCGAGTCGATGCCTTCCTGGAAGATCTTCGGGTTGGTCACGAACAGGTCGTCACCGACCAGCTGCACTTTCTTGCCGATGCGGTCGGTCAGCAGCTTCCAGCCGGCCCAGTCGTTCTCGGCCAGGCCGTCTTCGATCGTGATGATCGGGTACTGCGCGGCCCAGTCGGCGAGGAAGTCGACGAACTGCTCGGAGGTCAGGCGCTTGTTCTCGCCGACCAGGTTGTACTTGCCGTTCTCGAAGAACTCACTGGAGGCCACGTCCAGTCCCAGCAGCACGTCTTCACCAGCGGTGTAGCCAGCCTTGCCGATCGCTTCGAGGATGGTGTCCAGCGCTTCGACGTTGCTGCGGAAGTCCGGCGCGAAGCCGCCTTCGTCGCCCACCGCCGTGCTCAGGCCGTGGCCCTTCAGCACCGACTTCAGCGAATGGAAGATTTCGGTACCAGCGCGCAATGCTTCGGAGAACGAGGTGAAGCCCACCGGCAGCACCATGAACTCCTGGAAGTCGACGTTGTTGTCGGCATGCGCACCGCCATTGATGATGTTCATCATCGGCACCGGCAGCGACGGCGCCACGCCGGTCCTGGCCGCCAGGTACTGCCACAGCGCCTGCTTGCTGGATGCGGCGGCGGCGTGCGCGGCGGCCATCGAAACACCCAGCAGCGCGTTGGCACCCAGCCGCCCCTTGTTCTCGGTGCCGTCCAGATCGATCAGGCGACGGTCGAGGCCGGCCTGGTCGGTGGCTTCGAAGCCCTTCAGCGCGGCGGCAATCGTGGTGTTGACGTTGTCCACGGCCTTGCGCACGCCCTTGCCCAGGTAACGGGTCTTGTCGCCGTCACGCAGCTCGACCGCTTCCTTGGTGCCGGTCGAGGCGCCGGAGGGAACCGCGGCACGACCGAACGAACCGTCCTCCAGGATGACTTCGGCTTCCAGCGTGGGGTTGCCACGGCTGTCGAGGATTTCACGGGCGTGGATGCTGCGGATCGTACTCATGGTCGGGCCGGTTACCTGTCTGGAGAGGGGGCGACAAAACGAATGCCGCGTGATTATCCCCGGCTGCCCGCCACTTGCCAAATGGCGCAGGCGCCGTCAGGCCAGAGTGGCCCCGATCACCATCAGGATCAACGACACCAGTACCACCAGCAGGCCACCGGCAATGGCGGCCAATACGCCGCCGCGGCGGCAACGCCAGGCCATCACCATCGCCACCAGGCTGCCAACAAAGGACAGCACGAGCGTGGTCAGTGCAGCCAGGATCCAGTACTGCATGGCCTGCATGCCATGGCTGCCATCCCCGGGCGAACCGAAACTGGCGGCGAAGGCGAATACAGCTGCCACCAGGCCGGCCCAGGCAAGAACAGCCAGCGCCAGCGCGATCAGGCCCCAGGGCCGATCACGGGTTGCCAGGGTCGCATTCATCAGAACAGCCCGTAGAACAGGGCACCAAGCCACAGCGACAGCAGGACGATCGCCAACCCGGCGGCCACCTTGCCACGGTTCAGGCGCCAGGCCAGTACGGCGGCAGCGACGCACCCCACGGCGCCGACCAGCTCTGCCACCAGCAGCGCAATGAAGTACGCCCGAAGATCGGGCGCGCTGCTGCCATCACCCGGTGGCCGCACCGATGCAGCACCGATCAGCACCAGGCAGAACATGCCCACGGTGAACACCACGGACAGCCCCAGCGCGATCAGGCCCCACGGCCACTGTCTCCAGTGCCGGCGGTGACGCTGGGTTTCCAGCGCCACCCACGGGTCACGACTCACGCGAAGCGCGAGAAACCGTGCTTCTTGGTCACCGCGTCGAGTTCCATCAGGGTCTCGAGCAGGGCCTCCATCTGGTCCAGCGGCCACGCGTTGGGACCATCGGACAGCGCCTTGGACGGGTCCGGATGGGTCTCGGCGAACAGGCCGGAGATGCCCACCGCCACGGCGGCACGGGCCAGCACCGGCACGTGCTCACGCTGGCCACCGGAACTGGTGCCCTGCCCGCCCGGCAGCTGCACCGAATGGGTAGCGTCGAACACCACCGGGCAACCGGTCTCGCGCATCACCGCCAGCGAACGCATGTCGCTGACCAGGTTGTTGTAGCCGAAGCTGGCACCGCGCTCGCAGACCATGATCTGCTCGTTGCCGGTGGCCTTGGCCTTCTCCACGACCGGCTTCATGTCCCACGGCGCAAGGAACTGGCCCTTCTTGATGTTGACCGGCTTGCCGGCCGAGCACACCTTGCGGATGAAGTCGGTCTGGCGGACCAGGAAGGCCGGGGTCTGCAGCACGTCCACCACCGAGGCCACTTCGTCCATCGGGGTGTATTCGTGGACGTCGGTCAGCACCGGCACGCCGATCTGCTTCTTCACTTCGGCCAGCACCTTCAGGCCCTCTTCCATGCCCGGGCCGCGGAAGGCGGTACCCGAAGTGCGGTTGGCCTTGTCGAAGCTGGACTTGAAGATGAAGTTGACGCCGAGCTTGTCGGTGATCTCCTTCAGCTTGCCGGCGGTATCGAGCTGCAGCTGCATCGACTCGATCACGCAGGGGCCGGCGATCAGGAACAGGGGCTGGTCCAGCCCGACCTCGAATCCACACAGTTTCATGGCGTTTCCTTGTTGTCCGCAGCACCGGACAAGCCGGTGCGCTGGGGGTTGAAGCATGCAGGATGGGGGCCGAAGCCCCCATTCACAAGTCAGGCGCGCGCTTCGGAAAGCAGCTTGCCGCCGGCCTTGCGCTCGCGCGCGGCACGGATGAAACCGATGAACAGCGGATGGCCGTCACGCGGCGTGGACAGGAATTCCGGGTGCGCCTGGCAGGCCAGGAACCACGGGTGGGCGTCGCGCGGCAGCTCGACCACTTCCACCAGGGTGTCGTCCATCGACTTGCCGGCGATCACCAGGCCCGCATCTTCCAGCTGGGTGCGGTAGCGGTTGTTGAACTCGTAGCGGTGGCGGTGGCGCTCGGCGACCACGTCCTTGCCGTACAGCTCGCGGGCCAGCGTGCCCGGCTTCAGGCGTTGTTCCTGCAGGCCCAGGCGCATGGTGCCGCCGAGGTCGCTCTTGTCGTCGCGCTTCTCGACATCGCCGGTGGCGGTGCGCCATTCGGTGATCAGGCCGATCACTGGGTTCGGCGACTGGCGATCGTTCTCGGTGCTGTTGGCACCTTCCAGCCCAACCACGTTGCGCGCGTAATCGACCACCGCCGCCTGCATGCCGTAGCAGATGCCAAAGTACGGCACCTGCTGCTCGCGGGCGAACTTCGAGGTCAGCACCTTGCCTTCGAAACCACGGTCACCGAAGCCACCCGGCACCAGGATGCCGTCGACATCGGCCAGTGCGGCCATGTCGGTGCCTTCCAGGTCCTGTGCTTCCAGCCACTTCAGGTTGACCTTGGTGCGCTGGCGCAGGCCGCCGTGCTTCAGTGCTTCGCCGACCGACTTGTAGGCGTCCTGGTGATCGACGTACTTGCCGACCACGGCGATGGTCACTTCGTCCAGCGGGTGCAGGGTCGCATCGACCGCGTCTTCCCACATCGACAGATCGACCGGACCGGCCTTGTCGGCCAGCTTCAGCTGGTTCACCACGATTTCGTCCAGGCCCTGTGCATGCAGGCCGGACGGGATGCGGTACAGCACGTCCACGTCCGGCACGCTGATCACCGCACGCTCGGAAACGTTGGTGAACTGGGCGATCTTGCGGCGCTCCGAATCCGGCACCGCCTGCTCGGAGCGGCACAGCAGCACGTCCGGCTGGATGCCGATCGAACGCAGCTCCTTCACCGAGTGCTGGGTCGGCTTGGTCTTCAGCTCACCGGCGGCGCCGATGTACGGCACAAGAGTGAGGTGCATGAACAGCGCCTTCTCCGGGCCACGTTCGGTGCGCACCTGGCGGATCGCCTCCAGGAACGGCAGCGACTCGATGTCGCCAACGGTGCCGCCGATCTCAACCAGTGCCACGTCGTAGCCTTCGGTGGCTTCATCGATGCAGCGACGGA
This sequence comes from Stenotrophomonas sp. FR010, assembly GCF_047520755.2. Lineage (NCBI taxonomy): Bacteria > Pseudomonadati > Pseudomonadota > Gammaproteobacteria > Lysobacterales > Lysobacteraceae > Stenotrophomonas > Stenotrophomonas sp. FR010. The sequence goes on along the minus strand of NZ_JAXBQT020000023.1, from coordinate 34,316 downwards.
TCTCGTCGGTGATGTGCGGAATGACCTGCACGGTCGCGCCCAGGTAGTCGCCGCGGCGCTCCTTGCGGATCACGTTCTCGTAGATGCGGCCGGTGGTGACCGAGTTCTTGCGGCTGAGGCGGGTGCGCACGAAGCGCTCGTAGTGGCCCAGGTCGAGGTCGGTCTCCGCGCCGTCGTCGGTGACATACACCTCACCGTGCTGGAACGGGCTCATGGTGCCCGGGTCGACGTTGATGTACGGGTCGAGCTTCATCATCGTGACCTTCAGGCCACGGGCTTCGAGAATGGCGGCCAGCGACGCGGCGGCAATGCCTTTGCCGAGCGAGGACACCACGCCGCCGGTTACGAATATCAAGGGAGTCATGGCTGCAAGCATCCTGTCTGGAAATGGAAAACGGCAGCACCACGCGCACCCGGAGGGCGGGCATGGTGCTCAGAGGGGGTTTTCCGGTTCGCTGTAGCAGCGAGGGAGGTGCGGATCCGTGCGGCAGCGGGGGCCGGACGGGAACCATCGTGCGAGGTCGGGGCGGCCGTGCCGGTCAAATCGACCGTCACCTGCGACCCGCATTGCTGGCGACCACGCATGGTCGTGCCAGCCCATTCGCAAAGGGTGGACACGCACTTACTCCCGGAAAGCCATAGTTTACAGATTGATGCGCGCCAACCCAAGGGGCAGTTGCGGCCGTCACTCAAAAGAAACGCCCCGCTGGGCGGGGCGTCGGGGGGCGAATCCCTTGCGGCAAGGGCTTCGGAGGGCGGAAGAATTACTTCTTCTTCCGCGCCTCTTCTTCCTCTTCCTGCTGCGGGGCCGGCTGGCCCTGCGCTTTCATTTCGGCATTGGCCTGGGCGCGGCGCTTGGCCTTGGCATCGGCTTCGGCCTGCGCCTTGTCGGCCTGGCCACCCTGCTGCGGGGCCGGCTGGCCGGCGTTCTGCGCCACCACCAGCGGCACTGCAACGGCGGCAGCGGCCAGGATCGCAATGGTCAGCAACTTCTTCATGAGGTCCTCCTCGCGGTATGGCTTGGACGTTCAGACCCAACGGGGCCGCCGGCGTTCAGATTCCAGCGGCTGCCATTTTACCCCCTCCCCGCCGCCGAGGCTGAACCGCAGGCGTGCAAATTCCCGTGCCAGACCCCACACTTGCCCGTCGCTCCAAGCTTTCGAAGACAGATGAACGCCCGCTATAACGCCGCCGATATTGAAGTCCTGTCCGGCCTTGACCCGGTCAAGCGCCGTCCCGGCATGTATACCGACACCGCGCGCCCGAACCACCTGGCGCAGGAAGTGATCGACAACTCGGTGGACGAAGCCCTCGCCGGCCACGCCCGTTCGATCGAGATCACCCTGTACAAGGACGGCAGCGTGGAGGTCAGCGATGACGGCCGCGGCATGCCAGTGGACATCCATCCGGAGGAGAAGATCCCGGGTGTCGAGCTGATCCTCACCCGCCTCCACGCAGGCGGCAAGTTCAGCAACAACAACTACACCTTCTCCGGCGGCCTGCACGGCGTCGGCGTCAGCGTGGTCAATGCGCTGTCGACCCTGGTGGAGGTGCACATCAAGCGCGACGGTGCCGAACACCGCATCACCTTCCGCAACGGCGACCGTGCCACGCCGCTGGAAGTGGTCGGCAGCGTCGGCAAGAAGAACACCGGTACCCGCGTGCGCTTCTGGCCGGACCCGAAGTACTTCGATACGCCGAAGTTCGCGGTGCGCGCGCTCAAGCACCTGCTGCGCGCCAAGGCCGTGCTGTGCCCGGGCCTGACTGTGAAGCTGACCGATGAAGCCACCGGTGAAGTCGATACCTGGTACTACGAAGACGGCCTGCGCGATTACCTGAAGCTGGAGCTGGGTGATCGCGAGATGCTGCCGGCCGAGCTGTTCGTCGGCAGCCTGAAGAAGGACACCGAGGTCGTGGACTGGGCAGTGGCCTGGCTGCCGGAAGGCGAGCTGGTGCAGGAAAGCTACGTCAACCTGATCCCCACCGCCCAGCACGGCACCCACGTCAACGGCCTGCGTACTGGCCTGACCGAGGCGCTGCGCGAGTTCTGCGACTTCCGCAACCTGCTGCCGCGTGGCGTCAAGCTGGCCCCGGAAGACGTGTGGGACCGCGTGTCGTTCGTGCTGTCGCTGAAGATGACCGACCCGCAGTTCAGCGGCCAGACCAAGGAGCGCCTGTCCTCGCGCCAGGCGGCCGGCTTCATCGAAGGTGCCGCCCATGATGCCTTCAGCCTGCTGCTCAACCAGAATGTGGAGCTGGGTGAGAAGATCGCGCAGATCGCCATCGAGCGTGCCAGCGCGCGCCTGAAGACCGAGAAGCTGGTCGTCCGCAAGAAGGTCACCCAAGGCCCGGCCCTGCCCGGCAAGTTGGCAGACTGCATCAGCCAGGACCTGTCGCGCACCGAGCTGTTCCTGGTGGAAGGTGACTCGGCAGGCGGCAGCGCCAAGCAGGCCCGCGACAAGGATTTCCAGGCGATCATGCCGCTGCGTGGCAAGATCCTGAACACCTGGGAAGTCTCGTCCAACAGCGTGCTGGCTTCGGAGGAAGTACACAACCTGGCCATCGCCATCGGCTGCGATCCGGGCAAGGACGACATCAGCGGCCTGCGCTACGGCAAGGTGATCATCCTGGCCGACGCGGACTCCGACGGCCTGCACATCGCAACGCTGCTGACCGCGCTGTTCCTGAAGCACTTCCCGGCGCTGGTTGATGCCGGCCACGTGTTCGTGGCGATGCCGCCGCTGTTCCGCATCGACGTAGGCAAGCAGGTGTTCTATGCCCTGGACGAAGAAGAAAAGCGCTCGATGCTGGACAAGATCGAACGCGAGAAGATCAAGGGCGCCATCAACGTCACCCGCTTCAAGGGCCTGGGCGAAATGAATCCGCCGCAGCTGCGCGAGTCGACCATCCACCCGGATACGCGCCGCCTGGTACAGCTGACCGTGGACGATGGCGAGCAGACCCGCTCGCTGATGGACATGCTGCTGGCCAAGAAGCGCGCGTCCGACCGCAAGGGCTGGCTGGAGTCGAAGGGCGACCTGGCTTCGCTGGAAGTCTGATCCAGCCCCATCATCCGGTAGTGCCGGCCGCTGGCCGGCACCCTCGGCATCCGCGTGATCAGGGCAGATCCGCCGGCCAGCGGCCGGCACTACCGGTTCATGCGCCCTTGGCATTACGCCGCCATCGGCAAACCCGGCGGCGCCATAATGCGCGTCCATCCGTGCGGACCACCGTATTGGCCAGCCACTCGCTGCTGTTCCCCGACCTGCCGCTGCACAGCGCGCGGTTGGTGCTGAGCCCGATCCGCCGTGACGACGCGGCCGCGCTGTTTACGCTGCAGTCCAATCCCGATGTGATGCGCTGGTGGAATCATCCGGCCTGGACGCGACAGGCCGAGGCGCGCGAGCAGATCGACGATGATCTCGCAGCCCATGCCATCGGTACCCAGCTGAAGCTGGCCGTGCGCGAATCGCTGGAAGGTCCACTGCTGGGCATCTGCGTGGTGTTTGCAGTGGACCGCACTGCAGCCCGCGCCGAGATCGGCTACCTGCTGGCACCGGATCGCCAGGGCCAAGGCTACATGCACGAGGCCCTGCAGCAGGTACTGGCCTACCTGTTCGGCACCCTCCACCTGCACCGCGTGGAAGCCGAGATCGACCCGCGCAACGCACCCTCCGCGCACGTGCTCGAACGCCTGGGCTTCCGCCGCGAGGGGGTGCTGCGCCAGCGCTGGCGCATCCAGGGCGAGCTTTCGGACTCGGCCGTCTATGGCTTGCTGGCCAACGACGAAGCGGCAGCCGCCCTGCCCGCTTGACCCAAGCTGGCCAATCGCGGCCGCAACGCCGGGGCCATGCCTTTGGACACATACGGCATGGGCCGCCACCGGCCTAGCATCGGAATCCCCTTCCGCTGCCCACCCGGTGCCATGAAGTCCCTGTTGCACACTGCCGCGCTCTGCGTCGGCCTGCTCATCGCCCCAGCCAGCGTGCTGGCCGCGCCTGATGCCGACGCCAAGCCCGATCCGAAAGACGACAAGACCGAGGCACCTGCGTTGCCCGCAGACGCCTCGGCCCGCCAGAGCATGCGCCTGGCCGGCCGCACCCTGGACTACACCGCCACCGTCGGCACCCTGCCGGTGCGCGATGAGAAGGGCAAGGTCATCGCCGATGTGGTGTTCACTGCGTACACGATGCCGGGCAAGGACCGGCCGGTGACGTTCGCGCTCAATGGCGGCCCCGGTGCCTCGTCGGTGTACCTCAACATGGGCGCGATCGGGCCCAAGGTGGTCACCTTCGGTTCGGAAGGCGACAGCGCCTCGGCGCCCGCCACCCTGCATGACAACCCCGGCACCTGGCTGGACTTCACCGATCTGGTGTTCATCGATCCGGTCGGCACCGGCTTCAGCCGCGCGCGCATCGGCGACGATGAAGCGAAGAAGGCGCTGTACAACCCCAGCGCCGACATCGAATACCTGTCACGCTCGATCTACGACTGGCTGCTGCGCAACCAGCGCATGGCGTCGCGCAAGTACCTGACCGGCGAGAGCTACGGCGGCTACCGTGGCCCGCGCATCACCCACTACCTGCAGACCCGGCTGGGAGTGGCGATGAACGGCCTGGTACTGGTCTCGCCGTACCTGAGCCCGACCCTGGAAGACAACGCCGATGTCTCGCCGATGGCGTGGATGCAGACCCTGCCGTCGATCGCCGCCGCGCACCTGGAGCGCCAGGGCAAGCTGACCGATGCAGCGATGCGCGACGTGGTGGAGTACACCCGTGGCGACTACGCCACCGCGTTGATGAAGGGCCGCAGCGATCCGCAGGCGACCGAGGCGATGCTGCGCCGGGTGACCGAACTGACCGGGCTGGACCCGCAGTTCGTGCGCCGTGCCGGTGGTCGGCTGGAAACCCAGGCCTACCTGCGCGAAGTATTCCGCGACAAGGGCACGCTGGGCAGCCGCTACGACTCCAATGTGACCGCGTTCGATCCATTCCCGAATGACCCGGAGCAGCGCGCCAATGATCCGCTGCTGGACAGCATCATCGCGCCGACCACCACGGCGATGGTCGACTTCGTGACGCGCGTGGTCGGCTGGAAGGTGGATGCGCGGTACCAGGCGCTGAACTACGACGTGAACCGGCTGTGGGACCGCAATGGCGAACTGCGCGATGGCGCGGTGACCCAGCTGCGCCAGGCCGTGGCGATCGACCCGCACCTGCAGGTGCTGATCGTGCATGGCTGGAACGACCTGTCGTGCCCGTTCATGGGTTCGATCCTGACCGTGGACCAGATGCCGACGATGGGCAGCAATCCGGACCGGGTGCAGGTGCGCAGTTATCCGGGCGGGCACATGTTCTACAGCCGGGCGGACAGCCAGGCGGCGTTCCGCAGGGATGTGCAGGCGCTGTTCCAACGCAATTGAGGAGGGTCGGCCGGGCCTGCCGCTGGCCCGGCACCCGCCGGATCAACGGCAACGGCAACGTCAAAAGCAGAGTTTCCGTGGGTTGGCGGGCCGAGGTGGGCAGGCGGGGACGGCAAAAACCGCTCCTGCGTGCCTCGTAGAGCGCCATCCATGGCGCTCTGCGCCCCCGCCTGCCCACCCCGGCCCGCCTTCGACAGATTTCTGCGAGCCGTCGGTGGGTGCCGACCGTTGGTAGGTGCCGACCGTTGGTCGGCACGGGATCCGAACCTGATTCTGCTTTTGGTAGGTGTCGACCTTGGTCGACACGATGGGTGCAGAAATAATGTTCTTCCCATGAAAAAGCCCGCCGGAATCCGGCGGGCTTTTTCGTGTGCACCTTGGCGTGGCGATCAGGTCCAGCCAAACAGCTCGAACAGCTTCAGGATCAGGTACGCACAGCCGCCTGCGGCCGGGATGGTCAGGATCCAGGCCCAGACAATGCGCTCGATCACGCCGAACTTCAGCGAACGCGGGTTCTTGGCGAAACCGACGCCCATGATCGCGGTGGAGATGCTGTGCGTGGTCGAGACCGGCATGCCGAAGTGGGCCGCCAGGGTCAGGATGGTGGCCGAGCTGGTCTCCGCGGCGAAGCCGTGGATCGGGTGCAGCTTGACCATCTTGTGGCCCAGGGTCTTGATGATTTTCCAGCCACCCGAAGCGGTACCGGCCGCCATCACCACCGCGCAGGTCAGCACGATCCACATGGCGATGCCGTCACCGGCGTGCGCGTCCGGGTGCATGAAGGCCAGCCAGGACGGCAGATCGTTCAGTGCGCCGGTGGCTTCGGCACCAATCAGGGTCATCGCGATGATGCCCATGGTCTTCTGCGCGTCGTTGTGGCCGTGGGCGAAGCCCATGTAGGCCGCCGAGGCGATCTGCGCCTTGCCGAAGAAGGCATTGACGATGCGAGGGCGGGCCAGGCGGCCGATGGCGCCACCGACCTTGGCCAGGCCGGCGATCAGCGCCCACAGCAGCACCATCACCACGATGCCGAGCAGGAAGCCGGCGATCGGCGAGGTGATCATCGGCACGAACACCTTCCACAGCAGGCCCTTGTTCTGCGCCCAGCTGCCCAGGCGCTCCGACCAGATCAGCGCGTCCCAGTTGTTGTGGGCCGCGGCCAGACCGGCACCGCAGAGGCCACCGATCAGGGCGTGCGAAGACGAGGACGGCAGGCCCTTCCACCAGGTGATCAGGTTCCAGATGATGCCGCCCAGCAGCGCGCACAGGATCACCTGCGGGGTGACTTCCACCACGTTGGTGTTGAGCAGGCCCGAGGCGATGGTCAGCGCCACCGCCGTACCGGTCAGCGCACCGATGAGGTTCATGAAGGCGGCCAGCATCACCGCCCAGCCGGGCGAGAGCACCTTGGTCGCCACTACGGTGGCAATGGAATTGGCAGTGTCGTGGAAGCCGTTGATGAACTCGAAGACGAGCGCGGCCAGGATCACTACCAGGACAAGGGTCAACATGCGGCGGCGTCCGTCAGCTGTTCTTCAACACGATCTGGTACGCCACCACGCCAGCCTCGCGGCAACGGTCGATGGCCTTTTCCAGGATCTCGAAGAATTCCTTCAGCAGGAACATCTGCAGGTTGTCCAGGCGACCGGAGTAGATGTCGCGGTACAGCTCGAGCATCAGGCGGTCGGCCTCGTTCTCCAGCGAGCGCAGCTTCTCGTTCAGCGCGGTCATCCGGTCCAGGTTCATGTGGCGCAGGTCGGCCACCATCTCCACCACCACGCCGGCGGCCTGTTCCAGCATCGCCGCGCGCGGCGCGAAGTCGATGTGCTCCAGGTGGGTCGTGGCCAGCGAATAGCGATCGGCGAACTTCTCGATCTGCTTCGGAATCTTGTACAGGGCCGAACCCAGCGCTTCGATGTCTTCGCGCTCGATCGGGGTCATGAAGCTGTCGACCAGCGCCTGGCTGATCTTGTCCGAGGCCGCGCGTTCGCGCAGGCGGGCCAGCTTGAAGGCGTCCAGCGCGGGCTGGCGATCGGCCTCGCGCAGCATCGAATGCAGCGCCTTGGCGGCATCGGAAGCCGCGACGGCAGCCTCATCAAGCAGGGTGTAGAACTGTTTGCCGGAACCGAAAATGGTCTGCAGAGAGAACATTGAGAAACCTGTCAGCCGTCGCGGGAAGGACGGCACCAGAGCGAATTATGACGGCTAGATGACCATCACGGGTATCCCCGCGCCCTTTCCGGGCTCTGGGACCCCCAACCTGAACAGGCGGTTGTCACCCTGCCACGCCCCTTTGCTAAGATGCCAGCGCGCCTCCGGGCGCACCTTATGGACGACGACCCTTATCCCCCTGCGCCGCGCCGGACCCTGTTCCTGAGCGCCTGCCGCCATCGCAAGCACCCGCCCTCCCTGCCACCAACCGGGGACGACGCCCGTGTTTGAAATGATCCTGATTGTCTTCGCGCTGGTTCTGCTGAACGGCTTCTTCGCCATGTCCGAGATGTCGGTCATGACCTCGCGCAAGAGCCGCCTGAAGCAGATGGCCGCCACCTCCAAGCGCGCCGCCAAGGCGCTGGAGCTTTCGGAGAAGCCGGAGAGCTTCCTGTCCACGGTGCAGATCGGCATCACCGTGATCGGCGTACTCACCGGCTACCTCGGTGGTGATGCGATCGGCGACGCGATCGCCGGCTGGCTGCAGGGCCTGATGCCCGGCTTTGCGTACGCGCGCGAAGTAGGCACCGCCCTGGCGGTCTCGCTGATCACCTTCATCACGCTGATCTTCGGCGAACTGGTGCCCAAGCGTCTGGCCCTGACCCGCTCCGAGGCCATTGCCGGCCTGGTCGCGATGCCGATGAGCTGGCTGGCCAGGCTGGCCCTGCCCTTCGTTTGGCTCCTGTCCAAGACCACCCAGCTGGTACTGAAGGTGCTGGGCCTGGGCAAGGACGAGGCCGCGCAGGTGACTGAAGAAGAGATCCGGATGCTGGTGGCCGAGAGCCACGAAGCTGGCGTGATCGACGCTCATGAGCGCGACATGATGAACCGCGTCATGCGCCTGGGCGACCGCACCGCCGACAGCCTGATGACCCCGCGCAACCGCATTGCCTGGCTCGACACCCAGGCCGGGCTGGAGCGCAATCTGGACATCATGGCCGAGCACGAGTTCTCGCGGTACCCGGTGTACCGCGACAACGACATGGACGTGGTCGGCGTGCTGGAGCTGAAATCGCTGGCCACGCGCATGGCGCGCGGCGACAACGCGCTGTTCCAGACCCTGCGCGAACCGCTGTACGTCTCCGAATCGACCCACGCGATGAAGCTGCTGGAGATCTTCCGCGAGGAGCAGCAGTCGATGGCGCTGGTGGTGGACGAGTACGGCGAGATCCAGGGCCTGGTGACCATCAGCGACCTGATGGGCGCCGTGGTCGGCCGCCTGCAGGCCGTAGAAAATGCCGACGAGGATGCGCTGGTGGTGACCCGCGAGGACGGCTCGCTGCTGGTCGACGGCTCGCTGCCGATCGAGGACCTGCGCGAGCTGATCGGAAGCAACGACCTGCCCGATGCCGAGGACGGCGATTACTACACGCTGGCCGGCATGTGCATCCACTACTTCGGCCGCATCCCGCACGCAGGCGAGTACTTCGACTGGGCCGGCTGGCGCTTCGAGGTGGTCGACCTGGACGGTGCGCGGGTGGACAAGCTGCTGCTGCGCACGTTGTCCGACGAGCAGGCCGATGAGCTCACCGCCTGAGGCCGGCCAGGGCCAGGGCGCTCAGCGCGCGGCCTACCGCAACGAGGGCATCCGCACCCTGCTGGAGATGTTCGCCTCCGGCGATCCCGCCGAGCACATGCCGCTCGGCCAGATCCTCAGCAACCTGCAGCAGAGCGCGTTCGGCGTGTTCCTGTTCGTGGCGATCCTGCCCTCGTTCATCCCGATCCCGGGCATGGGGGGGGCAGTCAGCGGCCCACTCGTGGTCCTGATCGGACTGCAGATGCTGTGTTGCCTGCGCCGGCCCTGGCTGCCCGGTTTCATTGCCCGACGCGGGCCGAAGCGCGGCACCATGCACCGCTTCCTGGACCGTATCGATCGCCCGTTGCGGCGACTGGACAGGATGCTGAAGCCTCGCCTGCCGCAGTTGCTGACACCGCTGCCCGCGCACGCCTTCAGCGGCCTGCTGCTGGTACTGCTGGGCATCCTGCTGTCATTGCCGATTCCGTTCACCAACTTCCTGTTCGGTTTCCAGCTGCTGCTGTTCTCGCTGGCGCTGCTGGAGCGCGATGGTGCATTGATGCTGTTCAACTGGATCGCAGCGCTGGTGGCGATCGCGTTCTTCGGCTTCAGTTCGGGGCAGCTGGTGGGCTATACAGTGGAACTTTTCCAGCGCTGGTTCTGAAGCGGCATCCGGTAGAGCCGGCCGATGGCCGGCTGCCACGTTTCCAAGGTAGCCGGCCAACGGCCGGCACTACCGGCATCCGCTAGATCCACGCAACGCGTGGATGCGGCAATCACCGAAGGTCGACGAATCCGTTGTCCGCCAGCGGTGCCGGATCGTCCTGCACCGCCGACAGCACGAAGCTCAATGCCTTGCCCAGCAAGGTGCCCGGGCCATCCCAGTATTCGGCGCTATCGGCGCGCACGTGGATCAGGCGAAGGTTGGGGTCTTCCTTGCCGGCGGGGAAGAACAGCTTCATCGCCGGCGACCACAGCTCTTCGATCTTCGCGCGATCATCGACAACCCGCGCCCGCCCCGCCACAGACACATAGGTGTTCTTCGATGGCGAGGCATAGGCCACATTGACGCGCGGGTCGAGCGCGATCTCGGCCACCTTCGGGCTGTCGGCGGTGATCACGAACCACAGGTCACCGTCGAAGGCGACCTGCTGGGTGGCCAACGGCCGGCTGTAGAGCCGCCCATCGACGCCGGTGGTGGTGAACATCGCCACCTCCACGTCCTTGATCAGTTCAGCCAGCTGGGCAATGTGTTCGGCACGGGTCTCGGCCATGGTGGGAACTCCAGAAAGGGGAGCTCCCATCAGACGCGGATCAGCCGCAACGGGCCGTGACGCGACTGTTCAGCCCGCGTGGCGGCCATGCCAGGCGTTCATCGCCAGCTCGAAGGAACGCAGGCGCGCACGGTGGTCATACAGGTTGGCAGTGAGCATCAGCTCGTCAGGCTTGTGCCGCTCAACGAAAGCGGCGATACCCTCGGCCACCTGCTGCGGATCGCCCAGCACGGTGCAGGCCAGGGCCCGTTCCACGCCGAGCTTTTCGTGCGGCTCCCAGAAGGCTTCAATGTCGTCGATCGGCGCCGGGATCTTGCCCGGCCGGCCGCGGCGCAGGTTGACGAAACTCTGCTGTTGGCTGGTGAACAGGCGACGCGACTCGGCCTCGCTGTCGCTGGCAACAACATTCAGGGCCAGCATCGCGTGCGGCTGCTTCAACGTGGCCGAGGGGCGGAATTCGCGGCGGTACACCGCCAGCGCTTCGTCCATCACGTCCGGCGCGAAATGCGAGGCGAATGCATACGGCAGGCCCATCGAGGCGGCCATGCGTGCGCCAAACAGGCTTGAACCGAGGATCCAGGTCGGCACCCGCAGGCCACCACCCGGAACGGCCTGCACCGCCTGTCCAGGCTGGACCGGCTCGAAGTAGTGCAGCAGCTCGCGCACGTCCTGCGGGAACTGGTCGGCGCTATCGAAATAGCGGCGCAGTGCTCGCGCGGTCGGCTGATCGGTGCCCGGCGCACGGCCCAGGCCAAGGTCGATGCGGTCCGGATACAGCGAGGCCAGCGTTCCGAACTGCTCGGCCACCTGCAGCGGGGCATGATTGGGCAGCATGATGCCGCCCGCGCCGACACGGATGCGCCGGGTGCCACCGGCAACATGGCCGATCAGCACGGCGGTGGCGGCACTGGCGATACCGGGCATGTTGTGGTGTTCGGCCAGCCAGTAGCGGCGGTAGCCCAGCGCATCGGCGTGCTGCGCCAGTTCCAGCATGTTGGCGAAGGCGGCGGTGGTGTCACTGCCCTCGCAGACCGGGGCCAGGTCAAGGATCGACAACGGGATCATCAGGCGTTTTTCCGTCACAGGATCACCTTTGCATGGGGGCGGCCGGGCGCAGCGGCCAGTGACGGTGGCGGGATGCTGATTCCCGTAGGGCAGGTTCAGCGCCCACCGGATCGTGTGGAGCCGAGCCCATGCTCGGCTGCCTTTCGTCGACCAACAGCAGCCGAGCATGGGCTCGGCTCTACAGAAGCGCGGTCAGAACGCGCTGGGGCGCGGCTCCGGCAGCGGCTGGTCGACCATCGGCTTCAGCTCGGCATCCAGCGCCACACGCTCATCGAACACGAAGCAGCGGCCTTCGTAGCCTTCGCCGCCCACCTCCTCGAAGTAGCCGAGGATGCCGCCATCGAGCTGCAGCACATTGTCCATGCCGTCATTGACCATCCACAGCGCGGCCTTCTCGCAGCGGATGCCGCCGGTGCAGAAACTGACCACGGTGCTGTCCCGCAGCGCATCGCGATGCGGCGCCAGCGCCTCGGGCAGGTCGGTGAACTTGCGGATGGGCAACACCAGCGCATCCTTGAAGGTGCCGTACTCCACTTCCTGCAGATTTCGGGTATCGAGCATCACCACCGGCTTGCCGGCGTCATCATGCCCCTGCCGCAACCAACGCTGCACGGTGGCCGGATCAACCGCTGGTGCGCGCGGATAGTCCAGCGGCTGGCCGTCATCGCGGCGGAAGCTGATGATCTCGTCCTTGACCTTGGCCTTCAGCCGCGCGAACGGCTGGTGCTCGCTCAGGCTGGTCTTGACCCGCATGTCGGCGAAACGCGCATCGGCACGCAGCGCTGCATAGAAGCCCTCGACCGCCTCCGGCGCCCCCGCCAGGAACAGGTTCAGCCCCTCGCCGGCCACCAGGATCGTGCCGCGCAGCTGCGCCGTCTCGGCACGGGCCAGCAGCTGGTCGCACAGGGCCTGGGGAGCGTCGATGACGGCGAAATGATAGGCAGCGGTATTGGCGATCATCCCGCCATTTTAGCGCCAGACCGCCCCAGGGTCAGATATCCCCATTCATCCACGCATGGTGTGGATCAACTTCAGATCACGGGAACTGTCAGAGGCGGGGCTGTGTGGGCAGGCGGGACCGTTTGATCTGGCCCCCAAAGATGGGTTTACGGCATGTCCTGCCTGCCCACACCGCCGCGCCATCCCACGGAAACCCGCTTTTGACGTTGCCGTTGCCTCTGCGGGTGCCGGGTGCAACCCGGTCGAAACCCGTTACCCCCGCAACAGCAGGAACGGCAGCAGCACCAGCGCCGCCGCGCCGGCCATCGCCAGCAGCACCAGCACCACATAGGCCGGCCGGCGCCGGAACAGGCTGCCGAAGGTCTCGGCCGTGCCATCACGCAATGCCTGCTCACGCTCAGCGCGGATGCGAGGGCCGCGCTCGGCCTGGTACTCGGCCATCAACGCCTTCGCACGCGGATGATCATCGTCGTCGCGCAGCCACAGGCCACCATTGGAAATGCCCCACGGACTGGGTTCAGTGCGATACCAGGCAATGCCGTGCTGGTCGAGCAGCGTGCAGACATCGGCATACTCGTCGTCGCCGACATTACGCAGATTGAGCAGGAGTTTTGCCATGGCCCCATGATACCCGGCGCCGATGCGCTACCCTTGCCGCCCTCGCCCCGCGCCCTTCTGGAGACGCCCGATGCGCCGCCTGCTGCTTCCCCTGCTGCTGTCCCTCGCCGCCGCTGGCTGCTCGACCGAACCATCCGGCCCGCCGCCCGGCGGCACGCTGACCACCTTCGAGCGGATCGATACCGTGCCCGGCACCGGCGCCGAAGCCATCGCCGGCAGCAAGGTCACGGTGCACTACACCGGCTGGATCTACGACAACCGTACCGAGACCAAGCACGGCAAGACCTTTGACAGCTCCTTCAAGCACGGCGAGCCGTTCACCTTCGCGCTCGGCGCCGGCCAGGTCATCCGCGGCTGGGACGAGGGCGTGGCCGGCATGAAGGTCGGCGGCAAGCGCACGCTGATGATTCCGCCGGACTACGGTTACGGGGACCGCAAGGTCGGCCCGATTCCGGCGGGCTCGTCGCTGGTGTTCGACGTCGAGCTGCTCGATGTCAAACCGTAATGCCGCCATGCCCCATCGGGTCGCCGTCATTGGCGGCGGCCCGGCCGGCCTGTTCGCCAGCGAACGCCTGCGTGCCGCTGGGCTGGAGGTCGACCTGTACGAGGCCAAGGGGTCGCCTGGCCGAAAGTTCCTGATCGCCGGCAAGGGCGGCCTCAACCTCTCCCATTCCGATCCGCGGCCGTTGTTCGACAGCCGCTACCGCGAGCAGGCCGCTGTGGTCGGCAACTGGCTGGACGGCTTCGACGCACAGGCACTGCGTGACTGGGCCGCCGGCCTGGGCGTGGAAACCTATGTGGGCAGCTCCGGCCGCGTGTTCCCGGTCGACCGCAAGGCGGCGCCGCTGCTGCGCGGCTGGGTGCGCCGGTTGAAGGAACAGGGCGTGCGCCTGCATGCCAACCACCGTTGGATCGGCTGGAGCGACGACGGCGCCCTGCGCTTTGCCACCGATGCGGGCGAAGTCGATGTCCGCGCCAATGCCACCGTGCTGGCGATGGGCGGCGGCAGCTGGCCGCAGCTCGGCAGTGATGGCGCCTGGGTCGTGCCACTGCAGGCGCGTGGCGTGGACATCGCGCCGCTGCAGTCAGCCAATTGTGGCTTCGACGTGGACTGGACGCCGTTCTTTACCCAGCGCAATGCCGGCGCACCATTGAAGCCGGTGGTCGCGCACTGGATCGACCTGGCTGGACAACCGCGGTCGCTGCAAGGCGAGTGCGTGGCCAGCGAATATGGCATTGAAGGAAGCCTGGTCTACGCGTTGGCCGCCGACCTGCGCGAGACCATCAACCGCGATGGCCACGCAATGCTGTGGCTGGACCTGGTGCCCGGTCGCGACGAGGCGCGCCTGCTGGCCGACCTGTCACGTCCCCGCAACGGCCGAAGCTTCGGCGAGCACCTGCGCCGCCAGGCGGGTCTGGATGCGGTGAAGGCCGCACTCGTGTTCGAGATTCTTGGCAAGGAGGCCGGCAACGACCTGCCGGCTGTGGCCGCCACGCTCAAGCGCCTGCCGCTGCGCCTACTGCGCCCAAGGCCGATGGCCGAGGTGATCAGCACCGCCGGTGGCGTGCGCCTGGATGCGCTGGATGACGGCCTGATGCTGCGGGCCGTTCCTGGCGTGTTCTGCGCCGGTGAAATGCTGGACTGGGAGGCCCCCACCGGCGGCTACCTGCTGACCGCGTGCTACGCCAGTGGCCGGCGTGCCGCCGAGGGCGTGATCGGTTGGTTGGCCGGGCGGTGACGCCTGCCGTGTAGCGTCGAGCCCATGCTCGACGGCGTTACCTGTAGAGCCGAGCCCATGCTCGGCTTGAATCTAACGCAGGGAAAGGCCACTTACCACGGCCTGCGCATGCTCACCGAGGCCAACGCCACACCGCTGGGATGTGCATAGGCTTCCTCACGCACGCTGACAAAGCCCTGCCGTTGATAGAACGGCACCGCATTGAGCGAGGCCGACAGCACCACCTCACGCTCACGATCAGCCATCGCCAGCAGGCGCTGCATCAGCGCCTGGCCAATGCCCAGGCCGCCATGATCCGGATCGACGAACAACGCATCGACTTCATTGGCATCGACATCAAAGACGCCGAAGCCGAGCAGACCACCCTGCCCGTCCTCGGCCACCACGCAACCGCCCTGCCCCAGCAGCCGCGCGTACTGCGCGGGCGGCGGCGACGCCGACCAGGGCGCAATGACCGCGGGTGGGTAATGGCTGCTGCAGGTCTCGCGCACGCAACGCGTGCGCAACGCCCACAACATGGCCACGTCATCCATGGTGCCGGTCCTGAACTGCATGACATCTCCTCGTAGAGCCGAGCCCATGCTCGGCTGTTCTTCGTTCCGACCTCGCGATGAGAACAGCAGCCGAGCATGGGCTCGGCTCTACAACATCACGCTACCGCGACTTGCTGGCGCGCAGAGCCTGGATCTTCGGCGGCGGCTGGAACGAGTCGCTGCGCGCATCGGCCCAGAAGGCATGGAATACCGCATGGTCGGGCACCTTGTGCAGCAGCTCGCCCGGTTCCAGGTAGCGGTAAAGCGACGCCAGCGAACGGATTTCCACCGGCGACACGCGACGCAGGATGTGCTCCGGCCCCAGCTCGGCCGGATCGTTCAGGCCCGCCGCGCACAACAGTTCCTTCAAGGCATGCAGTGTGTGCTCGTGATAGCTGTACACACGGGTGGCCTTGTCCGGTGCATCCAGATGCTTCCAGCGCGCAGGGTCCTGGGTCGCGATGCCGGTCGGGCATTTGTCGGTGTGGCAGCTCAACGACTGGATGCAGCCCAGCGCGAACATGAAGCCTCGGCCGGCATTGCACCAGTCGGCACCCAGCGCGATGGTGCGCGCGATGTCGAACGCACTGGTGATCTTGCCAGCGGCGCCGATGCGGATGCGCTCGCGCAGGTCCAGGCCGACCAGGGTGTTGTGCACCAGCAGCAGTGCTTCATGCATCGGTACGCCGACATGGTCGACGAATTCAGCCGGCGCCGCGCCGGTGCCTCCCTCGGCACCATCGACCACGATGAAGTCCGGCAGCAGCCCGCTTTCCTGCATCGCCTTGGCGATGCCGAACCATTCCCAGGGGTGGCCGATGGCCAGCTTGAAACCGACCGGCTTGCCACCGGACAGCTCGCGCAGCCGGGCCACGAACTGCAACAGTTCGACCGGCGTCGAGAATGCCGAGTGACGCGACGGCGATACGCAGTCCACGCCCATCGGAACACCACGGGTCACCGATATTTCGGCGGTCACCTTTGGTGCCGGCAGCACGCCGCCGTGGCCCGGCTTGGCACCCTGCGACAGCTTGATCTCGATCATCTTGACCTGGTCGTGGGTAGCGTTGGCGACGAAGCGCTCTTCGCTGAAACCACCCTTCTCGTCACGGCAGCCGAAGTAGCCCGAGCCGATTTCCCAGACCAGATCGCCGCCCATCTCGCGGTGGTAGGGCGAAATCGAACCTTCGCCGGTGTCGTGGTAGAAGCCACCGCGCCGCGCACCTTCGTTCAGTGCGCGGATCGCGTTGGCCGAGAGCGAACCGAAGCTCATCGCCGAGATGTTGAACACGCTGGCCGAATAAGGCTTGGCGCAGTTCGGCCCAATCAGCACGCGGAAATCATGCTTGGCGATGGAGGTGGGAGCCAGCGAATGGTTGATCCACTCGTAATCCACCGCATAGGTACTGCGCAGGGTACCGAACGGCACCGTGTCCATTTCGTTCTTTGCGCGCTGGTAGATCAGCGCACGCTGCTGGCGCGAGAACGGCACGTCCTCCAGGTCGCTCTGCACGAAGTACTGGCGGATTTCCGGGCCGATTGATTCCAGGCCATAGCGGAAATGCGCCATCACCGGATAGTTGCGGCGCAGCGTGCTGCGCTTCTGCAGCAGATCCCAGGTCCCCAGCGCCACCATCGCGGCAGTCAGGCCGACGCCCCAGTACCAGGCCGGCCAGATCGTGGCCAACCACAGGCAGATGGGAAACATCAGGATGGCGAGCAGGTAGACGATATACCGGTGCATGGCGTTCCTTGGTTGCAACTGCCTGCGAGTCTACCGCGCCGGCCATCACCGGCGTTTACAGGCGACCGTCAACCACGTTGCGCGGCCAGGCCGATTTCACGTCGTAGACGATGCCGCCGGGCGCCAGCAGCGCCTGGATTGCGGCGTCATCCATGGCTTTGAATCGGGCATGGGCCACTGCCAGAACTACGGCGTCGTAACTCCCCGCCACCGGCTCGGCCAGCCAGTGCACGCCCGCGTCAGCCAATGCCGCCGGGCCGACCCACGGGTCGCTGACCTCCACCTGTGCGCCGGCATCACGCAGGCGCTGCGCCAGTTCCAGCGCGCGGCTGTTGCGCAGGTCCGGGCAATCCTCCTTGAAGGTCACGCCCAGCACCAGGATACGCGACTGCGCAGGTGCGCGGCCACGTTCGGCCAGCATTGCCAGCACACGCGACGCCACGTGCTCACCGACGCGGTTGTTGACCTGCCGCGCGGTGTGGATCAGGTCCGGGTGGTAACCCACGCTCTCGGACTTGTGCAGCAGGTAGTACGGGTCCACGCCGATGCAGTGGCCGCCAACCAGGCCCGGCCGGAATGGCAGGAAGTTCCACTTGCTGCCGGCGGCGTCGAGCACATCCTGGGTGTCGATGCCGAGCCGGTCGAAGATCAGCGCCAGCTCATTGACCAGCGCGATGTTGACGTCACGCTGGATGTTCTCCACCACCTTGGCCGCTTCGGCCACACGCATCGACGGCGCCGGGAAGGTACCGGCGGCGATGATGCGCTGGTACAGGCCATCAATCACCGCAGCCACTTCCGGTGTCGACCCCGAGGTGATCTTGCGGATATCGGCCAGGCGCCGCTGGCGGTCGCCGGGGCTGACCCGCTCCGGGCTGTAACCACAGTAGAAGTCTTCGTTGAAGCGCAGCCCGGAAAGCTGCTCCAGCAGCGGCACGCAGACCTCTTCGGTGGTGCCGGGGTACACCGTGGATTCGTAGATCACCAGGTCACCCGCACGCAGGTGGCTGGCGATCAGCCGCGTCGCCGAACGCAGCGGCTCCAGATCGGGCTGCTCATAGGCATCGATCGGGGTCGGCACGGTAACGATGTAGACATTGCAG
Organism: Stenotrophomonas sp. FR010; assembly: GCF_047520755.2. NCBI lineage: Bacteria > Pseudomonadati > Pseudomonadota > Gammaproteobacteria > Lysobacterales > Lysobacteraceae > Stenotrophomonas > Stenotrophomonas sp. FR010. Next base: position 16,131 of record NZ_JAXBQT020000023.1, on the reverse strand, counting down.
GCATCGAGCAAAGCCGGATCGCTGCCGTACTGCAACTGCTGCGCACTGGCCAGCTCATCGGCCTCCATTTCCAGCGTATGGTCCTGGCCGTCGCGGAGCTCGGCGATGCGATCAGCATCGATGTCGAAGCCGAGCGTCGGCCAGTGCCGGCCGAAGGCCACCGCCAGTGGCAGGCCCACGTAGCCCAGCCCGATCACCGCGAAGCGCGGCGACGCTGCTGCCGCAAGCGGCGCGCTCAACGCCGCATCCCATGCAACGGCTGAAATCGCATGCGTACTGCCATGGGCATGGCCGACCTACTCATTCGCTTTGCCACTCCGGGAAGATCCATGCCAGAAAGGCTACAGCCTAACGGCCCGGGTGCCCGGCCGCCAAGGTGGGGTCAGGAACCCAGTGCGACCGCGGCCGGCTCCAGTTCGCCATCGGCGCCGGTCCAGGCCTGCAGCAGGCGCTCGAAGCCACCGCCGCCAAGCACGAAGCCCGGCCATGAGGCGTCGACGATCTGTACCAGCAGTTCTGTATCAATGCGCCGGGTCCCCATCGACCAGCGCGGGAATGCCCGCTGCGCCACCGGCGCGCGGCACAGCACCTTCAGTTGTCCATGGCTGCGCGCATTGGCGATGCGCTGGTACACCGAATCGATGCCATCCTCCGGGCCTTCCAGGTACTGCAGGAAACGGCTGCCATCGAACATCAGCACACCCGTGACACCGGCTACTCGGTTGAATGCCGTGGCATCGGCCAGCAGGCGGTCAAGATCGGTTGTCTGCAGGTCGGCGCGGGCCTCGCTGGCATAGGCAATCGCGTGCAGCGACATCGGGTGGCTCCCCCCCTGGGAACGAGGCTTTGGACTATGACATGAATGGGAGCGACAGTTAAGCACACCGCCGCTCCACTGCAATCCGGTCGGGATTCTGCAGCTGGGCTACAATCGGCGCCGCGCTGCAGGCCCGGATGGCGAAACTGGTAGACGCATCGGACTTAAAATCTGTTTTGTCAAGTCTTTCCTGCTAGAACTACCGAGCCAGAAGGTCAATAGTGACAACGGTTTGCGGGCATCCGAGCTGTAGCTTTGCAGCTAGGCTTGACGGCCAGGGGCCAGCTAGGCGCCAGTAGATGGAGGTAGGTGTTTTCAGTGTGTTGAGCACTACGCCCGAGTGGTGAAATCGGTAGACACAAGGGACTTGAACAATTTGAGCCTTCGGGGGGAAACGCCCGAAGTGAAGCCCGTCAAAGTCGGCGAACGCCCTGGATGCTTTTGCATCCGAGCCAACGCCGAGCCAAGCCCAAGCTACAGCTTGGGAAGGTGTAGAGAGCAGACGGCGGGCACCTACGGCCGCAAGGCTATGGTGAAGGCGTGCTCCAGACCACGAACGCCCTGCGTTGAGCAGGGCGGCGGCGAAAGTCGAAGTGGTAAGAAAATCCCTCGCCGAAAGGCGTGCCGGTTCGATTCCGGCCTCGGGCACCAATCCAGAGCCGCCCCTGTTCACGCAGGGGCGGCTTTTCCGTTCTTGGGCTGTGTGCGCTTGAATCCCCGATCCCCCACCATGAACGCCTCCAGCATGTGCGGGATCAGCGTCACGGCATCGACCGCCTCGCCATACGCCTGCGCGTGCAGCGCGGCGTAGCGGTCGAGGTCGGCTTTCAAGCTGGCCGGGCAGGCAAAGGTCAGTTTGACGCTTTCGGTCTTTGGCAGCGGCCCGAGCCGCAGCTTCTTGGTCGTGCTCATTGCGAGGCTCCCCGATTGAAGAACAGCGGCTGGTACGGCCGCAGCACCAGATCCCGGTTGACGATGATTCGCACGGGCAGGCCAGGCCGCTCGGTCAGCGTCGGCTGGATGTTCATGTTGCGTCGGGTGATCTCCTGGCCAACCTGATTGATGCTGTCCTGGGCGCTGTCACGCCCGGCAATGACGATCCGGTTGCCGTCCTGGCGGTTCTCTGGCGCGGCCAGCTCTGCGCCGACGCCCAGCAGCGTCGTCAGCACCGCTCCGGCAAAGATGCGGTTCCAGTGCCAGTCCACGTCATCCTCCAAGCCCGCGTAGCCGGCCGGGTCGGTGCCGACAAGGTTGTCGAGCGTCAGCGAGGACGTGTCGGGCAGGATGATCCGGTTCCACACCACCTGCACGCGGCTCTGTCCGTAGCTGACCTGGCTGTTGTAGCGCCCGAGGATGCGCGACCCCTGCGGAATCAGCAGGAACTTGCCGGTGGCTGTGTCATAGACCGGCTCCGTCACAGTGCCGATCACGTCGCCCGGCAAGTCCGACTTGATGCCTGTCACCAGCGCACCGGCGATCACCGTTCCGGCCATCACCTGATACGGCGACGCGGGCAGCGCCAGATTGCCGGAATTGCGGGTTTCCGTAGAACCGGCTTTCAGGAACGACTCTTTCTGGTCTTGCCGGTTCTGCACGGCGGTCGGGTCGGCGGGCTGGGCCGCCGTCGAGGCAGGCCCAGCAGCGAGCGGATCGAAGGCCGCAAGCGTACTTGCAGCCCCCGGCGCTGCCTGCGCGACCGTGGCGGCGGTCTGCCCTTGGCCGCCCGAGCGGAAGAACACCGACGAGGCCGCCGCCGCGTCCGCCTCCTTGCGCAAGGCATCGTCGGGATCATGGCCTGGCGGCGAATAGCCCGGCGTCACCGGCTGCTGCGAAGCGACGATGGCCGGGCCAAGGTCGCCGGGCAACGGCGGCCCCAGCTCGGGCACATCGGGCGGTAAGGCTGGTGGCAGCTTCGAGTAGTCCGTCGGCAGCGCATCCAGCCCTTCGGACTTCGAGACGCGATCGACGTTGTAAAGCTCGGTTTGCTCGCCCGTACCGCGCCGCTGCGGTTGCAGCGACCAGATCGTGGCCCCAAGGACGGCGACCGACAGGCCGCCGACGAGGATGGCCAGCGTGCGCCGGTTCAGGCGAGTGACCGGACGCGGCTGGGCGCGCAGCGTCACCGCTTCCGGCGCGACCTTGCCTGCCTGCGGCGTGGCGAGGTCGGGGGTGTCGTCCTGGCTCATGGTCAGTTCCTCCGCGCAACGCCGTCCGTGCGCTCAATTCGCACCACGTCGCCCTTGTCCCCGCCCAGGCGCAGTTCGGCGGCACCGAACAGCCGATCCACGATGTAGTACGGCGAGCGGAAGCGGTAGTTGACCAGTTGCCCGTCGCCTTCCGGCCCGATTACGAACAGCGGCGGCAGCTCGCCTTGCGCGATGCCGGCGGGGAACTGGATATAGACCTTCTGCCCGTCGTCGAAGGCGCGCAGCGGCTTCCACGGCGGGTTGCTACCGCTGACCGCGTAGCGGAAGCGCAGGTTTTCCAGCGACAAGCCGGAGTCCACCGGCGCGGCGGCGCTGGCCGCCTGCGCCTGGCGCTGCAAGGCCAGCATCCGGTCACGCGGATACTCCCAAGAAGCCGAGGCCATCCACGTCTTTTCCGTCGAAGCCAACTCCAGCAGGTACGTCCTGCGGTTGGTGGTAATGACGAGATTGGTCTTGAGGCCCGAGCGGATCGGCTTGACCAGCACATTGACGCGCAGGTCGGCACCGCTACCGCTCGACGTATCGCCCACGATCCAGCGCACGGTATCGCCAGCGGCCACCGTCACCAGTTCCTCGCCCGGCTGGAGCGAAATCACGGTCACGCGGCCCACGGCTGCATAGACTTGGTAGAGCGCGCCATCGGTGAACGGCCACACCTGAATCGCGTTGACGTATCCCTCGCGCGTGGGTGCGACGCGCGCCTCGGCATTGGCCCGTGAGACGCGCACCCTCTCGTCGGCTGGCTCCGGTGCAGGTTTGGCGTCCTCGGCTTCGGGCAACGGCTTCAACTGCGCCGGCATCGGCAGCACCTCGGGCACGGCCACCACCTCCACCGGCGCAGGCGGCTCGGGCAGCGGCTGGGCCTGCACCGGCTCATCGAGCGAGATGGTCGGCGGTGGCTTGCCCTGCGTGGCGCAGCCCGCCAGGGCAAGCAAGATCACCGGCAAGGCGGATTTACGGAAAAGATCATTCATGGCTTGGCTCCTTCGGAAGAATCCAGTTCGCGGCTCCACGACAGGCCGTTGACGTAGATGCCCAGGGGGTTCTTGCGCAGGCGTTCTTCGGTGCGCGGCGGCTGGAGCACGATGGACACCACGGCCGTCCACCGCTCCAAGCCCGCCGCGGCGCCGTTGACGTAGCGGCGTTCCGTCCAGCGCACGTTGAAAGACGTGTCGCTGGCGCGCACGACGCTGGTGATCTGCACCGTCACCGACTCCTTGCCGATGCGTGCGAACGGGTCGTTGACCCGTGCGTAGTCGTTGAGCACGGCCGCGCCCTTGTCGGTCGTGTAGTCGTAGGCGTCGAGCCAGTTCTGGCGGACGACGATGGGGTCGATGGACAGCGAGCGCACCAGCGTCACGAAGCGCGCGATGTGGTGCGCGGTCTGCGCATCGTTGGGCCGGTATGGCGTGGCGGCTTCGCCCACGGCGCGTACCTGGCCCGCGTTGTCCACCTCCACGACGTAGGGCGTCACGATGGACTGCGCCGACCGCCACACCAGGCCGCCGGCCATCAGCAGCGCGAGCGTCAGGCATCCGAAGGCCATCAGCCGCCAGTTCTTCGCCTGCACGCGCGGCGAGCCGATGCGCTCGTCCCACACCTGGCCGGCAGCTTGGTACGGCGTGGCAGGCTGCGGCGTGTCGGCGTAGCGCACCTGCGGTTTCTTGAATCGCATGGTCAGTTCTCCTTATGAGTCGGAATCGCGCAGGCTCGGCCCCTGGCCGGAGCCGCCGCCATCGCCACCGCGCAGCGCGTGGGCGGTGGTGGTCGCGGCGTGGGTGAGTTGCTGGCGGCGATGCAGGCGCTTGGCCCAAGCGGGCTGTTCCTGTGTCTGCGCCGTAGCAGCGCCGGATGCGGCCCCGCCTGCGGCATCCTGACCGGATGCCGCACCTGCGCCGCCATCGGCAGCAGCGCCATTCCAGCCAGCGCGGAAGGGAGCGGCCATGCGTTGCCCGGCAGCGGAAGCACGGGATGCAGCCGCACGTCCGGCGGACTGCGCGCCGGTCTTGGCGACGTTGCCCAGGCCGGCCATCGCGCCCTTCGCGCCACCGCCTGCGGCGGCGGAACCGGCCTGGAACGCCGACCGGGCGCTGCTGGCCGTCGAGGCGGCAGCACGCGCGCCGCTGCCGGCGAGCTTGGCGGCGGCAGGCGCCATGCGCGCCCCGGCCATGACCGCGCCGCCCACGCCCGTCGCGGCAGCGCCTACGGCAACGGCCGTGCCGGCTGCGCCTACAGCAGCGCCGGCCATAGCGCCGGCGCCGAGCTGCGGCGCACCGGACACCAGGCCCGTAGCGATGCCAGGGCCGAAGATGCCCAGCGCCAGCAAGGTGAGCGAGGCAAGCATGATGACCAGCGCGTGGTCGATGGACGGCTCATCGGGATGAACTTGGAACTCGGCGAACAGGCCCGAGCCGATGCCGACGATCACGGCCAGCACCAGTACCTTGACGCCGGACGACACCACGTTGCCCAGCACCTTCTCGGCGAGGAACGCCGTCTTGTTCCACAAGGCAAACGGCACCAGCACGAAGCCCGCGAGCGTCGTCAGCTTGAACTCGATCAGCGTGATGAAAAGCTGGATTGCCAGCACGAAGAAGCACAAGACCACGACCAGCCAAGCGAGGAACATCACCGTGATGGCATCGAGGTTCACAAACACCTCGGGGAAACCGGCCATCTCGCCGACTTGCTCCAGAATCGGAGCGCCTGCGTCGATGCCGGTTTTCGCCAGTCGGCCCGGCTGCAAGAAGTTCTCCATCGTGATGGTCGAGCCGGTGGCCGTCAGGCCCAGCCCGGCGAAGGAGCGGAACACGATGCCGGCCAGCCAGTTGAAGTTGCCGATGATGTAAGCGAAGGCACCGACGTAGAGCACCTTGCGCAGCAGCTTGGCGATCACGTCCTCGCCCTGGCCGGTGGCGTGACTCATCGCCCAATACAGTCCGGCGATCGTCATGTCGATGACGATCAGCGTGGCGGTGAGGAAGGCCACTTCGCCCTGCAACAGCCCGAAACCCGAGTCGATGTAGGTGGAGAAGATGTTGAGGAAGCGGTCGATGATGGTCACGTCATTCATGGCGTGTCCTCCGGTACGGCGGTCAAGGGCGGCGCTTCGCCATCGGCCGGTTCATCGAAGCTCGGCGGGATCGGCGGCAGGTCGGCCAGCGTCTGGTATTCATCCGGCCCGGCCTGGCCGGAGAAGAAGCGCCGCCGGAAGGCTTCGGCGGCGGCGCGGCAGGCGTCCTCGCCCGTGGCCTGCCGGTCGGCTGCGCATTGCGCGCGCAATGCCTTGAGCCGCACGGGATCGGCGGCCAGGGCATCGGCAAGGTGGTCGGCCGGCTGCTCGCTGCACGCGGCCAGCAGCGCGACACACAGGACGAGGACGCATCGCATGGCGGCCTCCCGTCAGTTGTCGTAGAAGTTCACGGACTGCGGCGTGTACGGCGTGCCGTCGCCCAGGAAGCGCCGCCGCACCTCGCGGGCGCGCTCCGTGGCTGCCGCCTGCCGCGCCAGCTCCAGCGCAGTCGCTCGGTCTTGCGTGATCTGGAGCCGCTGCGCCTGGATCGACTGCTTGGCTTGCAAGGCCAGCAACTGATTCATAGCCTGCATTGCTTGCAGCGCGCCTTCGGCCGACTGGCTCTTGCCCACGAGGTCGGCCAGCACGCTTTCGTCTTCGCCCAAGTTCTGCGACACCTGCGCCTGCATCTGCATCGTGGTCTGCAAGCCGTTGAGCGTGTTTCGCCAACGCTCCTGCGCGTCGCGGTACATCTGGTCGCCGCTGATCGTGGCGGCGTACTGCTCGGGATACAGGCGCGCGAACTCCCGATCCAAATTCGTCACGTCGTAGGCCAAGCCCCTGGCCTGGGCGATCAGTCGTTCGGTCGTCGCCAGATTGGCGCGCAACTGGTTCACCACGCTGGACGGCAGGCTGGCGAGGTTGCGCGCCTGGTTCATCAGCATCTGCGCTTCGTTCTGAAGCTGCTGGATCTGGTTGTTGATCTGCTCCAGCGTGCGGATCGCGGTTAGCGTGTTCTGCACGAGGTTCGTCGGATCGACCACGACCCATTGCGCATGGGCGGTGGCAGTGCAAAGCATGGCCGCGATAGCGGCGGCGATAAGGCGCTTTTTCATGACAGGTTCTCCAGGGATTGGTCAGCGAGGGAACCCGGCGCGAGGCCGGGGAACGAGGGCAGCAGGTCCGCCGCCCAATCGAGGCCGCGATGGCGCAGCCAGGCGTCCGCGAAGCCGGGCACGCCGGCGTCCAGCAGCACGCGGTCTATGTCGCGCTGGTCTTGCGGCGTGGAAGCGCCCGCAAACGCCAGCGCTGCCGGCCCCAGATCGAGGTCGAACAGGCGGTTGCCGAGGCGGGATTGGTAGTAGTAGTCTCGCTTGGGCTGCGCAGTGGCGACGATTTCGATCTGCCGCCTGTTGAGGCCGAAGCCCTCGTAGATCGTGCGAATCTGCGGCTCTGTCGCCTGCGGGTTGGGCAAGAAAATCCGACTCGCGCAGCTCTCGATGATCGCGGGCGCGATGCTCGAATCCTTGATGTCGGCGAGGCTCTGCGTGGCGAAGATGACGCTGACGTTCTTCTTGCGCAGTGTCTTGAGCCACTGGCGGATACGCGCGGCAAACACCGGGGCATCGAGGAACAGCCACGCTTCATCGAGGATCAGCAGCGTGGGCGCCCCGTCGAAGCGTTCATCGAAACGCGCAAAGAGGTAATGCAGCACGGCCATGACGGCGGCCTTGCTGTGCATCAGCTCCTCCATCTCGAAGCACTGCACGTCGGCCATGCCCAGCCGGTCATGGTCGGCGTCCAGCAGCTTGCCGTGGGCGCCACCCAGCACATAGGGCGACAGCGCCTGCCGCAACGTGTTCGATTGCAGCAGCACGGAAAGCCCCGTCATCGTGCGCTGCTCCACCGGCGCACCGGCGAGACTTCCCAGCGCCGACCAGATAGCCGCCTTCTCGTCGGGGCCGACCGCCACGCCTTCGTGCAGCAAGCGACCTTCGATCCATTCGGCGGCCCAGGTGCGGTAGCCCTCACGGTCGATGCACGCGAGTGGCTGGAAGGCGATTTCGCCATCCGTGCCCAGGTCGTAGTGCTCGCCGCCCAGCCCGAGGATCGCGGCGCGCATGGAACGGCCCATGTCGAAGGCGAAGATGCGCGAGCCGCAATAGCGGCGAAATTGCATCGCCAGCGTGGCGAGCAAGACCGACTTGCCCATGCCAGTCGGCCCCGCGACCAGCGTGTGGCCCACGTCGCCGATGTGCGTGACCAGCCGGAACGGCGTGGCGCCATCGGTGCGCGTGACGATCAGCGGGGGGCCGTCCAGGTGTTCGTTCTTCTCCGGCCCGGCCCATACCGCCGACACCGGCATCATGTGCGCCAGATTCAGCGTCGAGACGATGGGCTGGCGCACGTTGGCGTAAGCATTGCCGGGGAGCGTGGACAGCCAGGCATCCACGGCATTGAGCGTTTCAGGGATGGTGACGAAGCCCCGACCCTGGATGACGCGCTCTACCATGCGTAGCTTCTCGTCTGCGATGGCGGCGTCCTCGTCCATGACGGTGACGGTCGCCGTCAGATAGCCGAAGGCGACTTGATCGCTGCCCAGCTCCTGCAAGGCCGCGTCGGCGTCGGCCGCCTTGTTGCTGGCGTCGGTATCGACCAGCGGGCTTTCCTGCTGGAAGATCGTCTCGCGCAGCAGCGCGATGACGTTCTTCCTTTTCGCAAACCACTGGCGGCGTAGGCGCCCCAACTCCCGTTCCGCCTCGGCTTTGTCGAGGCAGAGAAAGCGCGTGCTCCAGCGGTACGCAAAACCGAGGCGGTTGAGGTCGTCCAGAATCCCCGGCCAGGTCGAGGTCGGGAAACCCCGCACCGACACCACGCGCAGATGCTGGTCGCCCAGCATGGGCGCCAGGCCACCGACCAGCGGCGAGTCTGTCAGCAGCGCGTCGATGTGGAACGGCACTTCGGGCACGCCCACGCGATAGCGCCCCGTCGAGATGGTCGCGTGCAGGTAGGTCAGCGTCTGCGCGTCATCGAGCCAGTCAATTTCCGGCATCACGCCGTCGAGCAGATCAAAGACGCGATCCGTTTCCGCGACGAAGGCTTGCAGCCGCTCGCGCCAGCCCACGCCATTCGTCGGCGTGTTCTCGTAGAGCATCTTGGCTGCACGGGCACGGGATTCTTCCGGCGGCAGGTAAAGCAGCGTCAGGTGATAGCCGCTCTCGAAGTGATTGCCCGATTCCTCGAAGGCGGCCCGGCGTTCTTCCTCCACCATCCACGAAAGCGGCTCGGGAAACTCCGAGTGCGGATAATCGGCCGCAGACCGGCGCTCGGCTTCGATGAATAGCGCCCAGCCCGATCCCATGCGGCGCAGCGCGTTGTTCAACCGCGCCGACGTGGCGATCAGCTCGCCTTGCGTCGCGCTGTCGAGGTCAGGCCCGCGAAACCGGGCCGTGCGCTGGAAACTGCCGTCCTTGTTCAAGACGACGCCCGGCGCGACCAGCCCGGCCCAGGGCAGCCAGTCGGCAAGCAAGGCCGGGCGCTGGCGGTATTCGGCGAGGTTCAGCATCGCGGCGTCCTCCCCTCACACGTCCAGCAGCGGGCGGTGCTTGATGTGCCGGGCGAAGACCTGCATGAACTGCGGATCGACGCGCGCACCCCATACCGCCAGCGAATGGCCGACGATCCAGAGCACCACGCCGGGAATCCACAGTTGCAGGCCCAGGCCAACAGCGGCGGCCAGCGTGCCGTTGGCGATCGCCACGGTGCGCGGCGCACCGCCCAGCAGAATCGGCTCGGTCAGCGAGCGATGCAGCGGCACCTCGAACCCGGCCGCGAAGGTATCCGGGGCGCTCATACGACGGCCCCGCCTGAGAAGCTGAAGAACGACAGGAAGAAGCTCGAAGCCGCGAACGCGATGGACAGACCGAACACGATCTGGATCAGCTTGCGGAAGCCGCCCGACGTGTCGCCGAAGGCGAGCGCGAGGCCCGTGGCGATGATGATGATGACCGCGACGATGCGCGCCACCGGACCCTGGATGGATTCGAGGATGGATTGCAGCGGGCCTTCCCACGGCATCGAGGAACCGGCGGCCTGCGCGGTTCCGGCCAGGAACAGCAGCAGAGCGGCCAGCAGCAGCCCTTGCCCCGCAGGGCGGGCCAGGCAGCGCAGCCGCGCAAGACGCAAAGCCGGATTTGCAGAAAAACGGAAAGCAGGAATGGTCATCTGCGTCATGGCAGTTCTCCAAGTGAGTCAGGGGATGGGGAAGTCGCCGCAGCGGGTGCGGCATTGGGAAGTGGCGGCAGCTCGGGAAACGGCGTTTCCAGCGCGTCCGCCAGTTGGTAGCCCACGCCGTCGAAGCCGACGACGCGGGCGATGCTCTCGATGCGGCGCTTGCGTCCGCGCCCGGCGATGTAGATCACCACGTTGACCGCCTCAGCGATCAGCGCGCGCGGCGGGTTCACGGCCACTTCGAGAATCAGTTGCTCCAAGCGCAGCAGCGCGCCGAGCGCGGAACCGGCGTGGATCGTGGCGATGCCGCCGGGGTGGCCCGTTCCCCACACCTTGATGAGATCCAGCGCCTCGGCGCCGCGCACCTCGCCGACGACGACGCGATCAGGTCGCAGGCGCATGGATGAACGCACCAGCTCGGTCATGGACACCACGCCTGCGCGCGTGCGCAGCGGAACGTGGTCGCGGGCCGCGCATTGCAGTTCCACCGTGTCTTCGAGCACGAGAACGCGGTCGCCCGTGGCGGCGATCTCGGCCAGGAGAGCATTGGCCAAGGTCGTCTTGCCGCTGCTGGTGGCACCGGCGATCAGGATGTTCTGCCGCTCGCGCACGGCCCGTACCAGAAAGCCCGCCTGCGCGCTGGTCATCATCCCGTCGATGACGTACCGCTCCAGCGGAATCACGCCGATGGCGCGCTTACGCAGCGCGAAGGCTGGCCCCGGCGCGGCGGGCGGCAAGATGCCCTCGAAGCGTTCGCCGGTCTCGGGCAGCTCGGCCGACAGCAGCGGCTGGCCGCGATGCACTTCCGCGCCGACGTGGGCCGCCACAAGACGGATGATTCGCTCGCCGTCCGCTTCGGACAGCTCCACGCCCATCGGCGCACGCCCCGATGAAAGCCGATCCACCCAAAGGGTGCGGTCGGGATTCAGCATGACTTCCACCACGTCCGGGTCTTCGAGCGCGGCGGCGATCAGCGGCCCCATCGCCGTGCGCAACATCTGGATGCGCCGGTCGAGCGACGTGGCGGTCATGGATTGCGGAACGGCGCTCATGACGCACGCTCCTGCGCTTGCGCGGCTGCCGCCGCGTCCTCCATCCGCATCGGGTCGGGATGCAGTTCCTCCACCACGTCGCGCACCAGACTGCGACCGCGCAGCAGGTGGCGGCCAAGCTGCTCGGTGAACTGCTCGAAGCGTGCTTTGCCCTGGGCGCGAGCCGCGTCTTGGTGCGCCTCGGGAACGGGCGTGCTCACGGTCAGGTAGTAGCGGATGAACAGCGCCAGCGTTTCGATGGCGATGTTCTGGTCGCGCTCCATGCGCTCGGCCTGGCGAGACAGGCGATCCAGCCGCTTGGCGATGGCCGCCTCGCGCTGGTCGGCGGCATCGGGCGACAGCCACGATGCGAGCGCCGCCGCGACGATGGACGACTTGGACACGCCTTTCTTGGCGGCCAGCTCGTCCAGGCGCTTGGCGTGCTCCGGCTGGATGAACAGGTTGAGGCGGTAGTGGCTCATAGCTCGATTCCGTCGTTGGGGTCGAGGGAAGCCAGCCGGGCCGTGCGCTGCATGGCTGGATCGAGCTGGCGTGGAAGGGGAAGCGGCAGGTCGTCGTCGTCATCGAGCAGCGCAAGGTCGGCCGCGGGAGCGGCCAGCTCGGGGTCGTAGGCGACGGTTTCGGAGAGTTCGGGCTGACGGCGCGGACCGCCGTCGTCGACCGAACCCAAGTTCTCCAGGCCATCGGCGGATGCCGTGGCAGGCGCAGCGGGCACGGACGGAATCGCCAGCCCGCTCCAGTCGTCGGGCCGCGACGGCGGCGCGTCGGCGTACTGCCCTTCCGCCAGCGTGGGCGGCGGCAGCACGCGGCGCTTGAAATTGGCGTCCGCGTAGTAGCGCAGCTTCTTCGCCTTGATCGGCGCCACGCTGGACACCATGACCACCGCCTCGTCGGGCGGAAGCTGCATGACTTCGCCCGGCGTCAGCAGCGGCCGGGCCGTCTCCTGGCGCGACACCATCAAGTGGCCCAGCCACGGCGCGAGCCGGTGGCCCGCGTAGTTGCGCTGCGCGCGCAGCTCGGTGGCCGTGCCCAGCGTCTCGGAAATGCGCTTCGCCGTGCGTTCGTCGTTCGTGGCGAACGTCACGCGCACATGGCAGTTATCCAGAATCGAATGGTTCTGGCCGTAGGCTTTGTCGATCTGGTTGAGCGACTGCGCAATGAGGAAGCTGCGGATGCCGTAGCCCGCCATGAAGGCCAGCGCCGTCTCGAAAAAATCGAGCCTGCCCAGCGCCGGGAACTCGTCGAGCATCAGCAGCAGCTTGTGGCGGCGCGCGATGCCGTCGGAGCCATCAAGCGATTCGGTTAGGCGCCGCCCGATCTGGTTGAGGATCAGGCGAATCAGCGGTTTCGTCCGCGAAATGTCCGAAGGCGGCACCACCAGATACAGCGACACCGGATGTTCGGCCGCGATCAGGTCGGCAATGCGCCAGTCGCAGCGCGAAGTGACTTCGGCCACCGTGGGATCGCGGTACAGGCCGAGGAACGACATGGCGGTGCTCAACACGCCGGAGCGCTCGTTATCCGACTTGTTGAGCACTTCGCGCGCAGCCGATGCGACTACCGGATGCGGGCCATCGCCCAGGTGGGGCGTGGTCATCATCCGGTGCAAGGTCAGCTCGAAAGGGCTGGCCGGATCGGACAGGAAGTTGGCAACGCCGCGCAGCGTCTTGTCTTCGCCCGCGTAGAGCACATGCAGGATGGCCCCGACCAGCAGCGCGTGCGAAGTCTTTTCCCAATGGTTGCGCTTCTCCAGCGCGCCTTCGGGATCGACCAGAATGTCCGCGATGTTCTGAACGTCGCGCACTTCATGCGCGCCGCGCCGCACCTCCAGCAGTGGGTTGTAGGCTGCCGACTTCGCATCGGTCGGGTTGAACAGCAGGCAGTGCGAGAAACGCGAACGCCAGCCGGCGGTGATGCTCCAGTTCTCGCCCTTGATGTCATGGATGACGGCGGATGCCGGCCAACTCAAGAGTGTGGGAATGACTAGGCCCACGCCTTTGCCCGAGCGCGTGGGCGCGAAGGTCAGGACGTGTTCCGGTCCTTCATGACGTAGGTACTGGTGATCGTGCTGACCGAGGAACACGCCGGCAGGCTGTGTGAGGCCGGCCTTGCGAATGTCGTGCGCATTCGCCCATCGCGCCGAGCCGTAGGTCGTGACCATGCGTGCCTGGCGCGAGCGCCAGACCGACATGGCGATGGCAACGACCACGGCGACCATGCCGCTGGCGCCGGCAATGGCACCGCCGGTGTCGAAGACCTCCGGCGCATAGGCGCCGAAGAAGAACCACCACTCAAACAGCTTCCACGGGTGGTAGATCGACGTGCCAAGAAAGTCGAACCAGGGCGAGCCAAGGCGTACTTGATAGCCAAGGGCCGCCGCTGTCCATTGTGTGGCACCCCACACACCGGCGATCACGATGCCGAATACCACGGCGATCTGACCGAACAGCACGTTCGTCCCTTGCATGACCTGGCCTCCGCTTTCTCCTGCGCTGGTTCCTCATGGAAAGCGCGGCACAGGGACGTGCCGCAAGCGTCAGGATCGGTGCCGGATCAGTGCTGGTCAAAGACCGTTTCAAGCAGAAAGGTCGAGCAAAAAGACAGAATGAATGCAGCGGCAGGCCAAAGAAAAATGCCGCAAGCGAAGGCGCATTGCGGCGTGTCGAACAGAAATATGAAGGCGAGGCGGCGAGCCGCCAACGGTCAGAACTTCGGCGATTCTTTCGGCGGCGTGTAGGGCGTCTCGCCGTCGCCATAGAATCGCTTGCGCGTGGCTTCGGCCACCCGGTTGCACAGCACGTCGCCTAGCTTGGGGCGATCCGTCTTGCATTGCTGGCGCAGTTCCTTCAACCGTTCGGGGTTGGACGCCAGTTCTTCCACCGTCGGGATATTCGCTTCCGACGTGTTGGCCTTCGGAGGCGTTTCGGACTGGCCGCAAGCAGTCAACGCGGCCGCCAGTAAGAACGGGATGATCTTTTTCATGGCTCAGGTTCCTCCAGGGAATCGGAATGACGGCCCGACTTGGGCCTTGGGGGTTCCGGTGACTCGATGGCCTGCACGCGCTCAATGAACCGCGCCAGCACATCGGACGGCTCGCCGGCGGGGTAAAGCAGGTAGGTTGTCAGCGGCGGCACGCGCAACGCCAGCGGTCGGGCCACTACGCCGGAGTCAGGGTTCGCGGCAATGCGCGCGGCACCCGTAAACCCAAGTGCGAAACCGGCCGATACCAAGGCCATCATCAAATCACACGTAGCGACCCGTTCTGCGACCAGCGGCTCCATGTCGGCCCGACGTAGCACCCGATCGACGAATTTGGCATGGCCTTCGCACACTTGTGGATCGCATAGAACCAGCGGATAGCGCAGCAGTTCCTCCAAAGGGATGCGCTTGTGTGCCAGCAGCGGATGTCGCGCTGGCACCGTCACGATGAGCGTGTCTCTCCAGACAGGCATGGTGGTGATGCCATCGCCCACTTCATCGGACTGCGCAAACCCCACGTCGTACAGATCGTCATGCAGCCCCTTGATCTGCTGTGACAGCGGCACCTCGAAGAATCGGAGTTCAACTTCCGGTTCTTCCTGTCGGCATAGCGCCAGTAAAGCCGGTAAGCGCGACGGTGTGATGCCGTCCGACAACGCCACGCGCAATTGTCCGTGGAAGCCGTGGGCCGCCGCTTTCACGCTATCGCGTGCTTGTTCCAAGACTGTGAACACGCGGCGCACGTGTTCCAAGAACAGCTTTCCAGCACGGGTCAGTCGCGTGCTGCGCGTGGTGCGGGCGAACAGCACAACGCCAAGTTCTTCTTCTAGCTCCTTGATCGCACGCGACAGTGGCGATTGTTCGATGTGCAGCTTTTCCGCCGCGCGGGCGAAGTGGAGTTCTTCGGCCACGGCCAGGAAACAGCGCAGATGCCGAAGTTCCATTTCACCCCTCCCGTATCCGGTAGGACGAATCGCCGCAGTGTTCCCGATCATGCGAGCAGACCAATTCCACAACCAACAACAGTTGATCTGTGCGCTCGGAGTACGCGCTAACGAAGCTCGTCATTTCGTCACGCCGCCTTCCGATAGTTGTGTATTGCCAATGGCCTTGTTGACCATCACGTAGCGGGTGCCCACGCGCCCTTCGCTCGCTGCCAATTCGCGGCGCGCCTGCAAATAGCTACGCTGGCTGTCGAGCACGGAGAGGAAATCGGCCATGCCGCCGTCGTAGCGTGCCTGGGCCAGTTCGTAGGCTTGGCCGGCGCTGTGCATTCGGGCTTGCAGTTCACGTTCCTGCTGCTGCTCTGCGGTGTATCCGCTGAGCGCGTCGTCGATCTCCTGCCAGGCTTTGAGCACGGTCCTCTGGTAGTTCACTGCCGCTTCTTGCTGCTCCAGCTCGCGCAACTGCACCACGCTCTTGCGGCGGCCACGGTCGAACAGCGGCAGGCTCAGAGTCGGTCCTATCGACCATGTGCGGCTGCCCCAGGCTGAGAATTCGCCGCTCAGATAGGACTCGTACCCGAACCGCGCACCCAGGCGGATGCTTGGGTACAGCTCGGCTTGCGCAACGCCGATGCTGGCCGTGGCCCGATGCAGGCGAGCCTCGGCGGCGCGAATGTCGGGCCGGCGCAGGGCAACTTCCGACGGCAGCCCCAGCGCCAAGTCCGGCAACGCCGTCCTGCCGTCGTCGGCGACGGCAGCCAGCTCGTTGCGCAAGGCACCGGGCCGCTCGCCCATGGACCGACCAGCCTTTCGTAGACATCCGGACGCCATAATTCATGGCAATGACCGAGGTGTTTATGGGCAACAGCAAGCAGTACACGGATGAGTT
>NZ_JAXBQT020000022.1:29602-84312 GCF_047520755.2 Stenotrophomonas sp. FR010 | reverse complement strand
TACAGAGCGATCGAAAAGACCTAGAGCCGAACGGTCGTCCGCGCCGGGCTCTCGGCACCTAAGGTGCCAGAGTCGGAAGAGATAAGAGCCGAGCCATGCTCGGCTGGAACTCCAAGGCAGCCGAGCGTGGGCTTGGCCCTACAGGTCTGATTGCCAACCCGTTCAGCCGACCGCGCTGGAAATTCCAGAGTTGTGACCGCCTGCGCTATATTGCCGGTTCCGCCGCAACCGGGCTCGACCCGGCCAACGCGTCGCGGCAGAGCTGACGAGGAACTATGGCGCTGGTTTTCAGTGACGACATCTGGGACCGCTGGCGGTTGCCGGCCTTGGCGCTGGCCGCCGCCGCGATCATCGTGGTGCCGTGGTTGACCCTGCGTAAACTGCAGCAGGACAGCGAACAAGCGATGGCCTGGGTCAACCACACCCAGGCCGTGGGCGTGGCACTGCAGCAACTGCAGGCCGATGTGCGCGATGTTGAATCGGCCGCTTTGACCCTGTCCAAGGGCGTGGATGCCCCCGGCCTGCGCGAGCGCATGGCCCGGGCCGATGAAATTCCCGGGCGCCTGGCCGAACTGGGCCGGATGACCCGCGACAATCCCGACCAGCTGATCCGCATCGGTCGGATCGAATCGATGCTGGAAGGCCGCATGACACTCGCCCGCGAGCTGGCCAGGTCCGAGCCGAACAGCGACCAGCGCGAGCTGGTGCAGGACCTGAGTACGCGCTATCCCATCCGCGGGCTGGTGGAAGAACTGCAGGCCAGCGAGCAGAAGCTGCTGGCGCTGCGCGCCGAGCAGGCGGCGCGCCAGCGCAAGCAGACCGAACTGGTGTCGTGGAGTTCGCTGGTGATCCAGCTGGCGCTGCTCGGCCTGGTGCTGTGGCTGCTGCAGCGGCAGATCGGCCGTCGCCTGCATGCGGAGCGGCAATCGCTGCGCTCGGCTGCACGTGCGGCGTCGGTGCTGCAGACCGTGCGCGAACCGATCGTGCTGCTCGACCGCGACCTGCGCGTGCAGCTGCACAATCCAGCATTCGCTGAGCTTTACGGCCTGCAGGACGAGCGCGCCGACGGCCTGCTGCTGGAAAACGTTGGCGACAACGCCTGGCAGGACCCGGTGGTCCGGCAGCGCCTGGCCGACGTGCTGTCGCGCGGTCGCGAACTGTGGGACTTCGAGCACGAGCAGCGCACCGCTGACGGCGTGGTGCGCTACATGCTGCTCAACGCGCGGCGCATGCCGCTGCCCGACAGCGATGACGAGGTGGTGCTGCTGACCATCAGCGACGTCACCATGCAGCGCGCAGTGCAGCTGCGCGTGGAAGAGCTGAACCGCCAGCTGGAAGGCAAGGTTGCGCAGGTATCCGAGGTCAACCGCGAGCTGGAGGCCTTCAGCTATTCGGTCTCGCATGACCTGCGTGCACCGCTGCGCCACGTGGCCGGATTCTCCGACAAGCTGTCGCGCCACCTCGGCGATCAGGCCGATGACAAGAGCCGCCACTATCTGGACGTGATTTCCAGTTCGGCCCGGCGCATGGCAGCGTTGATCGACGACCTGCTGGTCTACTCGCGCCTTGGCCGCGCGGCGATGCGGCAGCAGGCGGTGGACATGCAGTCGCTGGTGGCCGACACCCGGGCCATGCTCGATTCCAACCTGCAGGCCGAGGCCGAGAATAGCGGCCATGTGCACCAGGTGGAGTGGAACATCGCGCCGCTGCCGATCGTGGTGGGCGACGAGAACATGATCCGCCAGGTCTGGCTCAACCTGCTCGGCAACGCAGTGAAGTACTCGGGCAACCGCGAGCCGGCGAAGATCCGCGTTGACTACCAGCAGCAGCCCGACGGCGGCCATCAGTTCACGGTCAGCGACAATGGTGCAGGCTTTGACATGGCCTACGCCGGCAAGCTGTTCGGTGTGTTCCAGCGCCTGCACAAGGCCAGTGACTATCCGGGGACCGGCATCGGCCTGGCCAGCGTGCGCCGCGTGCTGACCCGCCATGGTGGCCGTATCTGGGCCGAGGCCGAACCGGACGTCGGCGCCACCTTCCACTTCTACCTGCCCCCCGCGACCGACGCGGACAAACAAGGTCCTTCTGCATGACGACTCTGCGCACCATTCTTCTCGCCGAAGACAGCCCGGCGGATGCCGAAATGGCGATCGACGCCCTGGAAGAAGCGCGTCTGGCCAATCCCATCGTGCACGTCGAGGACGGCGTGGAAGTGATGGACTACCTGCTGCGCCGCGGTGCCTTCGCCAACCGCGAGGAAGGCTTGCCGGCGGTGCTGCTGCTGGACATCAAGATGCCGCGCATGGATGGCCTGGAAGTGCTGCGGCAGATCCGCGAGCACGAAGAACTCAAGCGGCTGCCGGTGGTGATCCTGTCGTCCTCGCGCGAGGAAAGCGACCTGGCCCGCAGCTGGGACATGGGCGTGAACGCCTACGTGGTCAAGCCGGTGGACGTGGACCAGTTCTTCGGCGCGGTGCAGACCCTGGGCAAGTTCTGGGCGTTGATCAACCAGGCACCGGAACTCGAGTGAGCCCATGCCCCTGACCGGTCCCGCCCTGGGGGCGCTGCGCATCCTGCTGGTGGAAGACTCACCGGAAGATGCCGAGCTGATGTCCGAACAGATGCTCGACGCGGGCCTGGAGGCCCGCTTCGAGCGTGTCGAGAGCGAGGCGGAACTGCGCCAGGCACTGGCGGTTTTCCAGCCGGACATCGTGCTGTCCGACCTGAGCATGCCGGGGTTCTCCGGTGACGACGCGCTGCGCATCGTGCGCGAGACCTCGCCGGAGGTGCCCTTCATCTTCGTCTCCGGCACGATGGGTGAGGAGAATGCGGTGGCGGCGCTGCAGAAGGGCGCCAACGACTACATCATCAAGCACCAGCCTGCGCGCCTGCCTTCGGCGGTCGCGCGTGCGATCCGCGATGCACGCAGTGCGGTCGAGCGCGCACGCGTGGAAACCGAACTGATGCGTGCGCAGCGGCTGGAAAGCCTGTCTCTGCTTGCCGCCGGGCTCAGCCACGACCTGCGCAACATCCTGCAGCCGTTGCTGATCATGCCGGACCTGCTGAAGGCCCGCACCGAGGATCCGCAGCTGCACCATCTGGCCGACGTCATCGCCGAGTGTGGCCGCCGCGGCCACGAGATGGCCGAGTCGATGCTGTCGTTCGTGCGTGGTTCGCGCAAGCCGAGCGAGCGCATCGAGATCGATGGCCTGTTCGATGCGGTGGCGCTGCTGTTGCGCAGCAACGTGCCCGATGCCGTGCGCCTGGAACTGCAGGTGCTGGACGAAGGCCTGGTAGTCGACGCCAACTACACTGAACTGCAGCAGGTAATGCTGAACCTGGCGCTCAACGCGATCCAGGCGATGCCCAACGGTGGCCGCCTGAGCCTGACCGCCAGCCATGCCGGCCAGCGCGATGGCGTGGACTGGATGCAGATCTGCGTGTCCGACGAAGGCATCGGCATGGATGCGGACACGCTGTCGCACCTGTTCAATCCGTTCTTCACCACCAAGGCCGATGGCACCGGCCTGGGCCTGATTTCCTGCAAGCGCATCGTCGAAGGCGCCGGCGGCAGCATCCATGTCAGCAGCCAACCAGGGCAGGGCACCTGCTTCGAGCTGCGCTTGCCGATGCACGAAGCCAGCGACGGCAGCGAGCCGATCGAGCAGCTGGTGGCCCTGGGCAGTGGCCAGTCGATCCTGGTGGTCGACGGCGAAGCCACGCGCCTGTCGCTGCTCGGCAACGCGCTGTCCAGCCAGGGGTATCAGCTGCAGCTGGCCTCCGATGGCCCGGCGGCGCTGCGCTGGATGCAGCAGGAGGCGATGCCGGCGCTGGTGATTGCAGACGCCGGCTCAAAGCTGCTGCCGGCCAGCCAGCTGCTGGGCGAGATGGCTGCGCTGGGCTATCGCGGCCCGGCGCTGGTGCTGGAGGACGCGGCGGTGGCGGTGCCTGCCGATGCCTTCCCGGCAGGCGTGGACGTCCATGTACTGCGCAAGCCGCTGCAGATGCAGCAGGTGTTCCGGGCAGTGGCCGAGGCGCTCGGCTGATGCCGCTGGGGTTCAGTAGAGCCGAGCCTATGCTCGGCTGGTGTTTGCATTGACCTCGACAGCCGAGCATGGGCTCGGCTCTACAGGGCGGTTTCCCAGGGGAACCGCGGCAGCGCGTCCACCGCCTGTTCCAGGCGCCGCGACCAGTTCTGGTGGATGTCGGCATACAGCGTGGAATCCGCGCCCAGCCGCAGTTGCTGGCCGATGCGCAGTTCACCGTCGCGCAGCAGCGCCAGGTCGATCGGCAGGCCTACCGACAGGTTGGAACGGATGGTGGAGTCCAACGAGACGATCGCCGTGCGGGCGGCATCCTCCAGGCGCGTGGCGGGGCTGAGGATACGGTCGAGGATCGGCTTGCCGTACTTGGATTCACCGATCTGCAGGTAGGGCGTCTCCGGCGAGGCGGCGATGGCGTTGCCGAGCGGGTAGATCATGTACAGCCCAGGCCGCTCACCGGCAATCTGGCCGCCGAAGATCAGCGTGGCCTGGGTATTGACCCCATCGTGGCCATGTTCACTGTGGCTGCTGTGCACCTGGCTGTCCACCAGCAACTGGCCAACGTACTCGGCAGCTTCGAACAGGTGGGTCATGTCGTGCAGATTGGGTGAGCGCCGTTCGTCGGCATCGCGGCCCAGGCGCGACACCAGCAGCTGGGTGGTGGCCAGGTTGCCAGCCGCCATCAGCACGTAGGCTGCCTGGCCGGGATATTCGAACACGTGCAGCTTGCGATGCACGCGTACATCGTCCAGCGAGGCATTGGTCCGGGTGTCGGCAGCGAAGACCAGGCCCTCGTCCACCTCGATTCCAACGCAATAGGTCATGTCGGTGCCCTATCATGTGCGTCCCGGATTGTAGGCAGGCCGCCGTGACGACGGCATGTCCACGCCCCCATCGCTGCCACCTGAACCGCATGACGACCGTGCTCCTGAGCCTGGGCAGCAATGTCCAGCCCCGCCGCTACCTCCACGCCGCGGTGGCGGCCCTGCGCGAGCGCTTCGGCGCGCTGCAGGTCTCGCCGGCCTACCGTACCGCCGCGGTCGGCTTCGACGGCCCGGCCTTCCTCAACAACGCGGTGGCGATCGAGACGGACTTGCCGCTGCAGGAACTGGACGACTGGCTGCATGCGCTGGAGGATGCGCACGGCCGCGACCGTAGTGGGCCGCGCTTCTCCGACCGGACCCTGGATATCGACGTGGTGTTCTACGGCGACCTGGTGGTGGAAGGTCCCGGCCACCTGCGCATTCCCCGTCCCGAACTGAAGCATGCCTTCGTGCTGAAGCCGCTGGCCGATATCGCGCCCGACTTCATCGATCCGGTCAGCGGGCTGGACCTGGCCACGCTGTGGCGCGCGCACGCGCAGTTTGGCGAGGCGTTCGAGGTGGTTGACCTGGATTGATGGAGGTTGCCGGCAGCGGCCGGCATGACCGGTAGCGCCGGCCGCTGGCCGGCAACCTCTCAGCTGACCGTGCGCCCGCCATCCACGCGCAGCGTGTGGCCGGTGACGAAGCTGGCTTCGGCCACCAGCCAGTACACCGCTTCGGCGATCTCCTCGACCGTACCGATCCGCGCCAAAGGCGTGCGCGCCAGCAGGGCCTCGCGGGCGAAATCGTCCTTGCCCTGTTCCGGCCACAGGATCGCGCCGGGCGCCACCGCATTGACCCGCACCTTGGGCGCCAGCTCCAGCGCCAGCGAACGGGTGGCCATCTCCAGCGCGGCCTTGGCCATGGTGTAGGCGATGTGGTCGCGCATCGGGTCGGTGCCGTGCAGGTCGGTCAGGTTGACGATGCAGCCCTGCTGGCGGCGCAGGTACGGCGCGGCCGCCTGTGACAACAGCAGTGGCGCGCGCGCATTGACCGCATACAGCTCGTCCATCGCCTCGGCGGTGACCTGGCCGAGCGGGGTGGCATAGAAGTTGGAGGCGTTGTTGACCAGCGCGTCCAGGCGGCCGAAGTGGGTAACGGCCTGTTCCACCAGGTCGGGCAGGGCGTCGGCGTCACGCAGGTCGGCCTGCAGCGCAAGCACGCTTCCGGGCCGCACGTTGTCGAAATCGAACGCGGCCTGCTGCAGTTCGGCGCTGGAGGTGTTGGCATGCAGTACCACCGACCAGCCACAGGCGTGGAACTGGCGGGCGATGGCCGCACCGATCCGGCGCGCGCTGCCGGTGATCAGGACCACGGGGTGGGTATCGCTCATCGAGAGTCCTCCAAGGCTCGGCTATCCTGTGCACCATTGTCACCGCATTCGAAGACGCCATGCAGCCCACCTTCCCCCTGCCCGAAGCCGATGCCCTGGCCCACAGCGACCAGCTGGCGGCCGCCCTGCGCGCCGAAATCCTTGCGCAGGGCGGGGCGATGCCGTTCTCGCGCTTCATGGAGCTGTGCCTGTACACCCCCGGCTGGGGCTACTACAGCGCCGGCGCCAGCAAGTTCGGTGGCAGTGGCGACTTCACCACCGCACCCGAGCTCGGCAGCCTGTTCGCCGGCAGCGTGGCCAATGCGCTGGCGCCAGTGTTCGCCCAGCTGGGCGCGCAGGCCCGCATGCTGGAACTGGGCGGCGGTACCGGCGCCTTCGCCGAGGCCGTGCTGCTGCGCCTGGCCGAACTGGACGCGCTGCCATCGCGCTACGCCATCCTCGAACCCAGCGCCGACCTGCGCGAGCGCCAGCAGCAGCGCCTGCAGCAGAACCTGCCGGCCGAGTTGGCCGCGCGCGTGGACTGGATCGACCGCCCGTTCGACGAGGACTGGGAGGGCGTGGTGTTCGCCAACGAGGTGATCGACGCGCTGCCGACCCCGCGTTTCCTGATCCGGGACGGCGAGGTCTATGAGGAAACCGTCGAGCTTGATGGCGAAGGCAACTTCATCCGTGGCGCGCAGCCGGCTGACATCCTGCTCAACGGTGCGGTGCGCCACATCGAGCGCTACCTGGAAAAGCCCTTTGCCGACGGTTACCGCTCCGAAGTGTTGCCGCAGCTGCCGTACTGGCTGCAGGCAGTGGCTGGCGGCCTGCAGCGTGGTGCGATGCTGTTTGTCGATTACGGTTACAGCCGCAGCGAGTTCTACCAGCACGACCGCGACGATGGCACGGTCCGCGCGTTCTACCGCCACCACGTGCACAACGACGTGCATCGTTGGCCCGGCCTGCAGGACATCACCGCGTCGGTGGATTTCACCGCGATGGCCGAGGCGGGCATGCACGGTGGTTTCGAATTGGCGGGGTACTGCAGCCAGGCCAGTTTCCTGCTCGGCAACGGCCTGGACCAGGTGCTGCTGCTGGCCGAAGAGCGTACGGATGAGGTCGGCCGCATCCAGCTGCGTGACCAGGTGAAGAAGCTGACCCTGCCTACCGAGATGGGCGAGCGCTTCCAGGCCATCGGCCTGCAGCGCGGCGTCGACTTCGAGCCGGCGTTCGAACTGGGCGACCTGAGCTGGCGCCTGTGAGCGAGGTGTTGCCGGTGATCAAGCCGCTGCGGCGGCCGCGGTTGTGGGCCGTGCTGTGGGGTTTGGCCGTGCTGCTGGTGATTGTGGTCTGCCTGATCCCGCCACCGCCGATTCCGTTGCCGGAAAACAGCGACAAGGGCGAACACTTCCTCGCCTATTTCATCCTGGCAGGCAGCGCGGTGCAGCTGTTCCGTCGGGGCCGCCCGCTGCTGTGGGTGGGCGTGGGCCTGGTGCTGATGGGCATCGGCATCGAGTTCGCGCAGGGCGCACTGACCAGCAACCGCACTGCTGACCCGATGGATGCACTGGCCAACACGATCGGCGTGCTGGCGGGCATGGCCACGGCACTGACCCCATTGCGCGATCTGCTGATGCGCTGGCGGGGCTGAGGTTCCTGTAGAGCCGAGCCCGTGCTCGGCTCCCTCCCGAAAGGCAGCCGAGCATGGGCTCGGCTCTACAGTAGATCCACGCGATGCGTGGATGGATTGCGCCAGGACAGGCTTGCGGTTACTTCTTCAGCGTGACCTCATCCAGCACCCACATCGCCGGGCGCGTATCGCCGGTGAAGTTGATGCACAGGTCACCCGTGCCCTGCGTGCCCTTCGGCAGCGCCGCACGCAGGGTCACGAAGCCATCGGCATCGGGCGTGGCCGGCAGCGGTACCTGAGCCAGCACCTTGCCCGTGCAATCACCGCGGCGGATCAGCATTTCGCCGTGTGCGCTCCGGGCCTTTTCGAAGCGACGCTTGGGTTCATCGTGGGCCAGCTGGAAGTAGTACGGAATGCGGCCCGCGCGGACCTCCACACTGCCGATGCCGTCCAGCTGCGCCTGCGGCCAGCGCCAGCATGGCTGGAAGATGTCGACGTTGAACACCGCACGCGTTCCCTCGCGCGGGCCGTCGTCTTCCAGGCGCAGCACCAGCCCCTTCTTGCCCACACAGCTGAGCAGCGCATCGCTGCGGCGGCTGAGCAGCGACTGCGCGGTGAACGTGGCGATGGTCGGCTTCGCGGCCAGCATCTGGCCCTGGTAGAACGCAGCGGCCTGCACGGTGGTCGGCAGCGTCGCGGTCAGCGGCTGTTGGTACAACGGCGACTGCGCGGTCACCGGCTGGCCATCGGTGCTGTAGCGCACTTCATAGCCCAGCGGATTGGCCAGCGATAGGGTCACGGAGTTTTTCGCGCGATCATCGGTGTAGTCCACGCCCACTTCGAACGGGGTCTGCGCGTAGGCCAGGCCCCAGGCACGGTAGCGCTGCAGCTGCGCGGGCAGGCGCGCGAGGAAATCGCGGAAGTCGCGATGTTCCGGCGTGCTCCAGCCGGTCTCGGCCACTGCCGCCAGGCGCGGGAACAGGTTGTGCTGCAGGCGTGCGTAGGTGCGCGTGTGCTCGGTGAACATGTTGGCCTGCAGACCGAGAATGTGCTGGCGCTTGTCGGCCGCCAGCTCGGCCGGCACCGGCTCGTAGTTGTACAACTTGCCGAGGTTGACCTGGGCCGGGCGGCCCGGCGGTTCGTTCGGCGAGGCCGTCTGCAGGTAATCCAGATAGAGGTAGCCCACCGGCGACATGACCACGTCATGGCCAGCACTGGCCGCGGCCAGGCCACCTTCGGTGCCCTGCCACGACATCACCGTGGCCTGCGGTGGCAGGCCGCCTTCGAGGATTTCATCCCACCCGATCAGGCGCCGGTCGTGCTTCTCCAGGAAGGTCTCCAAGCGCTTGATGATGTGGCTCTGCATGGCCATTTCATCCTTGATGCCCAGTGCACGCATGCGCTGCTGCACCTGCTTCGAGGCTTCCCACTGGTCCTTGACTGCCTCGTCGCCGCCCACGTGCACGTACTTCGCAGGGAACAGCGCGATCACTTCTTCCAGCACGTTCTCGAGGAAGGTGACGGTGCTGTCTTCCACGTTGAACAGGTTCGGGAACACGCCCCATTCACTGATCGGCTTCAGCGGGGTGTTGATCGAACCCAGTTCCGGGTACGCGGCGATCGCCGCGGTGGCATGGCCGGGCACATCGATTTCTGGAATCACCTGGATATGCAGCCTGGCGGCATAGGCGATCACTTCGCGGATCTGCTCCTGCGTGTAGAAGCCGCAGTACGGATGCTCCTTACCGCTGGCCGGATCGATGCCACCGTCGCCGGCCGGCAGGCGGCAGCTGCCCACCTCGGTCAGCTTCGGGTAGCGCTTGATCTCCATGCGCCAGCCCTGGTCATCGGTGAGGTGCCAATGGAAGGTATTGAGCTTGTGCGCGGCCATCGCATCGAGCACGCGCTTGATCTCATCCAGGCTCTGGAAGTGCCGCGCCGAGTCGAGCATGAAGCCGCGCCAGCTGAAGCGTGGCGCGTCCTGGATCTGCACCGCCGGCAGCAGGCCGTTGCTGCCACCCGTGGCCAGCTGGGCAAGCGTGGTTGCGCCGTAGAACAGGCCGGTTTCGTTGCCGGCCTGCACCAGCACGCCCTGCGCGGTGCTTTCCAGCGTGTAGCTCTCACCGCTGTCGCGGAAGGTCGGAACGATCTGGAAGCGGATGCTGCCCGACGTGCCTGCCGCCTTGCCCTTGGCCAGCGCAAGCCGCGGACCGTCACTGCGGGCCAGCAGGTCGGCGAACTGGGTGGCGACGCGCTGCGCGGCTTCGCCTTCGGCGTGCAGCGCGGTATCGGCGCGTACGGTGATGCCGCTACCCTGGCCGGGCTGCACCGTGGCCGGGGCGGGAATCAGCATCAGGCTGCCGGCACGCAGCTGCGGACCCGGTGCTTCAGCGGCCGGCGTGGGATCGGCGGCGAGTGCGGGCAGTGCCGGCAACAGGGCGAGCAGGCTGCCCAGCAGCACTGCGCTGCGCATCCGGGCGCGGGAAGGCTTGACCATCGGAACGACTCCTTGGAACGGTGCGATGAACGCTATACATGAAAAACGCCGGGCCCGGAATGACCCAGGCCCGGCGTGCGTGCACGACTCGGCGATGTTGCTGCCGCTGGATCAGTACTTGAAGCGGAAGTTGAGGTAGTACTGGCGGCCGTTGCTGTAGAACGAGGTCGGGATGGCCGCGGTCTGGTAGTACTTGTAGGTCGGGTTGTTGAGGTTCAGGCCATCCAGGCTGATGCTCAGCCAATCGGTGGCCTTGTAGCTCAGCGATGCCGACAGCGTGCCGAAGTCATCCTGGTAGTACGGGTTGGTGCCCGACAGGCTGATCAGGAACGAGGAACGGCGGGTGTAGCTGACCCGGGCGCCAAAGCGCTCGTTCTCGAAGTAGGCACCCACGT
This sequence comes from Stenotrophomonas sp. FR010, assembly GCF_047520755.2. Lineage (NCBI taxonomy): Bacteria > Pseudomonadati > Pseudomonadota > Gammaproteobacteria > Lysobacterales > Lysobacteraceae > Stenotrophomonas > Stenotrophomonas sp. FR010. The sequence continues at coordinate 73,569 of NZ_JAXBQT020000022.1, read as the reverse complement.
TGTAGGTGTTCTTCGAAGTACCCAGCAGGTTGTGCGAACCATCCGACCAGGTGTGCGAGGTGGTGCCGTTGGCGTAGGTGTAGTTGGCATTGATGCCGAAGTACTCGCCGATCGGCTGCTCGTAGGCCACTTCCACGCCGGTGACCTTGCCGTCGGCATTGATCGGGGTGGAGATCTGGTAGGTCTCAAGCTGGTTGGTCAGTTCGCTGTAGAGCTGGCGCGAGACCACGTCGAAGGCGATGTAGTCCTTCAGCTTCATGTGGTACGCGCCCACCGACAGCAGGCCGCGCGGCATGAAGTACCACTCCAGGTTGGCATCGAGGTTGGTCGACAGGGTCGGCTTGAGGTTCGGATTGCCGCCGCCGCCGGTGCGGTTCAGGTCCGAGCCGTACGAGGACGCGCCCAGTGCCGAGTAGTCCGGCAGGGTCTGGGTCTGCGAGGCGGCGACACGCAGCACCAGCGAGTCGTCCAGGTCGAACTTGATGTTGGCGCTGGGCAGGACACGGTTGCGCTTGTTCTGGAAGGCCAGGCGCTCCCACATGCCGAACAGGCTGCTGACATCGGCATCTGCGGCCTTGCTGACGGCGTTGTAGGTGTCGATGTCCTGCTTGATGTTGACGTAGCGCAGGCCGACGTTGCCGCTCCACCAGTCGCCGCGGAAGTTGGCCTGCACGTAGCCGGCGAAGTTCTTTTCCTTCACCTTCCACTCGGCGCCATAGTTGTGGCGACCGGTCGGGCCGTCATTGCCGGCCAGCCAGGTGGAGTTGTTGGTCACCGCGTCCTTCAGCGCGCCCGGGGTGAAGTACCACAGGTTGCGCGGGAAAGTGCCGCCGATGTCACCGGCAAAGCCGCTGGGATAGTTGGCCGTGGCACCGTTCTTCAGCGCGCTCCAGATGTCACCCGGGGTTGCACCTTCCGGCGACAGCGCTTCGCGCTTGTGGTCGGCGAAACGCAGGCCGAAGTCGATCGAGCTCAGTACGCCGCCATCATTGAAGTACTGGTTGAAGTCGAGCGTGGCCCACTTCTCCTTGTCTTCAGCGGTGACCTGCTGGTTGCCCCAGGTGCCGAAGCTGGTCACGCCGTTGGGCGAGAGGTCGCCGCCGACGTTCCAGTCGATCGGCGAGCCATTGCCGTGGGTGGCCCAGCTGGCGCCGCCGCCGTTGGCCAGGGTGACCTCGGCGATGTACTGGCGCGGCGTCTCGCCGGTGCCCTTGGTGCTGCCGGCCTGGAACGTGGCGGTCAGGCTGTCGCTGATCTGCCAGTCGGCATCGAAGGTGACATAGCTCGACTTGGCCTTCGACTCGCGGTAGATCATGTCGTACACCGCATAGTCGGTGCCCGGCACGCCCCTGTAGGTGGCGTTGGTCAGCACGCCGTCCTTGACCACATAGCCCGGATCCGGCGCCTGCGACTTGGCGAAGCTGTTGCCGAACATCATGAAGTTGCGGTTGTAGTTGTTGGCCTTCAGCTCGGAGCTGAAACCATTCAGGCCCAGGGTGAGGCTGTCGCTCGGCTTGAACTGCAGCGAGACCAGGCCGCCCTTGCGTTCGCGGGTCTGTTCGAACAGGGTCGAACCCAGCAGGCCCGGCACGTTGACGCCGATCAGGTCCGGATTGGTCCTGGCGACCGGATCGCCGGCGCCGATCTTGAAGAAGCCGCCCGGGATTTCCTGCGCTTCACGGCGCAGTTCGCGCTTCTGGCTGAAGCCCTGCACCATCACGCCGAAGGTGCCTTCGTCGTTCTTGTAATTGAACAACGCCGAGTACTGCGGATCGGTCGATTTGGCCAGGTCCGAACGCACCGCACCGATGGAGCCTTCCGCGGTGAACGGCTTGGAGAATTCCAGCGGCTTGCGGGTGATGATGTTGACGGTACCGGTGGTGCCGCCGTCCTGCAGCTTGGCCTGCGAGGACTTGTTCACTTCCACCGAGCTGACCAGTTCCGACGGCAGCAGCGAGTAGCTGACGCTGCGGCCGACGTTGTTGCCCTGGCTGAGCACGAACCAGTCGGCCGAGCCGACGGTGTGGCCGTTGATCAGGGTCTGGGTCAGGCTCGGGCTGGTGCCGCGCAGGCTGACACGGTCGGCTTCATCGAAGCCGCCTTCGTCGGCGCTGGACGAGCTGATGTTGACGCCCGGCAGGCGCTGCAGGGTATCGGCAACGTTGTGCGCGGGCAGCTTGCCCACGTCTTCGGCGGTGACCACTTCCACGCGCGCATTGGCTTCGCGCTTGGTGTCCAGCGATTTTTCCATCGAGCCACGGATGCCGGTAACGGTCACGGTGTCCAGATCGGTGGCGGTCGGGGCAGCCTGCTGCGCGTGCGCACTGAAGGCGATGCAGCTGACGATGGCGGCCGAAAGCAGGGTCTTGCGGGTGTTCATGATGTCTCTCCTCATCACTCGATTGGGTGCCGGCGGCGGTGTTCGGTTACGGTTGCGATGACATGCGCGGGGCGGCGGCGAAGTCCCGTGCGTTGGCGTGCCACGTACTGCGTGCTGCGATTGCGTTGAAGCCTGTTGCGGTGTCAGGCGGCCGATTGCTGCAGGTACCAGCTGGCAGCGCCGACCACGCCCAGCTGGCCGTGCTCGACGACCTTCACCGGGATGCGCGCCAGCGCTTCGCCCATCGGCCCCTTCTGCAGGTAGCGTTCGACGAAGGTGCTGGCGTGCAGGTATTCGCGGATCTGCGGCAGGATGCCGCCGGCCAGGTAGACGCCACCGTGGGCGCCGTAGAACAGCGCCATGTCGCCGATGGTGCTGCCGAGCAGGCCACAGAACACGTCCAGCGCCTGGCGCGCATGCGTATCGGTATCGGCCATGGCGGCGGCGGTGACTGCGTCGGGGCTTGCCAGGGTCGGCGCCTGCCCCTGCAGCGCGCACACCGCACGGTACAGGTTCATCAGGCCGGGGCCGGAGATCGCATGCTCGATCGACACGTGCGCGCGGTCGCGCTGCATGTGGCGGACGATGGCCATTTCCAGTTCGGTGCTGGCCGCCAGGGTCGGCTGGCCGGCTTCGGTGGGCAGCACCACCGGGCCGTGCGCGGTGGGGATCCACAGCGCGGCGCCCAGACCGGTGCCGGGGCCGACCACCAGGGTCGGGCCGCGTGCGGCGGTCTCCGGCCCGCACAGGTGCAGCACGCCGCTGGCGTCCACCTGCGCGGCGGCGTAGGCCACCGCTTCGAAATCGTTGACGATGTAGACCCGCTGCAGGCCGACATCGGCTTCCACCTGGCGCGCCGACAGCGGCCACGGCAGGTTGGCGGTGATCACCGTGCCGTCTTCGCGGGCATAGCCGGCGCTGGCGACCACGCAATGCGTGGGCCGCGGGCCTTCGCCCAGGAAGTCGGACAGGATCGCGCTGAGGCCGGCATGGTCGGCATTGCGGTACTTGCGGTACTCCAGCACCTGCACCGGATGGGTGGCGTCACCGCTGGCCTGGACCCGGGCCACGCGCACATGGGTGCCACCGACGTCGGCGGCCAGGAACGAGGGCGCGACGCGGGACAGGACATGCGACGGGGCGGGGTGGCTGGCGGTCACGCGGGCTCCTGCTGCAGGTAGGGCCGGCCCGGGGATCGGGGGCGGCATTGGGGCGGAGTCTGTAACCGCGCTGACAACGATGTCAACGAGTTCGTGACACTTTCGTTGCTGCGTCGCAACGAATGCGGTATGCAGTAAACGTTTACATGGTGTGAGTACGGGTTTCACGTGGGAACCCTTGCTGCACGGGGCTCTAGGCCTGCCGCGCATTCAGCGGGGCGTACCGCGGTGGGCTTGCGCAGTGCAGCACGAGGTTTACCCAGGCGTGCATGGAAGTTGACAAACCGCCGTTGTCCATCGAAAGAATGTGACAACGTTGTTCCCAGCCACTCTCCGACGCCGCGTTCTGCGGCCGTCGCCGCAGGAGCCCTCCTGATGTCCGCCGTCCCCGCTGCAAGCGCGCGCCCGAACGTGGCCACCTCCATCGCCATCGTTGGCGTGTTGTTCTTCCTGATCGGCTTCTTCACCTGGCTCAACGGCCCGCTGATCACCTTCGTCAAGTTGGCCTTCGAACTCAGCGAGGTCGGCGCCTTCCTGGTGCTGATGGTGTTCTACCTGTCCTATTTCTTCCTGGCCCTGCCGGCGTCCTGGATCCTGCGCCGCACCGGCATGAAGAAGGGTCTGAGCCTGAGCCTGCTGGTGATGGCCGCGGGGGCCGCGTTGTTCGGTGAATTCGCGACCCAGCGCTGGTACCCGGGCGCGCTCGGCGGCCTGTTCGTGATCGGCAGCGGCCTGGCCCTGCTGCAGACCGCGATCAACCCCTACATTTCCATCCTTGGTCCGATTGAAACCGCGGCACGCCGCATCGCGCTGATGGGCATCTGCAACAAGATTGCCGGCATGCTGGCGCCGGTGCTGATCGGCACTCTGGTGCTGCGTGGCATCGGCGATCTGGACAAGCAGGTGCAGGCCGCCGACGCGGTCACCAAGGTCGCGCTGCTCAACGAATTCGCCGCCAAGATCCATGCGCCGTACCTGGCGATGGCCGCGCTGCTGGTGGTGCTGGCGGTGGCCGTGCTGTTCTCGCCTCTGCCGGAGATCAAGTCCTCCGAAGCCAATGCAACGCCGTCAGGCGCACCGGGGACGGCCGAGCGCCGCAGCATCTTCCAGTTCCCGCACCTGTGGCTGGGCGTGCTGTGCCTGTTCGTGTACGTAGGCGTGGAAGTCATGGCTGGTGATGCGATCGGCACCTACGGCCACGGTTTCGGCTTGCCGCTGGACCAGACCAAGATGTTCACCTCGCTGACGCTGGGTGCGATGTTGGCCGGCTACGTGGTCGGCCTGCTGGCGATCCCCGGCCTGGTCTCGCAGTCGCGCTACCTGACCATCTCGGCCGTCATGGGCGTGGTGTTCTGCCTGGGCGCCTGGGCTACGCACGGCTACGTCTCGGTGGCCTTCGTGGCGCTGCTGGGCTTTGCCAACGCCATGATGTGGCCGGCCATCTTCCCGCTGGCGATCCGCGGCCTGGGCCGCTTCACCGAGACCGGCTCGGCCCTGCTGGTGATGGGCATCGCCGGCGGCGCGATCATTCCGCAGCTGTTCGCCGTGCTCAAGCAGCACATCGACTTCCAGCTGGTGTTCGTGCTGCTGATGGTGCCGTGCTACCTGTACATCCTGTTCTACTCGGTGATCGGCCATCGTGCCGGCCTGCCGCAGGACAAGGCCTGATCGGCGATGATGGACGGCAGCCAACCCCAGGGAAAACCCATGCGCAGAGCGACCATCAAGGACGTTGCGGAGAAGGCCAAGGTCTCGCTGAAGACGGTCTCGCGGGTGATCAACAACGAGCCCTCGGTGATGCAGGCCACCCGTGCGCGGGTGCTGCGTGCCATCGCCGAGCTCGACTACGAGCCCGATCCGTCCGCGCGCAACCTGCGCAGCGGCACTACCTTCGTGATCGGGCTGGTCTACGACAACCCGAACCCGTACCACATCATCGGCGTGCAGAACGGCGTACTGGCCGCGTGCCGCGAGACCGGCTTCGGCCTGCAGATCCATCCCTGTGATTCGAGCTCGCCGTTGCTGGCCGATGAACTGGCCGACTGGGTGCAGCGCTCGCGCCTGGCGGGGCTGGTGCTGACCGCGCCGATGTCCGAGCGCCGCGACCTGATCCAGGCGCTGACCGCGCGTGGCATCAAGCTGGTGCGCATCATCGCCGCCACTGAAGACCCGGCCGACGGCGCCTGCGTGTTCGTCGACGACCGCGAGGCGGCCTACGAGATCACCGAGCACCTGATCCAGCTGGGCCACCAGCGCATCGGCTTCCTCTGGGGCGGCAGCTCGCACCGCTCCTCGGGCGAACGCTACGCCGGTTACGAAGCCGCGCTGAAGGACTACGGCATGACCGTGGACAAGCACCTGGTGGTGCAGGGCGATTACACCTTCGATGATGGTTTCCGTGGGGCGCGCCGCCTGCTGGCGCTGCGCGAACCGCCCACCGCCATCTTCGGTTCCAACGACGAAATCGCTGCCGGCGTGCTGGCCGCCGCCAAGTCGGCCGGCATGAACGTGCCGTACGACCTGTCCATCGCCGGTTTCGAGGACAGCCCGTTCTCGCGCCAGTCGTGGCCGCCACTGACCACCGCCAAGCAGGCCACTGAGGACATCGCCCGCCATGCCGCGCGCCTGCTGATCGCACAACTGCGCAGCGACGCCTACGACGATGCGCCGGCACCGCTGCACAACCAGGGCTTCGTGCCGCAACTGGTGGTGCGCGGTTCGACCGCGCCGATGCGCCCGGCCGGCGCACGCCCCCTTCCTTCCGATCCTGCCTGAGCCTGCCATGTCGCTGTCAGACCCCACCGCCACCCTGATGTTCGCCGAGGCCGCTGAAGCGGCAGACGTGGTTGCCCGCCAGTTCTCGCGCAACCACGCCACCATGGAAACCCTGGCCGCCAGCCTGCGCGCCGCGCCGCCGCCGTTCGTGGTCACCTGTGCACGCGGCAGCTCCGATCATGCCGCCACCTACGGCAAGTACCTGCTGGAAACCCAGCTGGGCCTGGTGGTCGCCTCCGCGTCGCCGTCGGTAGGCTCGGTCTACGCCGCACCGCTGCAGCTGCGCGGTGCGCTGTTCATCGTCATTTCGCAGTCGGGCAAGAGCCCGGACCTGCTGCGCAACGCCGAGGCGGCCAAGGCTGCTGGCGCACGCGTGGTCGCGCTGGTCAACGTCGAGGATTCGCCGCTGGCGCAGCTGGCCGACACGGTCATTCCGCTGCATGCCGGTGCCGAAAAGAGCGTGGCGGCAACCAAGAGCTACCTGGCCTCGCTGGCTGCACTGCTGCAGCTGGCCGCCTACTGGAAGCAGGACAGCAGCCTGCGCAACGCGCTGGACCTGCTGCCGGACGCGATGCGTGAAGCCTGGCAGTGCGACTGGAGCGCGGTGACCGAAGGCCTGGTCGAGGCCACCAACCTGTTCGTGCTCGGCCGTGGCCTGGGCCTGGGTGCGGCGCAGGAAGCGGCGCTGAAGTTCAAGGAAACCTGCAGCCTGCACGCCGAAGCCTACAGCTCGGCCGAGGTCAAGCACGGCCCGATGGCACTGGTCGACCGTGGCTTCCCGGTGCTGGCCTTCGCGCAGCCCGATGAAACCGGCGCCGGCACCCGCGCGGTGGTCGAGGAGTTCACTTCGCGCGGCGCGCAGGTGTGGCTGGCCGGTGCCGGCGGCAACCTGCCGGTGGCGCCCGCACCACACCCGCTGTGCGCACCGCTGCTGACCGTGCAGAGCTTCTATCGCGCGATCAACGCGCTGGCGCTGCGCCGTGGCTTCAACCCGGATCTGCCGCCGCATCTGAACAAGGTTACGGAGACGGTGTGATGGCAACGGTGCTGCGCAACGCCCGCATTCTCGCCGGCGATGATTTCCGCGATGACCTGGCGGTGGTGATCGAAAACGGGCAGATCACCGCTCTGTTGCCCGACGCCGCACCACAGCTTGGCCATGCTGCCGAGCAGGTGGACCTGGGCGGCGGCTGGCTGCTGCCCGGCTTCATCGACGTGCAGGTCAATGGCGGTGGCGGCGCGTTGTTCAACAACACGCCCGATGTTGCCTCGCTGCGTACCATCGCGCAGGCTCACCGCCGCTTCGGTACCACCGCGATGCTGCCCACGCTGATCAGCGATGACGTGGCGGTGATGCGCGAAGCCATCGGTGCGATGCGCGAGGCGATCGCGCAGGGCGTGCCGGGCGTGATCGGCATCCATCTCGAAGGGCCCTACATCGCGCCGACGCGCAAGGGCACGCACGATGCCAGCAAGTTCCGCGTGCCGGACGAAGAAGAGATCGCGCTGGCCGCGTCGCTGGACAACGGGGTGACCCTGCTGACCCTGGCGCCGGAGCGCGTGCCGCTGGAGACCATCCGCGCGCTGGTCGAACGTGGCGTGATCGTGGCCGCCGGCCACACCGCAGGCACCTACGAAGAGATCCGCGCCGGCCTGGATGCCGGTGTGCGTGGCTTCACCCATCTGTACAACGCGATGTCGCCGCTGCAGGGCCGTGAGCCCGGCGCGGTGGGCGCTGCGCTGGAAGACCGCGACAGCTGGATCGGCATCATCGTCGATGGCGTGCACGTGCATCCGGCCAGCCTGCGCGTGGCACTGGCGGCCAAGCCGCGCGGCCGCCTGCTGCTGGTGACCGATGCGATGCCGCCGGTCGGTGCGGATGATCCCAGCTACGTGCTGTACGGCGAAACCATCACCGCCATCGACGGCGTGGTGCGCAATGCCGCCGGTTCGCTGGCGGGCTCGGCGCTGGACATGGCCACGGCGGTGCGCAACACCGTGCAGCTGCTCGGCCAGCCGCTGGCCGAAGCCGCGCGCATGGCTTCGACCTACCCGGCGCAGTTCCTCAATGTCGACGACCGCCTGGGCCACATCGCCGAGGGCTACCAGGCCGACCTGGTGCTGCTGGATGACGCCCTGCAGGTACGTGGCACCTGGATTGCCGGACAGTACGAGGCCGCCTGATGAACAGTACGCCGCCACGCCGTCTGGGCTCGATCGATGCCCTGCGCGGCATCACCGTGGCGGCGATGCTGCTGGTCAACAATCCAGGCGACTGGAGTGCAGTGTTCGCGCCGCTGCGCCATTCGGAATGGCATGGCTGCACGCCTACCGATCTGGTGTTCCCGTTCTTCCTGTTCCTGGTGGGCGTGTCGATGGCCTTCAGCGTGGCACCGCGCGCGCTGGATGCCGCTGCGCGCCCGGTGTTGGTGCGCGGCGTGCTGGAGCGCGCACTGCGCATCCTGGTGGCCGGCGTGCTGTTGCATCTGCTGATCTGGTGGGCGCTGCATACGCACCACTTCCGCATCTGGGGCGTGCTGCAACGGATCGCCGTGTGCGCGGCATTGGTGGGCGTGCTGGCGGTGTATGCACAGCCGCGCATGCAGGCCGGCGTGCTTGTTGGATTGCTGGTGGGATACACGATGTTGCTGCTCGGCATGGGTGACCTGGCGCCGTGGATCAACCCGGCCAGCCGCTTGGACACCGCGCTGTTCGCGCCGTGGATCTATCAATGGCATGCCGATACCGGCCTCGGCCATGACCCGGAAGGATTGCTGAGCACGCTGGGTGCACTGGCCAGTACCGTGCTCGGCCTGTTGGCCGGTGGCCTGCTGCGCAGCGGGCGTTCGACGGCACTGGCCGGGCTGGGCGTGGCGACCGCTGTGCTGGGCCTGTTGCTGGCCGGGGTGTTGCCGTTGAACAAGCCGCTGTGGACGCCCAGCTACGTGCTGTGGACCGGCGGCCTGGCCGCGCTGGCGCTGTGGCTGGGCCACGTGCTGATCGACAAGAAGGGATGGCCGCCGCTGGGCCGGCGTTTCGGGGTCAACGCGATCACCGCGTATCTGGGGGCCTCGGTGATGTCGGTGGCGTTGATGGCCAGCGGTGCCTGGGGCTGGATCTGGCAGCAGCTGGCCAACGCGATGCCGCAGGCGCTCGAGCTGGCATCGATGCTGCAGGCGCTGGCGTTCGTCGCACTGTGGTGGGGCGTGGCATGGTGGCTGGACCGGCGGAAGATCTACCTGAAGATCTGACCCCATCCGCCAACGCCATCCACGCATGGCGTGGATCTACCAGGTGCCACGATTGAATCGATTGGCGATGCAGGATCAGTCGATCCACGCCATGCGTGGATGCTTTGCGCGTGATTCCGGATGCCGGAAAAATGAACGACTTCAGCCACATCACATTGGCGTGAGGGCCCGGCGATTTCACATCCGAAATGTGATTTCTCGCACGCAAGTTCACCTATCGAAACGGTTCACATCACGCCAGACTGCACACGCAGCAGCGTGCATTCGCAGTTCCTGATTCCCTGTCCAGGAGGACTGTATGACCCGTGCCGTCCCGCGCGCTTTCCGTCCGCGCCGCCTCACCGTTTCCATGCTTCAGGCACTGGCAGTCCCGTCCATGGTGCTGTTGACCGCCAGCGCCGCCTGGGCCGGCTGCAGCACCGTCGCTCCGGTCGCCGGCCAGGCGGTCACCTGCGACGCCAACGCGCCGAATCCGCAGACGATGCCCATCTCGGCCAGCGGCGAAGCGGGCATCACCGTCAACGTCGCCAGCGGTGCCCAGTTGCAGCAGAGCGGTGGGGCGTCGGCCGTTACCCTGGTCGGTGCAAGTGGTCACCTGTTGACCAACCAAGGCACGATCAGTTCGGTGGGGGGTGTGGCGGTCCAGCTCGGTGGTGGCAGCCGCGTCGAAAATGCGGGCAGCATCAGCACCGGCAACAACACCGCGCTGCAGTTCGTCGGTGCGGGCGACAGCGTGCTGGTCAACCGCGGAACGATCAGTGGGCGTACCGGCGTACAGTTCGATTCAGGCAACGACCGCCTGGACATGCAGGCCGGCAGCATCAGCGGCGGTGTCCTGCAAGGGGATGGCAACGACGTGCTGCTGCTGGGCAATGGCACCATCGACAGCGTCGACCAGGGCAGTGGCGATGACCGGATGACCGTCACCGGCGGCACCGTCACCGGCCTGGTAGCGCAGGACAGTGGCCGCGATGATTTCGTCATGAGTGGCGGCACGATCGGCGCGCTGCAGCAGGGCGACAACATCGATACCTTCCGCATGAGCGGTGGTCGCATCATCGGCGCGTTCGAGGATGGCGACCAGGCCTGGATGACCGCTGGCCGCATCGGCCGCGTCAACATGAAGCTGGACAAGAACCTGTGGGACCAGTCCGGCGGCACCGTGGATGGCAACGTGGTGACCGGCTTCGACACCGACACCATCATCATTTCGGGCACGGCCTACATCGGCGGCAACATCAGCGTCAGCGGCGGCAACGACAGCGTGACCATCACCGACGGCACCGTGCGCGGGCAGGTACTGCTCAGCACCGGCGATGACACCTTCAACTGGGACGGCGGTGGCATCGTCTACGGTGCGATCGACATGGGCCCGGACAACGACGTGGCCAACCTCAGCAACCTCAACCAGGGCAACCTGGGTGCGGTGCCGCTGTTCGACGGGGGCAGTGGCATCGACCAGCTCAACCTGAGCAACGTCAAGACCGCAGGCGTGGGCCGCTTCCAGAACTGGGAGGCGATCAGCCTGGCCAACAGCACGGAGCTGAGCTTCGATGGCGACCTGGTGCTGGGCGACAGCGCAACCGGCACCGGTACGCTCACGGTGGACGACACCAGCACCGTCTACGCGGGCAGTGGCGGCCATGCCATCCGCCCATTCAACAGTGCTGCACTGGTGGAGATGGTCAATGCCGGGCGCATCGACCTGACCGGTACCGGCGCCGGCGACGTGTTCACCGTGCGCGGCAACTATCGCGGTGACGGTGGTGGCCTGTACCTGCGCACCGTGCTGGGCGCGGACAACTCCCCCAGCGATCGCTTGGTGATCGATGGCGGTACCGCCACCGGAACCACCGGCATCGGCGTGCTGAATGCCGGCGGCAGCGGCGCGGCCACGCTGGCCGATGGCATCCTGGTGGTGCAGGCCTTGAATGGTGGCCGCACCTCGCCGGGCGCGTTCTCGCTGTTCGCACCGGTCGCGGCCGGCGCCTACGAGTACTTCCTGTTCAAGGGCGGTGTCAGTGCCGGTACCAGCGAGAACTGGTACCTGCGTTCGACGCTGGTGACCGGCCCGACGCCGGCACCCAACGGTGGTGGTAGTGCCGCCCCGCCGCCGCTGACGCCGCCGGTGGCACCCCCGCCCCCCATTGCCCCGGCACCTCCGCCGCCGCCGGAAGGCGCCACCGATCCGGACCTGACCGCAGGCGAGACCGCACCACCACCACCGCCGCCGGAACCGGCGCCGGTGGCACCGCCCAGCGATCCGGCGGTGCCGGACGTGCCCGTGGCCGGCGGTGCATTGCCCGGTACCGGCGCGCCGCCGACGCCGGGTGCACGCCCGGCCGAAGGCGCGGTGGTACCGCTGTACCGCGTGGAGACCGCCGCCTACGCGGTGGTGCCGCCGCTGCTGCGCGAGACCTCGCTGGCCAGCCTCGGTACCTTCCACGAGCGGCAGGGCGAACAGCGCCTGCTGTACAACCAGGGCGCATTCCGCACCGCCTGGGGTCGCCTGGTGGGGCAGAGCAGCGAGATCCATTGGAAGGGCGATGCACAGCCCGGCTTTGATGGCGACGTGATGGGCCTGCAGGCCGGCCTCGACGTATGGGCTGCGGCGTCGGACAACCACCGCAACCAGATCGGCGTGTTCGTCGGCCGCACCCGCGCGCAGGGCAAGACCACCGGCCTGGCACTGGGCTGGGAGAACGTACAGGTGGGCCAGAACCGCCTGGACGACAAGCACGTGGGCCTGTACTGGACGTTCACCGACAGCAGCGGTGCCTACATCGACGCCGTGGCGATGCAGAGCCGCTACGACGGCCGCGCGCGTTCCTCGCGCGGGCTCGGCTTCGGCCTGAGCGGCGACGGCACCAGTGTGTCGGTGGAGGCTGGCAAGCCGCTGCTGCACTTCGGGCAGTCCGCATGGTGGCTGGAACCGCAGGTGCAGGTGATCTGGCAACGCACTTCGCTGGATGACCGTCGCGATGAAATATCGAGCGTGCGCTTCGACAACGACAACGCCTGGACCGGCCGTGTGGGCCTGCGTTTGGCCGGCGATTACCAGCTGGCCGACAACGGCTGGCAACCGTATTTCAAGCTGAATTACTGGCATGGTCGTTCCGGCGAGGATCGCATCCGCTTCGACGACGAGGTGATCATCAATTCGCAGCGTTCACGCGCGCTCGAAGCCGGCGTGGGTGTGGTCGGGCGCTTCAACCGCACCATCAGTGCGTACGCCGTGGCCGACTACACGCGCGAGCTGGGCGGCGAGCGCAACGAGAAGCGCCGCATCATCGAAGGCAACATCGGGCTGCGCGCGGACTGGTAGCGCCCTTGCGCTCGGGGGACCCTGCTCTGGTAGGTGCCGACCTTGGTCGGCACTGAACCTACCGACGCCACGAGCACAGTGCAGCCGAGCATAGGCTCGGCTCTACGACAACGGCGCGCACGCATCCGGCTCCACCAACGCCCCGGCATGATCGGCCAACACCACCACCGCATGCAGCAACCCTTCCTCCACCTGTGGCGGACACTGCACCTGCGCATCATCCATCTCGCGCGCCGACTGCGCCGCCAGCAACACACCGCCGCAGGCGGACAATGCGGCAAGACAGCGCGTCGCCTCGGCCAGTTCCCGGCCGCGCGCCTCGCTGAGTTGCCGCTCGCGCCACGCCTGGCCGTCGGCTCCGTGGCTGTGTGCGATGCCGCGCAACCGGGCGAAGAACGCCGACTGCGGCGCCTGTTCGTCGGCTTCGGTGAGCGCATCTTCCAGCGCTTCGGCTGCCGTAGTGGACAGCTGCAGGTCGGGCAATGCAGCACCGAGCAGTGCCTGCAGGCGCGGATAGGTGGGGTAGGGCGTGTTCATGGCAGCAACCTCACAAGGCAAGGCCACCTGCGGGATGCAAGGTGGCGGGCGGTGCGGGTTGGCGTGCCGGTGAAGCTCTTCACGAGAAATGACGCCGGCGGATCCGGGGATCCCCACGCACCGCCCGCCGCAGAACGACGGACGGTGCATTGTTCGGGCAGGCAACGACGTTGCAAGCCCGCTCGTGAAAAGCTTCATTCAGGACGCCAATCCCGGTCAGCGCAGGAAGCGCCGACGGGGGCCACCTTGGCGCGTTGTGCGCCGCGATGACATGGGCAAAGTTGCAATGTGGTGACTGCACGCAAGCCGCCTTGCTGCAATCAGCGACCGGGCCGGATACGACAGTTCGCGCGTGGCGCAAGCGATCATGCCCCGGTTATGCTGCGGTCCTGACTCAACGACAAGGAAGCGTCGCATGCAGGTTCGCAAGGGAGTGCGTCGCATCGGCGCGCTGATGTTCGTGTTGCTGGCGACCGGCGCCATGGCCGATACGCCAAGCACGGTCGAGGTGCCCTCGCCGGAGGCCCTGGCCGAGATCCTCAGCCTGCTTGAACGCCAGGCGCTGTATCGCGATCGGGTGGACTGGCCCGCCATCCGCATCCGCCTGCAATCGGCGCAGGGCGACCCCGCGCAACGGCTGGCCGTTCTGCGCGAAGCCATTGCGCTCAGCACCGGCCACCATGGTGCATGGACCACGACCCAGCGCCAGCGTGAATCCCTTGCGCGCGCGCAGCAGGCCGGTGCCGCCGCCGTGGACCAGGCCAAGGCCGTCGATGCGGTGGATGCGCGCATCGGCTGGGTGGTCATCGAGGGCTATGCCCCTATGCCCGGCGCGACGCCGCAGGAGAAATTCCGCCAGGATATCCAGCGCGCCGCGCGGTGGCAGCAGGTAATCCGTAGCAAGGACGACGGCATGCGCTGTGGCTGGATCGTCGACCTGCGTGACAACAGCGGTGGCAACATGTGGCCGATGCTGCTGGGCATGGCACCGTTGCTGCGCACCTCGGTGGTGAACAACGAAGATGTGGGAGCGTTCGAAGCCGCACAGGGGCCGGAGCGCTGGACGTTGACCGCGACCGCTGTACAGCGTGCAGGCAAGTCGGTGCTGGACTTCGGCCAGTCCGGCTATGTGCTGCGGCAGCCCGGCGCGCCGGTGGCGGTGCTGTTCGGGCCGCGCACCGGCAGTTCGGGCGAGGCCTCGGTGCTGGCGTGGCGTGGTCGTCCGCAGACGCGGAGTTTCGGTCAGCCTACTGCGGGTGTCTCCACTGGCAATGTCGTGCACACGCTTGCCGATGGCAGTCGCCTGCTGCTGACCACCAGCGTGATGCGGGACCGCAATGATCGTGGTGATGGCTTGAAGATCGAGCCCGACCAGCGCGTCGACGGGGACGCCGCCACCGTGGCCGCCGCCCAAGCCTGGCTGCTGGCCCAGCCCGCCTGCCAAGGCACCCGGTCATGATCCTGATCGGTCAACAGGAACGGGTGCTGATCGTCGGCCCCACCGAAGCCCACCACTGCCTGCGCTGCCAGACCGAAACCGAATTCGCCCCGCAGCTGCGCTACAAAATGGCGCGCATCGACCTGCTGTTCGGGTTCACCTACCAGCGCCGCTACGAACTGGCCTGTACCCGTTGCGAGCACGGCTGGGTGCTGGATACCGAGACCATGGACCAGCAGCTGGGTGGGGTGCCGATCCCGTGGCGGCACCGCTTCGGCCTGCCGTTGATGCTGTTAGGGGGCGCCGCGCTGGCGGTGGCCGGATGGATGTGGCGGCACGGATACATCGGCCGCTGATGGAGATGACACGGTTGCTTATATCCCAAATTGGGACTAGGATATCCGAATGAAAGTGGTTGCTTTGGCGACGCTGAAACGATTCTGGGAACGTCACCCTGATTCGGAGGCAGCGCTGAGGTCCTGGTATGACGAAGTGAGGCACGCCGTCTGGGACACACCGCATGACGTACGCCAACGTTACGCAAGCGCAAGTTTCGTGGCCAATAGTCGTGTGGTGTTCAACATAAAAGGCAACAGCTACCGGCTCATCGTCGCTGTGGGTTACAGGTTTCAAGTGGTCTACATCAAGTTCATTGGCACCCACGCCGAGTACGACCGGATCGACGCCGACACTGTGGAGCTTCTATGAACATCCATCCCATCCGTACGGAAAGCGACTACGAAAACGCGCTGCGCATGATTTCGGCCTATGTCGACAACGAGCCGGAGCCGGGCAGCGAAGATGGCGATCGATTTGAAATTCTCGTAACGCTGGTTGAAGCCTACGAAGCGAAGCACTACCCGATCGAGCCGCCAGATCCCATCGATGCAATCCGCTTCCGCATGGAGCAGGGCGGTCTGACCGTGAAGGATCTGGTGCCCTCCATCGGCCAGCTCAACCGTGTCTATGAGGTGTTGAATCGCAAGCGCGGTCTGACTCTTGAAATGATCCGGAAGCTTCACCGCAACCTGGGCATTCCCGCAGAAAGTCTCATCGGCCGCTGAAGCCCCGCGTGCCCCTGCCGATACGCTGCCGTGCCTCACTCCCGGCCTGCTAAAGTTGCAGCCTGCAACCACGTACCGGAACCGACCATGGACCACGACACCCCGTTCGAACCCCTCAACGACCTCGAGGTGCGCCTGCTGCAGGCCCAGGACGGTACGCTGACCGCAGCGCAGTTCCTCGACGGCCTGCTGACCTCGACGGCGTTCGTGCTGCTGGACAAGGCCATCGGCGAAGATGGCGCCTGGGACGAGAGCATCTCGCCGCTGGTGCTGACCAGCGAGAGCGGTGAGCCGATGTTCGCGGTGTTCACTGCCCCCGAGCGCGCGGGCCTGTGGCACGAGCAGCTGCCGCAGTTCGCGCATGCCATGCCGATCGCGGTGCACGCGCTGCTGGCCGGCATCGGCGAGGGCGTCGGCCTGGTGCTGAACCCGGGCCTGGACGTGGGCATGGAGATGATTCCCGATGCCGTGGCCCAGCTGAAGCAGCGTGCGGCGGCGATTACCCGTGGGATGGCGCATTGAAGCCAGTGATATAGGGGTGCCGGCCAGCGGCCGGCACTACCAGGTGCTTCAGCGGGCGGCGGCAATCGCCTTCACCCGCGCCTTGGCCAGCGCTTCACCGATGGCCGGGCCCTTCAGATGGGTGGTATCCAGATCCCGCGCCTGCACTGACAACGCCGCCTGGTGCAGTCGCTTGAGCGTTTCGCCCTGCGGGTAGTCGGCGTCCTCGAAGCCGAGACGGCCACGCTTGTCGGCTTCGCAGCACAGTGCGATGCGCGCCACGCGCTCCGGCCGGCGCAGCGCATCACAGCGGCCCAGCAGTTCCAGCACGGTGGCATCGCGCAGTTCGTCGATGCGGTGCACGTTCAAGTGCTCGCGACACACCGCTTCAGCCAGCTGCTGGTGCTCGGCTGGAATCTTCAACCGCGCACACAGTGCCTTCAGCGGCTTGATGCCGCGCTGCTCGTGCATGATGTGGCGCGGCCATTCCTCCGGCGGGGTCAGGCCCTTGCCGAGGTCGTGGGTGAGCGCGGCGAAGCCGACCAGGTCATCGCCGGGGGCCAGTTTCGCGGCCATGTCGCTGACCATTTCCTGGTGGATGCCGGTATCGACTTCCGGGTGGAATTCAGCACGCTGCGGCACGCCGTACAGCGCTTCCAGTTCGGGCAGGATCGGGCCCAGGGCATGCACATCGTGCAGCGTGCGCAGGAAGGCGGAGGGCCGCTCACTGACCAGCGCCTTGCGCAGTTCCTGCCAGACGCGCTCGGGCACCAGCGCGTCCAGCTCGCCACTGGCGGCGACCTCGCGCATCAGCGCCATGGTCTCTTCGGCGACGGTAAAGCCCAGCGGCGCAAAGCGCGCCATGAACCGGGCCGCGCGCAGCACGCGCAGCGGATCCTCAACGAAGGCCGGGCCAACATGGCGCAGCACGCGTTGCTCGATATCGCGCACACCGCCATAGGGATCCACCAGCGTGCCGGTGTCTTCGTCGCAGGCAATCGCGTTGATGGTGAAGTCGCGCCGCTGCAGGTCTTCTTCCAGCGTCACCGCTGGATCAGCATCGACCACGAACCCACGATAGCCACGGCCGGATTTGCGCTCGGTGCGCGCCAGTGCGTATTCCTCGCCGGTCTTCGGGTGCAGGAACACCGGGAAATCGCGGCCAACCGCTGTGTAGCCCTGCGCTTCCATCTGCGCAGGCGTGGCGCCAACCACCACCCAGTCATGGTCGCCGGCAGGGTGCTGCAGCAGGCGGTCGCGCACGGCGCCGCCGACAAGATAGATCTTCATGGGGGAATCATCGCACGGTAGGCGCAGATGTTCCGGTAGTGCCGGCCGCTGGCCGGCAACCGCAGTCACCCCGAAGCTGCCGGCCAGCGGCCGGCACTACCGATGCAGCGGCCAGCCCGAGCCAGGCCAGCAGGCTCATCGTTTCCCTCCCCACGGAATGGATACCGGGGAATGCCGGCCAGCAGCCGGCAGTACCGTGTTGCGGTCAATCGCCACCCTGCTCGGCGTCGGCCGCGCAGCTGAATTTCTTGCGCTTGTCCACCAGGCGCCCCATCAGGCGGTCGCTCAGCGGCAGGGCATCACCATTGAGGCGCCAGTCGTAGATCACGCTGAAGGCCAGAACGCGGGCAACGTACTCGCGGGTTTCCTTGTAGCTGATGGTCTCGATCCACAGGTCCGGATCGAAGCCCGGGCGCTGGCCCTGCCAGCGTGCGGTCGGGGTCGGGCCGGCGTTGTAGGCGGCGATGGTCACGTACGGCAGACCGTCGTACTTGTTCATCAGCTGGCGCAGGTAGGCGGTGCCGATGGCAATGTTGGTGTCCGGGTCGTACAGGCTGTCGGCGCCGCCGTAGCCGGTCAGGCCGATCGACTTGGCCACGCTGGCACCGGTGGCCGGCAGCACCTGCATCAGGCCCATGGCATTGGCAGGCGAGCGCGCACGCGGAGTGAAGGTACTCTCGGCGCGGATCTCCGCGGCCACCCAGGCCGGGTCGATCGCGTTGCGTGCCGATTCGCGGCGGATGGTGGCGTCGTGATGCAGCGGGAAGCGCAGGTCGTACAGGCGCTGTTCCTGCGGCTGCTTGCCGAGCGCGAACACGGCGCGGTCGAACCAGCCGTTGTCCTGCGCCACGCGCACGGCGAGGCGGCGCTGGGTGTCATCGAAGCGCGACAGCGCGCTGTTCCATTCGGCCACGGCCCAACCGGCGCGGTCGATCTGGTACAGCGCCATCGCGCGCTGGATGGCCGGGTCGCGCGCGATCACCGCCTGTGCCTGTGCGCTGTCGTTCGGCTTCCACGGGCACAGGGTGTAGCCCTGCTGCAGCTTGTCGGCGGCCAGGAAACCGTGGAAGGTCGGTGCGCGTGCGGCTTCGCGGAACAGCGGCTGCGCCTGCTGGGCCTGGCCGGTTTTTTCCAGCATGCGGCCTTCGAAGTAGCGCCAGCGCGGGTCGCTGCGCTGCTTGCTGCCCATCTTGCGGATCGCGGCCAGCGCTGCCGGCCAGTCGCCGCGCGACATCGCTTCGCGCACGCGCCATTCGTGCAGGCGCTCGTCGTAGGCCGATTCGGGTACCGCCTTGAGGCGGCGTGCCGAATCGGGCAGGTAGGAGGCCACCGTCCACAGCGCGATCTGGTACAGCACCTGGCCCTGCTGGTCGGCACTCAGGCCGAGCGCCTGGGCGTACTGCGGCAGCTGCTGCTCGGTGGCGCCGGGGTCGGCCTTGGCCAGCTTGGCCAGGCCATCGGTGGCGATGCGCCGGCTGCGCTCGTTGCGCGGCCAGTTCAACGCGCTGGCATTGGGCTTGTCGACAAAGGCTGCGTAATTGTTCGCCAGCGCCAGGTCGGCGGCGGGCAGGCCGCGTGCGGCGCTGCGCATCACCGCCGGTTGCTGGGCATCGGCGGCGGCATCGATGCGTTCCCAGCGCAGGGCGTCGCTCAGGCCACCCTGTGCCTGCAGTACGGCAAAAACGGCATCACAGCCGTCCGGCAGCGACTTGCCGTTCTTGCGCCACAGATCCTGCGCTTCACTGATCCACTGCGGATCGACCCTGCCCGTCACCTGGCGCGCGGTCAGCTGCGCACAGCGCAGGCCGGGGTTGTCGGTGGGCGCCCAGTTGGCCAGCAGGGTCGGCCAGTCCTGGCGGCGTGCGAGCGAGGGCAGCCACACGCTGCGGAAGGTGCTGGCCACGGCCTGGCCGTCATAGCGCTTGAGGAAGGCCTGCGCCTGCGCGGTATCGACGGTGTCGATGTTGCGCCGCAGGTTGGCGTACTCCAGCCAGCCATAGGCCGGATGGCGGCTGAGCGCAGCGGCCTGGCCAGGATCGTACTGGCCGCGTTCGGCGGCTGCGATCGCGGCTTTCAGCTGCGCGTTCTGGGCATCGAGGGACTGGGCATTGGCGCAGCCGATCAGCAGCGTGGTGGCCAAGGGCAGCAGGGACAGGGCGGTCGAAGTGCGTCGGGTCATGGCGGGCAGCATAGCGGGCAATGGCTGAATTCAGTTTCGCATTGCGTGCACGCCCGGCGTCGGCAACGACAGCTGAATGAATCCGCGCAGGCCCCTGCCGCACGGGGTTGCAGGCGTCGTAACGTCGGCCTCGGGCGAACGGCCCGGCTGCAGGGAGCGGCACATGGCGTTCAGTAGCGCAGAAAGAAGCGACCCGCTGGCGGACATCAATGTCACGCCACTGGTGGATGTGATGCTGGTGCTGTTGATCATCTTCATTGTGACCGCGCCGATCGTGGCCCGGCCGATTGCCGTGCAGTTGCCGCAGGCCACCGATCGGGTGGTCGACCGTCCCGAACCGCCGCCGCCGATCGAGCTGCGCCTGGACGCTGGCAACCAGCTCAGCTGGAATGGCCAGCCGATGGCGATCAGTGAGCTGCAGGCGCGCCTGCAGGCACAGGTGGGCGAACATGCCGGCAACCTGCCGGAGCTGCGCATCGCCACCGATCCGGCGGCCGAGTACGAAGGCATGGCGCGGATATTGGCTGCGGCCGAGGCGACCGGCATGGAGCGGATTGCCTTCGTGCGATAGAGCGTTGTCTCACTGCCGCTCATGCGGTGATTGCAGCATGAGCGGCGCTTGCCCTGCTGACAGCGTCGCATCCAGGATCCGCAGAAAAGCCATTTCAATCTGCGCCGGAACCGGGGTCGGATGTGCTCGCCACCTTCTGGTCTCAGGGTCATGTGCAACGTCGAAAGCGGTCAACTCGGCTCTCTCGAAATCCACCACAACCGTCAACCCCTCTCCTGAGGCCGAGGCCGCATCGCTGGGAGAGAGGCAGTTGTTGCACTCGATCACGCCGCCTGCCCTCGATTCGCCTGCCAGAGGAAGAAGCAGCGTGATCACCAACATGACGCTCGGCACGGCAGTTAGTGCTTTCATGATCGATCCGCCCGCGAATGGCTGGAGGTGCGAGTCTGCACCGGGTCGATCAAGCGGGCCTTCTGAATGAAGGAATTTCAGACTATTCCTGAAATGGTTCGGCAAAGGCACTTTCATGCGCGCGGCAGTTTCCGGCGCGCGCTGTCGCGGCCAGCATCAAAGCGAAGCGGCGGAACATTACCGTCCGGTTCTAAACGGCATTCATCTGACGCAAATGTCATGCAATTGCGTCAATTCCGCGTGAAAGAGTGTCGATCGTCACGCCGTGATTTTTACCGCTTGTTTACAAAGGAGACGCTGCCGCCATGCAGGGGGAGCGCGGCAGTCCATGTCCCGACATTCCTTTGGAGAGAGAGCGAATGAATCACCTGCACCACCGCCCGTTGGCGGTTGCCGTCACGCTGTGCGTGATGGCCCTGGCCCCATTGGGTGCCGCTGCACAATCCACCACCAACCTCGACGCGGTGGAAGTGACCGGTACCCGCATCAAGCGCGCTGAAGTCGAAGGCCAGGTGCCGATCCAGACGCTGACCCGCGGTGATATCGAACGCACCGGCCTGACCTCGATCGGTGAAGTGCTGCAGCAGCTCACGGGTTCCGGCTCTGCGCTCAACGCCAAGTTCAACTCGTCCGGCAACTTCGGTTTCCCGCCCGATGGCAGTGGCGTGGGTGCCGGCTCGGCGCAGGTCGATCTGCGCCACCTGGGTGCCAAGCGCGTGCTGGTGCTGGTTGACGGCATCCGCTGGGTCAATGAGTCGTCCGCATCGGGCGTCGGTGCGGCCACCGACCTCAACACCATTCCGCTGGCCATCGTCGAACGCATCGAGGTGCTGGAAGACGGCGCGTCGTCGCTGTACGGCTCCGATGCCATCGCCGGCGTGGTCAACATCATCACCCGCCGCGACTTCGATGGCGGGCAGGTGACGCTGAACTATGGTGAGTACAGCAAGGGTGACGGCACCCAGAAGGGCGTGGATCTGGCGTGGGGCAAGAGCGGTGATCGCTTCAGCCTGTTCCTGGGCGCCAGCTGGACCAAGCAGGACCCGGTATTCGCCAAGGATCGCGAGCAGTCACGTTTCCCGATTCCGGGCACCGGCCTGGCCTTCGGCAGCGGCGGCATTCCACAGGGCCGCTTCGCCTTCGTCGACCCCAACACCGGTGCCGAGCAGGACATCGTGCCCAACAGCGGCGTGCCCAACCCGCGTTACGACGGCAGCGCCGGCTGCAACCGCAGCGATGACTACCACTGCTTCACCAGCGCCGACCGCTTCAACTTCGCCGAATACAACATGGTGCTCACGCCGTCCGAGCGCAAGGGCCTGTTCGGTCAGTTCCGCTTCGACATCACTGACAACGTGCAGTGGTACATCAAGGCACTGGGCAACCGCCGCGAGTCGACCAACCAGGCCGGCCCCGAGCCGCTGTTCTTTGGTCCCGATGGCGCCACCGGCAATCCGTTGGCCGACAACATCGTGGTCTCGCGCCTGAACCCGTACAACCCGTTCGGCTTCGACCTGGTGTCCTCGGGCAACATGAGCCTGATCGGCCGTCGCCCGGTGGAAGGCGGTGCGCGCGTGTTCAAGCAGGAGGTCAACACGACCTACGTGGCCACCGGCCTGGTCGGCAACTTCCAGGCGGCCGACCGTAGCTGGTATTGGGACGTCAACGGCATGTACAGCAAGAACAAGGCCGAACAGACCAACTACGGCAGCTACAACATCTACAACGTCAACATGGCGCTGGGTGACCCGGCGGTGTGCGCGGCTACCCCGGGCTGCGTGCCGTTGAACATCTTCGGTGGCGTCGGTTCGATCACCCCGGACATGCTGAAGTGGATCCAGCCGGTGGTGCGCGACCGCAGCCAGAACGAGCTGAGCCTGTTCACCGCCAACCTGTCCAGCGAGCTGTTCTCGCTGCCGGCCGGCCCGGTGTCCTTCGCCACCGGTTTCGAGTACCGCAAGTACGAGGGCTGGTACCAGCCGGATCCGCTGACGGTGATCGGCCACTACAACGGCGTGCCGTCGCAGCCGACCTCCGGTTCCTACGACGTCAACGAGGCCTACCTGGAGTTGAGCGTGCCGATCTTCGCCGACTCCTCGTTCGGCAAGAAGCTGGACCTGAGCCTGGCCGGCCGCTATTCGGACTACTCCACTTTCGGTGGCGAGTTCACGCCCAAGTACGGCCTGCGCTGGCAGGTGACCGATGACTTCGTGCTGCGCACCACGTACGCCGAGGGTTTCCGCGCACCGTCCATCGGCGAACTGTACGGCTCGGCCGCACGTGCCGACCTGCAGCTGTTCGATCCGTGCTCGGTGGGCCTGGGCGGTACGCCGCCACGTGGCAGTGCCGCCAATTGTGCCGCGCTGGGCGTGCCGGCCGGCTTCCAGCAGGCCAACTCGCAGATCTCGGTGACCACCGGCGGCAATCGTGATCTGGAACCGGAGCGCTCGCGCAGCTTCAGCACCGGCTTCGTGTGGAGCCCGTGGTTCGGCAACAACGCCTCGTGGTCGGAGCGCTTCGATGTGGAAGTGACCTTCTACCGCCACGCCATCGATGGTGCGATCCAGGCCATCAACGCGCAGACCCAGCTGGACCTGTGCGTGGACACGCTCGACCCGGTGTACTGCGATGGCATCACCCGCGCCAGCACCGGTGCGGTCAGCAGCTTCAACAACCGCCTGACCAATCTGGGCTCGATCAAGACCGACGGCTGGGACGTGGACCTGTTCTGGACGTTGCCGCAGACCTCCTTCGGCCAGTTCAAGCTGGCCTGGAAGAACACGTTCGTCGGTCGTTACGAAGCCACCGGCGCGGCCGGGCAGAAGCAGCCGCAGAAGCCGGGCGTGGAAGTGGCCGACAGCTCCATTCCGGAGTGGACCAGCAACGCCAGCATCGCCTGGACGATGGATCGCTGGAGTGCGAACTGGACGGTGCGGCACATCTCCGAGCTGACCGAGAACTGCGGCGATGCCGTGGCATTCCCGGTGTGCAGCAACCAGGCCGACGGCACCAACACGCTCTCGGCCACCACCTTCCACGACATGCAGGTGGGCTACAAGATCGACTGGATGAAGGGGCTACAGCTGACCGCGGGCCTGAACAATGTGTTCGACAAGGATCCGCCGATCTGCCTGTCGTGCTCGTTGAACGGGTATGACGCCTCGACCTACGACATCCCGCGTGGCCGTTACTGGTACCTGCGCGCGGACCTGCGGTTCTGATGTGAGAGGGGCAGCGCCGGTCAGTTCCGGCGCTGCCTTGCGGATGTAGCGCCGAGCCCGCACTCGGCTGATTCTCTGAGCCGAGCATGGGCTCGGCTCTACAGGTGCGGGGCGGTCGTACCCCGCGTCTGATCAGAACGCCCAGGTGAACGTCAGCGAGCCATTGCGGCCATCGCCGTACGCACCGTAGCCGTTGATCTGCGAGAAGTACTTCTTGTCCAGCAGATTGTTCAGGTTGGCCTGCACGCTCCATTCCGGCGACAGGCGGTAACGCACGAAGGCGCTGACCAGGGCGTAGCCGCTCTGTTCGATGCGGCCGTAAGCCGGCACCGCGTAGTAGATGCGGTTCTGCCAGTTGGCGCCGCCGCCGACGGTCAGTGCCTGCAGCGACTGCGGGGTGTAGCTGGTGAACAGTTTCAGCGCGGTCTGCGGCAGGTTGGTGTTGATGTCGGCGCCGTTGATGTCCTTGGCCACGTAGCGCGAAGCACCGAAGGTCCCGTTCCAGCCGGGTGCCAGTTCGCCGTTCAGTTCGAACTCGAAGCCACGGCTGACGGTGCCACGCGCGGCCACGTAGGCCGTTTCGCCGCCGGTGCCGCCGATGACCGGCTCGCCGGTGGACTGGCCGACGTTGTCCTGCTCGATGCGGAACACCGCCACCGAGGCATTCAGTCGGTTGTCGAACCAGGCACCCTTCACGCCCACTTCGTAGCTCTTGCCGTCCACCGGGTCCAGGTAGCTGCCGTTGCGGTCCTTCAGCATCTGCGGCTGGAAGATCTCGGTGTACGAGGCATAGGTGGAGTAGGTGTCGTTGATGTCGAACACCAGGCCCGCATACGGGGAGGTGACTTTGTGCGAACGGTCGGCGCCTTCGCCTTCGCTCTTCCAGTCGGTGTAGCGCGCGCCCACGATCAACTTCAGCGGATCAGCCAGCGACAGGCGTGCTGCAGCATAGGCGGCCTTCTGGGTGATGGTGCCTTCGCTGGCCAGGGCCAGCGGATTCCAGTTCGGTTCGCTGATGTTGCCGTTCCAGTTCAGGTAGCTGGAGAAGGGGTCCCAGGCGAGGCCGGCGCCGCCGATCTGGTAGTCGCCGTAGTTGGCGTACTCGCGCTTGTTGTAGCTCAGGCCGCCCATCACTTCGTGCTTCAGGCCAAACAGCTCGAACGCGCCACTGAAGTAGCCGTCCACCGCATTGACCTTGCGTTCGGTGTTGTAGAAGCCGGCCGACGGCGAAATGCCGGCACCGGTGTTCTTGTCGAAGAACGAAGCGCCGGTGACCCAGTCGTTGTAGGCCGGGTAGAACAGCTTGTCGTCGGCCTTGGTTTCGTCGTGGGTGGCGCCGATGCGGACTTTCCAGTCATCGTTGAAGGCGTGTTCCAACGTGGCGAACGCGCGCTTGCTGGTGGTGTCCCAGTAGGTCCAGCTCGGGTTCGGATTGAACGATTCGTCGTAGCCGGTGCTGGTTCCATCGGAGAACAGCATCGGGAAACCACCCCAGGTGGCGCCGTTGGCGCGCTTCTGCTGGTAGTCGTAGCCCACGCTCAGCTGGGTGTCCGGGGTCAGGTCGGCGTCGATGACGGCGTAGCCCAGCGTCTTGTGCTGGTTGTAGCGATCCATCTGCGCGTCGGTGTCCAGGTAGCTGCCGATCACGCGGGCGCGCACCGAACCGCTCTTGTTCAGCGGGGTGGTCACGTCCACGGTGCTGCGGGTGCGGCCCCAGCTGCCGACGTTCACCGAGACGCTGCCGGTCAGTTCGGCGCTGTCGGCGTGCTTGCGCACCAGGTTCACCGACGCCGACGGGTTGCCGGCACCGGTCAGCAGGCCGGTGGCGCCACGCACCACTTCCACGCGGTCAT
The DNA here is from genome assembly GCF_047520755.2 of Stenotrophomonas sp. FR010. NCBI lineage: Bacteria > Pseudomonadati > Pseudomonadota > Gammaproteobacteria > Lysobacterales > Lysobacteraceae > Stenotrophomonas > Stenotrophomonas sp. FR010. The sequence continues at coordinate 47,673 of NZ_JAXBQT020000022.1, read as the reverse complement.
ACAGCGCCAGGTCCAGGCCGGAATCGCCGTAGCTCCAGTTCTGCACCATCTGCGTCGGCAGGCCATCGAACTGGTAGCTATCGATGTAGAAGCCACGCGAATAGAACTCGGTGCGCTCGCTGTCGGACTGGGTGCTGCTGACGCCGGTGGTGTTGGCCAGCACGTCGATGATGTCGTCCAGGTTCTGATCTTCGATGCGCTGGTGGCTGATGATGCTGAGCGACTGCGGGATCTCGCGCGGCGCCAGGTCGAAGCGGGTACCGGCCGAGGTGCGGCGCACCGAATAGCCTTCGGCGCGTTCGCCCTTGACCACCACTTTGTCGAGCGTGGTAGGGTCGGCGGCGGTGTCGGCGAAGGCGGCCGGGGCCACGGCGCAGAGTGCAGCGAGCACGGCAACGGACAGCCGTTGCGGCTGCGGGATACGGAAGGCGGAACGGTTCATGGGGGTCCTGGACGAGCACGCGCGCTCGGCCAGCATCCAGAAGGCGAGGCGCTACGGGTGGGAAACGGGCGGGCAGGCCGTCCTGGCACCACCGGAAACGAAAGAAATGGTAATACGAACTATTCCTATTTACAAATCATGAACGAGGAAGGCGCTCACGCAGGACTCGACGCAGCATATGGTGTTCAACGCAGCAGCGGCAGTGGATCGCGGGCGCCGTCGGCGCCGTAGATGCCCCAGTGCAGGTGCGGCGGCGTGCCCTTGGCGTTGCCGCTGTCGCCGACGTGGCCGAGAAGGTCGCCGGCCTGGACCACCTGGCCGCGCGCCAGGCCCTCGGCCCAGTCGTCCAGATGGGCGTAGTAGTAGCGCTCGCGCCCGGGCCCGATCACCCACACCTGGCGGCCACCGAGGCCGCGGTCGCTGACATCCACGACAACGCCGGCGGTGGCACTGCGCACCGGGGTGCCGCGCCTGGCGAAGATGTCGATGCCGGCGTGGGAGCGGTCACGGCCGCGTGGGGCGCCGAAGGTATCGGCGATCTGGCGGGGCCGCACGCCTTCCACCGGCACCGGAAGCTCGGTGGCCGGAGGCATCCGCGACAGTGTCCACAGCAGTTTCGGTGCAGCAGCCCATGGGCTGTTCCACAGCGCCATCGCGGCAACGATCGCGATGACCAGCCACAGGCCGCGCAGCAGCCAGCGGCGCAGGCGACGGGCGGGGGAGGGCGGTGTGTTCATGGTCTCCGACTGTAGCGCCGAGCCATGCTCGGCGGCTGTTACTTTGTGGTCAAAGCGCAGTCGAGCATGGCTCAGCGCTACAGAACCGGGGCCAGCGGCACTTCGAAACTGCGCTTCAACGTTCCCAGTGCCACCGAGGTGCGGAAGCGCTCGATGTTGTCATCGCCACCGAACAGGCGCTCGGTGATCGCCTCGTACTCCTCCATCGACGCGGCCGAAAGCAGCAGCAGGAAATCGCCATCGCCGGTGATCGAGTAGCACTGCTGCACGGCCGGGTCGTCCTGCACGCGGCGCTTGAGCGGCGCCACGCGTTCACGCAGCTCGCTGACCACGCGCACCTCGACGATGATGGTCAGCGGTCGCCCGACCTTGGCTGCGGCGACTACCGCCACGTTGGCCGCGATCACGCCGCTGTCCTGCAGCCGCTTGATGCGTCGCTGCACGGCCGGGGTGGACAGGTGCACGGCCTCGGCGATCTCGCGCTGCGGCAGGGTGTTGTCCCGCTGCAGCAGGTCGAGGATGGCGCGGTCGAAGCTGTCGAGCACGGGGGCGGTGGCCATGGCGAGCAGAAGTTGCACGAACGGGCTGTCAATTGAGCCAAGTGCTCGGCGCCGGCGCAATAGACTTTGCCCATGCAGACCTCACGACTTGCGCCGATGTTGCCGGCGCTGGCGGTGCTCGGCTCGGTCACCTCGCTGGCCATCGGCACCTCCTACGCCAAACACCTGTTCCCGCTGATCGGCCCACAGGGCACCAGTGCGCTGCGCGTGGGCTTCTCGGCGCTGCTGCTGCTGCTGTTCTGGCGGCCGTGGCGCTGGAGGACCCGCCGCGTGGATGCCATCACCCTCCTGCGCTACGGGCTCACCCTGGGCCTGATGAACCTGCTGTTCTACATGGCCCTGCGCACGATTCCCTTCGGCATCGCGGTGGCCATCGAGTTCACCGGGCCGCTGACGGTGGCGATGCTGTCATCACGACGCCCCATCGACTTCGTCTGGGTGGGGTGCGCGGCGGTGGGGCTGTTGCTGCTGCTGCCGATCGGCGGCGGGCCGGCACTGGATCCGGCAGGCGTGCTGTATGCGATGGGCGCAGCGGCGTGCTGGGGCCTGTACATCGTGTTCGGCAAGCGTGCCGGCCACCTGCACGCCGGGCATTCGGTGTCGCTGGGGCTGCTGGCGGCATCGCTGGTGGTGGTGCCGGTGGGCGTGGTTCATGCCGGCACCGCGCTGCTCGATCCGAAGATCCTGGCGGCCGGCCTGCTGGTGGCGCTGGTGTCCAGTGCGATCCCGATGTCGCTGGAGATGATGGCGCTCAAGCGCCTGCCAAAGGAGACCTTCGGCATCCTGATCAGCATGGAGCCGGCGGTGGCCGCGCTGTGGGCGATGCTGCTGCTGCACGAGCACCTGCATGGATTGCAGTGGCTGGCGATCGGTTGCACGGTGCTGGCCTCGGTGGGCAGCACGATGACCGCGCGGCGATTGAAGGTGCCGGTCACCGCCTGAAAAAAGGGACGGAGGGGATTAAGTCGTTTACGCCCTGATTTAGGGGACGCCAGGCGGCGGCCGGCGCGAAGCGTGCGGACCAACGGTCCGCACCTACCAGGGGGGGGGCGGTCAGCGCAGGGCGTCGGCCGGGACGTCGATCTGCATCGCCAGGGCGAGGTGATCGGAAAACGCGGCCGGTATGGCTTCCACGGTGCGGGTCTGCAGGCCACTGCTGACCAGGATGTGGTCGATGGCGCGGTCGGGGCGCCAGCTGGGGAAGGTCGGCACGATGCAGCCGGGCGGCTGCAGCCGGGTCTTCTGGTACAGCACCTGCATTTCCGGGCGTTCTGCCAGGCAGTTGAAGTCGCCCATCAGCACCGCGTTGGGGTGGTCGGACAGCAGCTCGGCGATGAAGCCCAGCTGCGACATCCGCGATCCCGCGCCCAATGACAGATGCGCCACCGCCACCGCCAGGCCGTCGGTACCGTCGCCGAACTTGGCCAGCAGCACGCCGCGCCCGCCGATGCGGCCGGGCAGGGCGTGGTCCTGCACTTCCACCGGTTCGAGCTTGCTCAGCAGGCCATTGGCGCTGGACGCGACCCCGCCCATGCGCCGGTTCGGCTGGTGGCTCCAGTAGTTGAAGCCGGCGCGCTGGGCCAGGTAATGGGTCTGGTTGGTGAAGCCCGAGCGCAGGCTGCCCGGGTCGGCCTCCTGCAGGCCGACGATGTCATGTTCGCGCGCCAGGGTGGCGATCGCGTCCAGGCTGCTGCGCTTGCGACCCGCCGGCAACGCATGTGACCAGCTGCGGGTCACATAGTCGCTGTAACGGCGGGTACTTGAGCCGGCCTGGATGTTGGCCGTCAGCAAGCGCAGGGTCCGTGTACGGGGGGAATTCACGGCCGGGAAATGCTTCTCTTGGATCAGTGAGCCTGGGCCGCACCGCGTTCGCGGGCGATCAGGTGGTCGGCGATGCGCAGCATGTCCGGGAAGCTCTTGCCCTTCACCAGGTACTTGCCGTTGACGATGATCGACGGGGTGCCGCTGATCTGGCTGCGCTGGGCGAACTGCTTGGCCGAGTTGGTCTTGGCATTCACCGCGAAGCTGCCCATGGTGGCCGCGAACTGCTTCGGATCGACGCCGTAGGCGGCGTAGAACTTGGCGATGTCTTCCACCGAGTCACGGCCGCGCTCGCCCTTCAGGGTCTTCTGCGAGTGGATGGCGGCGTACAGCGCTTCGTGGGTCTTCTCCTGCACGCCCAGGGTCTGCGCGGCGTAGAAGGCACGGGCGTAGTCATCCCAGGTGCCGCCGAACATGGCCGGCACGTAGACGAAGTTCACGTCGCTGGGCAGGCCGGCCTTCCATGGGCCGACCAGCGGCTGGAACGCGGCGCAGGCCGGGCAGACGTAGCCGAAGATCTCGGTCACTTCGATCTTGCCGGCGGCCGGCTGGAACGGCTGGCCGTTCGGGATCACCTGGTAGTCGGCACCTTCCACCGGAGCCGGGCCGGTCAGTGCGGCGGTGGTCGGGGCCGGTGCGGCGGCCGGCGCCGCTTCGGCCGGGGCCTTCTCGCCTTCAGCGGCAGCCGGCGCGGCGCCTTCGCTGCCCGCTGCCGGCGCAGCAGCCGGTTCGGTGGTGGCTGCCGGGGTGGCTGCCGGTTCGGCCGGGGCCGCGGTGGTGTTGGTGCTGCCGTCGTCGGCCTTGCAGGCCGCCAGGATCGGCAGCAGCGCTGCGAGGGCGAGGGCGAGGGCGTAACGGATCTTCATGGAAACGTCTCCAGCATCTGGAAAGGTGGGGCCGGCGGCAAGCGCCGGCCAAGGGGAAATGATGACATGCGGCGGCGACAACGCCGTGTCGGTGGTGGGTGTTGGTTCAGCGGCCGCGGGCGGCGCGCGCCTGCGCGATCAGCGCCGAGGCAATGCGCAGCTGGTCGTCGAAGCTCTCGCCGCGCACCAGGTATTGGCCGTTGATGATCAGGGCCGGGGTGCCCGGGATCTTGGTGCGCTGGGCGAACGCGCGCGCGGCGTCGACCTTCTTCTGCACGGCATCGCCGCGCAGGGCCTGGATGTAGCGGTCCGGGGTCACGCCGTAGGCCTTGTAGAAGGTGGCGAGCTCATCGGCCGAGACGTTCTGCATCGGCAGCGACCCCTGCTCGTGCAGGGCCTTGAACACGGCGGCATGGCTGCGCTTGGCCACGCCGACTTCATCGGCGGCGTAGTAGGCCAGGGCCCAGGCATCCCAGGCACCGCCGAAGGCCGCCGGGACCGGGGTGAAGCGCACGTCGGCCGGCAGCTTGGCCGCCCAGGCTTCCAGCTGCGGTTCGAAATGGGCGCAGTGCGGGCAGGTGTAGCCGAAGACTTCGACCACCTCGATCTTGCCGGCCAGCGGCTGGAACGGGCCCGGCTGGGCGATGCGCTCGTAGTCTTTGCCCTCGACCAGCGGGGCATTGGCGGGGGTGGCGGCGCAGGCTGCCAGCGGCAGCAGCACCAGCACGGACAACAGCAGGCGGGAAATCAACCTCATCGACACGCATCTCCGTTGAAAAAAGCAACGCCGGCGCAGCCGCCGGCGTGAAGGAAACATACCGCAGCCGTGGGCCGTCGTCGCGGCCCGGGCCGACCAGTGGTGGTCAGGGGGCGGCAGCCGGTTGTGTTGGCGTGGCCGCGCCGGCCACATCGTCGGCCTTGTTGTGCAGGCCCTGCAGGTAGCTCGACAGCGCCTGCACCTCCTGCTCGCTGAGCTTCTGCGCGACCGTGGCCATGATCTGGAAGTGCGCCTTGTCGGTCTCGTTGGTCTGGCCGGCCTGGTACTCCTGCAGGCGGCGCGCGACATAGCTGGCGTGCTGCCCACCGAGGTGCGGATAGGCCGGACCGGGATTGCCGGCACCGCTGGGGCCATGGCAGGCCATGCAGGCCGGCAGGCCACGCTTGGCATCGCCGCCGCGGTACAGCTGCTGGCCGATCTCGTAGAACTTCATGCCTTTGTACGGGCCCTCGGTCACCGCCGTGTCATCGGCGATGCCGGCGTTGGCTTTCTGCGTGGCGAAGTAGGCGCCGATATCACGCATGTCCTGCGGGGTGAGGTTCTGCACGAACGGCACCATCGCCACTGCCGCGCCGGAACTGCGCTGGCCATTGGCGATCAGGGCCATCTGCTGGGCCACGTAGCGCTCGCTCTGGCCGGCAATGGACGGATACATGTCCACCGTGGAATTGCCGTCGACGCCATGACAGGCCGCGCAGGCCGAGGCCTTGGCCTGGCCGGCCTTGGCATCGCCCCAGTGGGTCTTGCTGAAATCCACCTCCAGCGAGGCGGTGTTGATCGGCCCATTGTCGGGCAGCGGGGTCAACGTGGTCTGCGCGAACGCAGCAGCGGCAACGACTACAGCAGTGGCAAGGGCGGATACGGCAAGAACGCGAGCGTGGCGCATGCTGAAGCTCCGTATGGACCGGGCCGGGCGGTGGCCGCCGGCATCGTTCGGATTATCAACGCCGTTTCCGCGCACGGTCAACGCAGCAGTGCAGCAAAATGCCCGCAAAGGCCGCCGGCACGGGCGCGCGGCGCCGCAACATGCGATCCTAGGCACATGTCATTGCTCATCGAACGCGCCCGTTACCACCTTTCGGCCCATAACGTGCGGCAGCTGCCGCCCGACGAAGGGGCCGAAGTGGCCTTCGCCGGCCGCTCCAACGCCGGCAAGTCCAGTGCGCTCAACGCGCTGACCCGCCAGAACGCCCTGGCGCGTGTCTCCAAGACCCCCGGCCGTACCCAGCAGCTGGTGTTCTTCCAGGTCACCCCGGAGGCGCATCTGGTCGACCTGCCCGGTTACGGCTACGCCAAGGTGCCGCTGGACCTGCAGGCGCACTGGCAGGCTTTCATCGACAAGTACTTCCGCACCCGCGAGGCCCTGAAGGGGCTGGTGGTGGTGATGGACATCCGTCATCCGCTGAAGGACTACGACCGGCAGATGCTGTCCTATGCCGTGCAGCGCGGCCTGCCGGCGCACGCCCTGCTGACCAAGGCCGACAAGCTCAGCCGCAGCCAGCAGATGCAGTCCCTGCAGAAGGTGCGCAAGGAGCTGCAATCGGCCTACGGTGACAGCGTCAGCGTGCAGGTGTTCTCCGGCGAAGACCGTACCGGCGTGGACGAAGCGCGCGCCGTGATCGGCGGCTGGCTGGGGCTGGAATAAGGCCTTCCCTGCCTTCCTGTAGAGCCGAGCCTACGCTCGGCTGCGGAATCCCGGCACGCTGCGCGTGGTAGCCGAGCATGGGCTCGGCGCTACACGAGGTCATTTCAACGGCGAATACTCCGCCGGGACCCACGCATAGGCCTGGCCTTCACTGCGGACGTGGCCCAGGCCGGGGAACGGCAGGTGCGCACCGGCCACCCACCAGCCGTTGGCGGTGGCCTGCTGCAGCAGCCCGCGACGGCTGGCGATGGCCGCCTTGCGGTCCGAATCGGCCTCGAACGCGGCCTCCGGGTGCGCGAACTGCACCGCATGGAAGTGCAGCACGTCGCCCCACACCAGCAGTGACTGGCCCTGGCTGTCGAACCGGTAGGAGACGTGGCCGGGGGTGTGGCCATGGGTGTCCATTGCCACCGCGCCGCCGGGCACGGCATCGTCGGGGTTGAACGTGCGCAGGTGGCCACTGGCCTGGTACGGCGCCACCGCGTTGCGTGCCAGCGGGAAGGCGAAGCGCACACCCTTCGGCGCAGAAGCCTCGCTGGCCGGATTGAGCCAGTAGTCGGCATCGGCCCTGGACAGCCACACGGTGGCATTCGGGTAGGCCGGCTTGCCCTGCGCATCGAGCACCCCGCACAGGTGGTCCGGATGGGCGTGGGTCAGCAGCACCTCGTCCACCTCGGCCGGGTCCACGCCGGAGGCGCGCAGGTTGCCCAGCACCTGGCCCAGGCCGGGGCCGAAGCACTGCGCGGTGCCGGTATCGACCAGGGTCAGGTGGTTGCCCTGGCGCACGAGGAAGGCGTTGATCGCGGTCTGCAGGCCCTTCTTGTCTTCGGGCACGTAGCGGCCTTCCAACAGGCGGCTGACCAGTGTCGGCGGCACGTCGACCACTTCCTGCCGGCCCAGCGCGACCACGCCGTCGAACAGGGCGGTGACCTGCAGCGCACCGACGCGCTGGTGGTAGACGCCGGGCACCTGCTGGGTGGGCGCGGGCGAGGTGGCTTCGGCCAGCGCGGCCAGTGGCAGGGCGGACAGGGCCAGCAGCAGGGCGGTGCGCAGGGGCAGGTGGCGCAGGGTCATGGCGGTTCTCGGTGGACGACGGGCGATTCCGTTGCTGCATTAGCGTGCCGCGGCCGGCGTGTGCGCGGCGCTCAAACCACTGCGCGGAATGCTCAGGGAAGGGGTGTTGTCTGCAGGGCTGCGCCCTGCACCCGCAGAGGCAACCGCCGCAGCCAAAGCAACGTCAAAAGCTGGATCTCTGTGGGATGGCGGGGTGGGTCCGGTTGCGGGGGACGCTGCAAGTACGTCCATGTAAGCTCGGTCGCCGCTTGCTCGTGTGCGCTTTCCTGCGCACACGGCAAGGCCGGGGTTGGGCGTCCTGCCCAACCCGCCCGAGGCATGCCTCGGGCCCATGCGGCTCACGCCCCCGCAACCGGACCCACACCGCCTTCGACAGTTTTCCGCGATCTGTTGGAAATTCTCTTGGGGTCAGATCGATTTCGATGTCTGACAGATGTGTCGACCAAGGTCGACACCTACCAACAGCCGCGACGATCTGTCAGAGGTGGGGCGGTGTCGGAGTGCGGGGTGTCAGCCGCATGGATGCGGCTGCCAAGCCTACAGGGACGTACTTGCGGCGTCCCCGCACTCCGACACCGTCCCGCCACCTCACGGAATGCACGCTGTTGCTGTTGCTTCGGCTGTTGCCGTCGCGTCTGCAGGTGCAGGGCTGCAAGCCCTGCTGAACCCCCTCAAATGTCTGTGGGAGCCAGCCCGTACTGCTCGGCGAAGCGCTTGCTGAAACTGGCCGCAGACCGGTAGCCCGCGCGTGCGGCCACGGTCTTCAGCGGCAGGTCGGTGGTGTAGAGCAGCTGCATGCCATGCGCCAGCCGGGCCTCGGTGAGCAGCTGGCGCAGGCTGGTGTCCTCGGCGGCGAGCCGACGGCGCAGGGTCGCGCCGCTCAGCGCGAACAGCGCTTCCACATCACGCGATTGCCAGTCGCGAGCCGGTTCGGCGGCGATGCGGTCGCGGATCTGTTCGCCCAGGCTCGGCGCCTTCGGCAGCAGCAGGTTGCCGTGGCCCTGCCGGCACAGGGTCAGTACCAACGAGGCCAGGGCCAGCCGCGCTTCGCTGTAACGGCCGTCCTGCAGTGATTGCCGCCACTGGCGCAGCACCTCGCCATGATCGATCAACGGCAGTCGCGCCATCGCATGACCGGCGGCGGGAAGCTCCCCGCTCCACAGCGTACGTGCGGCCGCCAGCACTTCGGCACACAGCGGCACGATGGCGCTGAGGTAGCGGCCACTGCGTGGGTCGGGGGTGTTGACCACATCGATGCGGCAGCGCTGGGTCAGCAGCAGGATGTCGCCGGGGATGAACTCCAGCGACTGGTGCGCGGTACGCACCTGCTTGCGGCCTTCCAGCAGGATCGCGAACTGTGGTTGTGGAATCTCCACCGAGCTGGCGCCATGTTCGCGCCGAGCGGTGATGCACGCATAACCTTCGGCGCGTGCGCAGCCGGCCAGGCTGGCCATCTCGGCCAGCAGTGCGGTGGCCGGTGGCAGCATGGCGGTCATGACACGTGGGCACCGAACAGGCGACCGACGCCGGCCGCCGCGGCCATCGCCAATGCGCCCCAGAACATCACCCGGATCGCACCGCGAACCGGCGGTGCGCCGCCAGCCCTGGCCGCCACTGCGCCGGTCAGGCACAGGCCGAGCAGGGTACTGGCCGTGGTCATCAGTGCGACCCTGTCGACCGGTGCGAGCAGGGCGGTCAGCACCGGCAGCGCCGCGCCGCAGGTGAACGCACCGGCCGAGGCCAGCGCTGCCTGCAGCGGGCGGGCGCGCAGGGTATCGGTGATGCCCAGTTCGTCGCGGGCGTGGGCACCCAGCGCATCATGGGCGGTGAGCTGTTCGGCCACCTGCCGTGCCAGCGCAGGCTCCAGGCCGCGGTGGCGGTAGATCGAAGCCAGCTCCTCCAGCTCGCTGTGCGGATTTTCGCGCAGCTCGCGCCTTTCCATTGCCAGGTCTGCGTCCTCGGTGTCGGCCTGGGTCTGTACCGAGACGTACTCGCCGGCGGCCATCGACATCGCGCCGGCCACGGTGCCGGCCACGCCGGTGGCGAGGATGGTGGTAGCGGAGGCGCCGCCGGCGGCCACGCCGACCACCAGGCCGGCCACCGAGACGATGCCATCATTGGCGCCCAGCACGGCGGCACGCAGCCAGCCGACGCGCTCGGAGCGGTGCAGTTCGGGGTGTCGTGAATGGCGGCTCATGACGTTGAGTGTACGAGGGTCAAGAGGGCGTCGGTAGGATGCTGAAACCCGTCACCGTCGCATGACGCAACGAGGTGCCACGCTATAGTGCGCCCTTGCGATGGAAGGCCGCGAGCCCCACATCCCCCGCCACTGTCCAGCGAGCCTTCCCCTTGTCGAGCCCCAGCCACGTCGCCGATACCCCCATTACCGACCGCTCGCAGCTGGTGGAGGTGATCGCCTCGGGCGAGAAGCCCCGCGCGCAGTGGCGCATCGGCACCGAGCACGAGAAGTTCGGGTTCCGCCTGGATGACCTGCGCCCGCCGACCTTCGAGGGGGAGCGCGGCATCGAAGCACTGCTCAACGGCCTGGTCCGCTTCGGCTGGGAGCCGGTACAGGAGAATGGCCGCACCATCGCCCTGCTGCGCGATGGGGCCTCGGTGACGCTGGAACCGGCCGGCCAGCTGGAGCTGTCCGGCGCGGCGCTGGAGACCATCCACCAGACCTGCGTGGAGACCGGCACCCACCTCAACGAAGTGGCGCAGGTGGCCGGCGAACTGCAGCTGGGTTTCCTCGGCATGGGCTTCCAGCCGAAGTGGAAGCGCGATGAAATGCCGTGGATGCCGAAGGGCCGCTACAAGATCATGCGCGCGTACATGCCCAAGGTCGGTTCGCTGGGCCTGGACATGATGACCCGCACCTGCACGGTGCAGGTGAACCTGGACTACGCCACCGAGGCGGACATGGTGAAGAAGTTCCGCGTGTCGCTGGCGCTGCAGCCGATCGCCACCGCGCTGTTCGCCGATTCGCCGTTCACCGAAGGCAAGCCGAACGGCTACCTGAGCTATCGCTCGCACATCTGGACCGACACCGACGCCGACCGCACCGGCATGCTCGACTTCGTGTTCGAGGATGGATTCGGCTACGAGCGCTATGTCGATTACCTGCTCGACGTGCCGATGTACTTCTCCTATCGCGACGGCACCTACCACGACGCCAGCGGGCAGAGTTTCCGCGACTTCATGCAGGGCAAGCTGCCGGTGCTGCCGGGCGCGTTGCCGACCCTGCGCGACTGGTCGGACCACATGACCACCGCGTTCCCGGAAGTGCGCCTGAAGAAGTACCTGGAAATGCGCGGCGCCGATGGTGGCCCGTGGAGCCGCCTGTGTGCGCTGCCGGCGTTCTGGGTGGGCCTGCTGTACGACGACACTGCGCTGGACGCTGCCTGGGACCTGGTGCATGACTTCACCCTGGCCGAGCGCCATGCGCTGCGTGACGGCGTGCCGAAGCATGCAATGAACCTGCCGTTCCGCAACGGCACGGTGCGCGACCTGGCCCGGGAAGCGGTAAGGATTTCCGTGGAAGGCCTCAAGCGCCGTGCGGCGCGCAATGCCGATGGCCAGGACGAGAGCAAGTTCCTGGACGTGCTGCAGGAGATCGTCGAATCCGGCCTGACCCCGGCCGAGCGCAAGCTGGCGCTGTTCCATGGCCGCTGGCATGGTGACGTCGATCCGGTGTTCCGCGAGTTCGCGTACTGACCGTCATGCGGGGTTGCCGGCCAGCGGCCGGCACTACCCAAAAGAAAAACCCCGGCATTGCCGGGGTTTTTCATTTCCAGATCCGTCTTGGCTCAGGCCGCGTTCTTCAACGTCGCCATGTCGATCACGAAGCGGTAGCGCACATCGTTCTTCGCCATGCGCTCCCAGGCTTCGTTGACGTTCCTGATGTCGATCATCTCCACATCGCTGACGATGCCGTGCTCGGCACAGAAGTCCATCATTTCCTGAGTTTCGGCCATGCCGCCGATCGCCGAGCCGGTCAGGTGCTTGCGGCCGAAGATCACGCTGCCGCCGGTCAACGGCGGGTCCAGTTCGGTCAGCACGCCCACCAGGCACATGGTGGCTTCGCGCTTGAGCAGGCCCATGTACGGATTGGTGTCATGGCTGACCGGGATGGTATTGAGCAGGAAGTCGAAGCTGCCGGCGTGCGCCTTCATCTGCGCCGCATCGCGCGAGACCAGCACCTCATCGGCGCCCAGGCGCTTGGCATCGGCGCCCTTTTCCGGGGTGGTGGTGATCATCACCACGTGCGCACCGAGCGCCTTGGCGAACTTCACGCCCATGTGGCCGAGGCCGCCGAGGCCGATCACGCCGACCTTCTGGCCCGGGCCGACCTTCCAATGGCGCAGCGGCGACCACGTGGTAATGCCGGCGCACAGCAGCGGTGCGGCCGCCTTCAGGTCGAGGGTGTCGGAGACCTTCACCACGAAGCGCTGCTCTACCACCACGTGGTCGGAATAGCCGCCGTAGGTCGGTGCGCCGCTTTCGCGTTCACGGCCGTTGTAGGTCCAGGTCGCGCCCTCGGCGCAGTACTGCTCCAGGTCGTGCTGGCAGGCGTCGCAGTGGCGGCAGGAGTCGACCATGCAACCCACGCCGGCGTGGTCGCCGACCTTGAAGCGGGTGACGTTGCTGCCGACCTCGGTGACGCGGCCGATGATCTCGTGGCCCGGCACCATCGGGTAGATCGAGCCACCCCAGTCATCGCGGGCCTGGTGCAGGTCGGAGTGGCAGATGCCGCTGTAGAGGATCTCGATGCGCACATCGTCGGGACCGACCGCACGGCGTTCGAACTCATAGGGGACCAGCGGAGCAGTATGGGAATGGGCGGCGTAACCACGGGCGAGGGACATGGGGAATCCTTGGCAGGGTTTATCGAAAGGCGCTTTACAATACGCCGCGTTCCCAATGGCAAGAAGCGTGGATATCGGCATGATTCATCAAGTGAAACTGCACAATCATGGCCACTGACAACCTTTCCCACCTGGCCGCGTTCGCGGCGGTTGCCCGCCACCGCAGCTTCCGCCGCGCTGGCGCCGAGCTGGCGCTGTCGACCTCGGCGGTGAGCTATGCGATCCGCGCGCTGGAAGAACGACTGGGCGTGGGCCTGTTCCACCGCACCACGCGCAGCGTGGCCCTGACCGAGGCCGGGCAGCGCCTGCTGGAGCGCTTGCAGCCGGCGCTGGGGCAGGTGCATGACGCGTTGGAAGAAATGAACCACTTCCGCGCCGCCCCGGCCGGCCTGCTGCGGATCAACGCCACCCGCGCGGCGGTGGCGACCCAGCTGCGGCCTCGGCTGGCGCGCTTCCTGCACGCCCATCCCGACGTGCGGGTGGAGCTGACCGAAAATGATGGGCTGGTCGATATCGTCGCCGAGGGCTACGACGCCGGCGTGCGCCTGCACGAGTTCGTGCCCGAGGACATGGTGGCGGTGCCGATGGGGCCGCCGCTGCGTGGGCTGATCGTCGGCTCGCCGGATTACCTGCGGCGGCATCCGGCGCCGCTGCATCCGCGCGACCTGGCCGCGCATGAATGCATCCGCTTCCGCTTTGCCAGCGGGCATCTGTACAAGTGGCAGTTCGAGCGCGGTGGGCAGGCGCTGGAAATCGACGTGCCCGGACGGCTGACGCTGAGCGAGCAGGGCACCGTGGTCGGCGCGGTGCTTGATGGCATCGGCCTGGCCTACGTGCTGGAAGACACCGCGCGGCCGTATATCGAATCGGGGCAGATGGTGGCGGTGCTGGAAGACTGGAGCGAACCGTTCGCCGGGTTTGCGCTGTACTACCCGAAGCAACGGCAGATGCCCGGTGCGTTGCGTGCGTTCGTGGATATGTTGCGGGAGTGAGGTGCTGCAGGAGTGCCGACCAACGGTCGGCACCTACCGGATGGCGTCCACCAGGACCAGACCAGTAGACCCGCGCCATGCGTGGATTGGCGCCCGCAATGCAGACGGCAATTCATTCGACCAGCGCGTCGTAGCCTTCGCCACTGAACTGGATCAGGCAGAAGCCGTGCCCGAACGGATCGGCCAGCACGGCGATACGGCCCCAGCGGCGCTCGCGCACCGGTTGCTCGAGCATCGCCCCGGCCGCGACCGCACGCATCAACGCGGCGTCGATGTCCTCCACCACCCAGTCCAGGTGCAGCGGGGTCCAGTGGCGCTCGTAGTCACGCACGTCGCCGTCTTCGGTGGCGGCGCTGCCAGCCTCGTTCTGCAGCAGATAGAGCGGTGTTGGCCCACCGAGCAGTTCCACCGCGCCGGGGCCGAGCCGACGACCGATGCGCAATCCAAACGCGGCCAGGTAGAACGTTTCGGCGGCGGCCAGGTCGGGCACGTCGATGTTGATGATGAAGTTGCGGGCAGTGGCGTTCATGGCAGTGATTTCCTGCATCCGGTGGTTGCAGTCTAGTCCCGCCACCTGTTGCTGCCGGTTCATCTCCTGCGAGGATTCGGGCAAGCTGGGCGACCTCCATCGACAAGGACTTCCATGAGCGCACTCTCTGACATCGAACAGGCCACCGGGCAGGCCTTCCCCCCTTTGTTCAAGCAGTTGCAGGTAGCAGGCCGGTTGAGCTGGGGCAGTTCGCATCCGGATTGGTCCGAGGTGGTGTTCCCGACGCTGCAGGCGGATCCACCGGTGCTGTTGTACGCCCAGGAATACGAACCGCTGGAACACGATGAGCTGCTCGAAGCGTGGCAGGAGCTGACCGCCGAGGACCACTACAATCCCCTGCGTCCCGACCTGCAGCTGCTGCCGTTCGCGCGGACCGGCGGCGGCGACAGCTACTGCTTCTGGAGCAACGCGCCCGATTCTGCCGAGCCGCCCGTCGTGCTGGTGTGGCATGACGATGATCGTGCCGATGTGCTGGCCGCCAACTACCAGGATTTCCTGTTCCGCAAGATGGTCGAAGCCGTTGCCGACTACCAAGCGCCGTATACGCTGCTGTCGCATGGCGAGCTGGCCGGCAATCTGCAGCGCTGGCTGCAGAGCCACCAGTCGTTCCTGCGCGGCGACCAGTTCGCGGCGTTGCAGCGGTTGTTCGCCCGCGTTGACGATATTGAAGAAGGAAACATCAGCGAAGACGACGCACAGGCCATCGTCGCTGATGTGATCGGCTTCGAGCGGTTGGACGAGTCGTTCGCTTACGTGCGCGAGGAGGCCTGAACCCGGTAGGCCGGAGCGCCGCCATCGGTCGTGCTCCAGCTACCTATCATCGAACGACCAGATGGCATGGGCCGGCGGCAGCTGGGCCAGCTCGCGGCGGATGACGTGCATCTAGGACAGTGCGGTGGCTGCATCTGGTTTCTGCAGGCACCCGGCGTAGAGCTGCCAAGCAGCCTATTGCGTCAACCCTTCTGCTTTTTGCATATATACTATCCCCCAGTATAGTTCAGAGGTGGCCTCGCCATGCCGCACTCCCCCGAAGAGAAGAAGAAGGTCCTGGCCCGCGTGCGCCGCATCCGCGGCCAGTGCGATGCGCTGGACCGCGCGCTGGAAGCCGGCGCCGACTGCGGGCCGGTGCTGCAGCAGATCGCCGCCATCCGTGGCGCGGTCAACGGCCTGATGTCCGAGGTGATGGAGGCCCATCTGCGCGAGGAATTCGGCCAGCCCGCCGCCTCCGACGAACAACGCGCCGAACGCGTGCGCGACATGAGCGCGTTGATCCGCTCGTACCTGAAATAACGACGGCGCGACGTCGCGCCGCTCACGCTGTATCCCATTTCCGCCTGATCCTGGAGAAGCCATCATGAAGTCCCGTGCCGCCGTCGCCTTTGGTCCCGGCCAGCCGCTGCAGATCGTCGAGATCGACGTCGCCCCGCCGAAGAAGGGCGAAGTGCTGGTGAAGATTACCCACACCGGTGTCTGCCACACCGACGCGTTCACCCTGTCCGGCGATGACCCGGAAGGCCTGTTCCCGGTGGTGCTGGGCCATGAAGGCGCCGGCATCGTGGTGGAAGTGGGCGAGGGCGTGACCAGCGTCAAGCCGGGCGACCACGTGATTCCGCTGTATACCGCCGAGTGTGGCGAATGCCTGTTCTGCAAGAGCGGCAAGACCAACCTGTGCGTGTCGGTGCGCGCCACCCAGGGCAAGGGCGTGATGCCCGACGGTACCAGCCGCTTCAGCTACAACGGCGAGCCGCTGTACCACTACATGGGCTGCTCGACCTTCAGCGAGTACACCGTTGTGGCCGAAGTCTCGCTGGCGAAGATCAACCCGGACGCCAACCCGGAGCACGTCTGCCTGCTCGGCTGTGGCGTCACCACTGGCATCGGCGCGGTGCA
The DNA here is from genome assembly GCF_047520755.2 of Stenotrophomonas sp. FR010. NCBI lineage: Bacteria > Pseudomonadati > Pseudomonadota > Gammaproteobacteria > Lysobacterales > Lysobacteraceae > Stenotrophomonas > Stenotrophomonas sp. FR010. Next base: position 31,453 of record NZ_JAXBQT020000022.1, on the reverse strand, counting down.
CAACACCGCCAAGGTGCAGGAAGGCGACAGCGTGGCGGTGTTCGGCCTGGGTGGCATCGGCCTGGCGGTGATCCAGGGTGCGCGCCAGGCCAAGGCCGGCCGCATCATCGCGGTGGACACCAATCCGTCCAAGTTCGAACTGGCGCGCGAATTCGGCGCCACCGACTGCATCAACCCGAAGGACTTCGACAAGCCGATCCAGCAGGTCATCGTGGAAATGACCACCTGGGGTGTGGACCACAGCTTCGAGTGCATCGGCAACGTCAACGTGATGCGCGCGGCGCTGGAATGCGCGCACCGTGGCTGGGGCCAGAGCGTGGTGATCGGCGTGGCCGGTGCCGGGCAGGAGATCTCCACCCGCCCGTTCCAGCTGGTGACCGGCCGCAAGTGGATGGGCACCGCCTTCGGTGGCGTGAAGGGCCGCAGCCAGCTGCCGGGCATGGTCGAGGATGCGATGAAGGGCGATATCGAACTGGCCCCGTTCGTCACCCACACCATGGACCTGGACAGGATCAACGACGCCTTCGACCTGATGCATGAAGGCAAGTCGATCCGTTCGGTGGTCCATTACTGAGCCGCGGCGTGGGCTGGTTCGATGCCCTGCGCCGGCCGCGTGCGGAAGATCCGCGCGCGGCCCTGGTCGACCCGATCGAGCAGGCGTTGCGTGCGCTAGGCTGGGTCGACGGCGAGGTGGGGCCACCGCGTGCGGTGACTTCGGCCTTCGGCAGCGACGATGGCATGCCGTTCGAGCACTGGCTTGCGCAGGTATTCCTGCCGCGCCTGCACGAAGCCCGCGCTGACGGCCAATGGCCACCGCGCAGCGACGTGGCGGTGGCGGCGTACCGCAATCTGGATGGCCAGCCTGGCGTCGAATCGCTTCTGCGCCTGCTGTCGCAGCTGGATGAGTTGATCAACACACGTGACGGCTGACGCCGCCGCGCAGGAGAGCATCATGGAACGCATTGAACACCGCGCCTGTTTCGGCGGCTGGCAGGACGTCTACCGGCATCATTCCACCACGCTGGGCTGCGACATGCAGTTCGCCGTGTACCTGCCGCCGCAGGCGGAAACGCAGAAGCTGCCGGTGCTGTATTGGCTGAGCGGCCTGACCTGCACCGAGCAGAATTTCATCACCAAGGCCGGCGCGCAGCGCTATGCGGCCGAGCACGGTGTGATCATCGTCGCGCCGGATACCAGCCCGCGCGGTGATGACGTGGCCGATGCCGAAGGCTACGACCTGGGCAAGGGGGTAGGCTTCTACCTCAATGCCACCCGTGCTCCGTGGGCGAAGCACTACCGCATGCACGACTACGTGGCGCAGGAACTGCCGGCGCTGATCGAGGCGAACTTCGCGGTGACCGATGCACGCGCGATCAGCGGCCATTCGATGGGCGGCCATGGTGCGCTGGTGATCGCGCTGCGCAACCCGGGGCGCTACCGCAGTGTGTCGGCGTTCTCGCCGATCGTCGCGCCCAGCCACGTACCGTGGGGGCAGAAGGCGTTCACGGCTTATCTGGGCGACAACCCAGCCGACTGGGCGCAGTGGGACGCGTGTGCGTTGCTGGCGACGGCCAGCGAGCGCCTGCCGTTGCTGGTCGACCAGGGCGAGGCGGACGAGTTCCTGCAGACCCAGCTGCAGCCGCAGCGCCTGCAGCAGGCCTGCGGCGCAGCCGGCCATCCGCTGACCCTGCGCCTGCAGCCGGGCTACGACCACAGCTACTATTTCATCGCCAGCTTCATCGGCGAGCACGTCGCCCACCACGCCCGCGCCCTGCACGCCTGAGGGCTTTCCGGTAGTGCCGGCCGCTGGCCGGCAATCCCAGGGAATTGCAGGGCTGCGGGTTGCCGGCC